>JAKFCL010000335.1:0-5564 GCA_036676665.1 Arenimonas sp. | reverse complement strand
AGCGCGACGACCTGCAGGCGGCCCGGTTCGCCGTCGGTACCGATCGCGGTGGCCGCCGGCGGCGGATCGTTGAACATGCCGTCGACGCCGCGCGCCCGGCCGACGCAGAAGCGCCGGTAGCGCTCCTGGTCGCCGTCGCCGCGGTTGATCGCCGCGAAGTAGTTCCAGATCCGCAGCAGGTACGGATGCGCCGACGGCCGCACGGCGACCAGCAGGCGCTCGTAGGCGATCGCGGCCGCGGCCTCGATGTCGCCTTCGACCTCGTCGATGCTCAGCGCGACCATCGCGTAGTGGTCGCCATGCGCCCAGGCGGCGCCGCGGGTATTGGCCGATTCGCCGATCGGACCGGCCAGCCAGGCTTCGCCCGCGGGCCCGGCCAGCGGCGCGCAGCCGATCGCCAGCGGCGCGGCGGCGCCGGCCTCGAACACGAAGGGGATCAGGGCCTCGGCGGTTCGTCCGGGAACGATGCGGAGGCGGGAGGGGGCGGGGGCGTCCATTGCCGGCGCGATTATAGCGGCGGGCACGCCCGGCTATCATGGCGCGCCCCCCGAACAGGCCCGTCCATGAGCGAATTCGAACGCGTCCACGCCTGGCTGCGAACCCTGCAGGACCGGATCTGCGCCGGACTGGAAGGCGTCGACGGCGGTCGATTCCAGCAGGACGAATGGCAGCGCCCGGAAGGCGGCGGCGGGCGTTCCCGGGTGCTGAAGGACGGGGCGGTGTTCGAGCAGGCCGGCGTCGGCTTCTCCGATGTGTCGGGCGCGACGCTGCCGCCGTCGGCGACCGCGCACCGGCCGGAACTGGCCGGCGCGCCGTGGCGCGCCGCCGGCGTGTCGCTGGTGATCCACCCGCGCAATCCGCACGTGCCGACCGCGCATGCGAACGTGCGCTTCTTCGAGGCGCGACCCGATGGCCGCGAACCGATCTGCTGGTTCGGCGGCGGCTTCGACCTGACCCCGTTCTACCCGGTCGACGACGACGTGCGGCACTGGCACCGCACCGCGCGCGCGCTGTGCGGACCGTTCGGCGGCGAGGCGCGCTACCGCGCCCACAAGGAATGGTGCGACCGCTACTTCTTCCTCAAGCACCGCGGCGAGGCCCGTGGCGTCGGCGGGCTGTTCTACGACGACCTGCAGGAACAGGGGTTCGAATCCGACTTCGCCTACACGCGCGCGGTCGGCGAAGGTTTCCTGGACGCCTACCTGCCGATCGTCGAGCGCCGCAGGGACGCGCCGTACGGCGAGCGGGAGCGCGAGTTCCAGCTCTATCGCCGCGGGCGCTACGTCGAGTTCAACCTCGTGTGGGACCGCGGCACGCTGTTCGGCCTGCAGAGCGGCGGCCGCACCGAGAGCATCCTGATGAGCCTGCCGCCGCGCGTGCGCTTCGAATATGCCTGGACCCCGGAGCCCGGCAGCGCCGAGGCGCGGCTGGCCGATTACCTGCGTCCGCGCGACTGGCTCGGCGAACCGGCCGCGCACGCCGACGTGGACAAATAAAAACCCCGCGGGCCAGGGGAAGCCCGCGGGGTCAGGTTTGGAGACTCAGGTTGGGGAGAACCTGGCTCCGGTTGGATCCACTCAGGGGAGGGAGTGATCCTGCGCCGGACCTTGCATCCGACGCACGTAGTAGACCGCCCCACGCATGAGAAGTTCGTGAACGGCCACGTTAAAGATTTGTTGGATTCAGGACGTGTTCATTCGCGCGGAAGTAGCTGAAAACGCACGGTATTCCGGCCGATCAGTGCGCTTCGTCCCAGTTCGCGCCGACCCCCACATCCACCACCAGCGGCACGCGCAGCGACGCGGCCGATTCCATGCGCTCGCGCACCGCGGCGACGAGCTCCGGGACGAAGTCGGCGTCGACCTCGAAGACCAGTTCGTCGTGCACCTGCATCATCATCAGCGCGCGCCCCGCGTGCCCGCCCAGCCATCCGTCCACCGACACCATCGCGCGCTTGATGATGTCGGCGGCCGTGCCCTGCATCGGCGCATTGATCGCCGCGCGCTCGGCACCCGCACGCTGGGCCTGGTTGCGCGAGTGGATCTCGTTGAGCTGCAGGCGACGGCCGAAGACCGTCTCGACGTAGCCCGACTCGCGCGCCTGCTGCCGTACCCGCTCCATGAAGTCGCGCACGCCCGGATAGCGGGCGAAGTACAGCGCGATGTAGTCCTGCGCCTCGCCACGGCCGATGCCGAGCTGGCGGGCGAGGCCGAACGCGCTCATGCCGTACATCAGGCCGAAGTTGATCGCCTTGGCGGCGCTGCGCTGCTCGCGCGTCACCGTTTCGGGCGTGGCGCCGAACACCTCGGCGGCGGTCGCCCGGTGCACGTCCTGGCCGCCCTCGAACGCGCGGATCAGGTTCGGGTCCTCCGACAGGTGCGCCATGATGCGCAACTCGATCTGCGAGTAGTCGCAGGCGACCACCTGCCGGCCCGGCGGCGCCACGAACGCGGTGCGGATGCGGCGACCGTCCTCGGTGCGGATCGGGATGTTCTGCAGGTTCGGATCGTTCGAACTCAGCCGTCCGGTCGCGGCACCGGCCTGGTGGTAGCTGGTGTGCACGCGGCCGGTCTGCGGATTGATCATCTCCGGCAGCTTGTCGGTGTAGGTGTTGCGCAGCTTCGCCAGGCCGCGGTAATCGAGGATCAGCCGGGGCAGTTCGTGCTGGTCGGCGATGGCCTCCAGCGCCTCCTCGTTGGTCGACGGCTGCCCCGACGGCGTCTTCACCATCACCGGCAGCTTCAGTTCCTCGAACAGCAGCTGGCACAGCTGCTTGGGCGAGTCCAGGCTGAAGGCGCGGCCGGCGATCTCGTGCGCGCGCTGCTGCGCGGCGAGCATGCGCTTGCCGAGGTCGCCGCTCTGGCGGCGCAGCTCGGCCATGTCGATCAGCACGCCGGCCGCCTCCATGCGCGCCAGCACCGGCACCAGCGGCATCTCGATGTCGCGGTAGACCGCCTGCAGCGTCGGCTCGGTCGCCAGCTTCGCCGACAGCACGCGGTGCAGGCGCAAGGTCACGTCGGCGTCCTCGGCGGCGTAGCGGGTGGCGTCGTCGAGCGCGACCTGCGAGAACAGGATCTGTTTGGCGCCCTTGCCGGCCACCTGCTCGTAGCGGATCGTTTCGTAGCCCAGGTACTTCTGCGCCAGCGTGTCCATGTCGTGGCGGAGGCCGCCGGCGTTCCAGACGAAGCTCTCGAGCATCGAATCCTCGGCATAACCGCGCACGTCGACGCCGTGCCGGCGCAGGATGTGCAGGTCGTACTTGCCGTGCTGGCCGAGCTTGGGCTTGCCGGGATCCTCGAGCAGCGGCCGCAGCGCCTCGAGTACCTGCGCGCGGTCGAGCTGCGGCGGAGCGCCGGGATAATCGTGTCCGACCGGGACGTAACACGCCTCGCCCGGCTCCACCGCGAAGCTCAGGCCGACCAGGTTCGCGCGCATCGGGTCGAGCGAGTCGGTTTCGGTGTCGAACGACACCAGCGGCGCGGCGCGAAGCTTCTCGATCCACACCTGCAGCCGGGCCAGGTCGGTGACGCACTCGTAGGTGCCGGGCGCGGCCAGCGCCGGGTCGGGCGGCGCATCGGCGGCGCCCCCCGCTCCCGCGCCGGCGCCCGCACCGGTCGACGCCCGCGACGTGGCGGCACTGCCGGGGCCGCCCGCCGCCGCGCCACCATCGAGGTCGCGCAGCGCGGCATGGAACCCGTAACGCGTGTACAGCTCGCGCAGCGCCTCGACGTCGCGGGCGCGCAGCGACAGCGCGGTCGGCGGCAGCGGCAACGCCACGTCGGTCTTGATCGTCACCAGCCGCCGGTTCAGCGGCAGCCGCGGCAACGCCGCGCGCAGGTTCTCGCCGATCTTGCCGCCGATGCGGTCGGCGGCGGCCATCACCGCGTCGAGCGTGCCGTATTCACCGAGCCACTTCGCCGCGGTCTTCGGCCCGCACTTGTCGACGCCCGGGATGTTGTCGACGGTGTCGCCCATCAGCGACAGCAGGTCGACGATCTGGTCGGGGCGCACGCCGAACTTGGCGAACACGCCGGCGTCGTCGAGGACGCTGCCGGTCATCGTGTTCTCGAGCGTGATGCCGGGACGCACCAGCTGGGCGAAGTCCTTGTCGCCGGTCGAGATCATCACCGGGATGCCGGCCGCGTGCGCCTGCAGCGCCAGCGTGCCGATCACGTCGTCGGCCTCGACGCCCGGCTCGCACAGGATCGGGAAGCCGAGCGCCTCGACGATGCGCATCATCGGCTGCACCTGGGCGCGCAGGTCGTCGGGCATCGGCGCGCGCGTGGCCTTGTAGTCCGGGTAGATCTCGTCGCGAAAGGTCGGGCCGGACGCGTCGCAGACGAACGCGACGTAGTCCGGGCCTTCCTTCAGCGTCGCCCGCAGCATGTTGACGATGCCGAACAGCGCGCCGGTCGGCGACCCGTCCGGCGCGGTCAGCGGCGGCAGCGCGTGGAACGCGCGGTAGAGATAGGACGAGCCGTCGATCAGGACGAGGCGGGACATGGCATTGCCGGCAGGGTCGGAACGGCAATTCTAGGCCGCCCGACCCTTGAGCGCCCACGGCGCGTTTGCAATGCTCGGACCTGGGCGCGACGCCTCCCCGCGTCGACACGGAAACCCCGCATGACCGACCTGCGCATCAGCACCGACCCGGCCGACATCGACCTCGACGTCGTGCACGGCTTCCTGAGCCGCGACGCCTACTGGTGCCCCGGCATCCCGCGCGACGTGGTGGCGCGCGCGCTGGCGAACTCGCTGTGCTTCAGCGCACTCGTCGACGGCCGCCAGGCCGGCTTCGCGCGCGTGATCGGCGACCGGGCGACGTTCGCCTACCTGGCCGATGTGTTCGTGCTGCCGGCGTTCCGCGGCCGCGGCATCGCCAAGGCGATCATGGCGGCGATCGACGCGCACCCGGACCTGCAGCACCTGCGCCGCTTCCTGCTCGCCACCGCCGACGCGCACGCGCTGTACGCGCGGCACCGGTTCACGGCGCTGGCGAACCCGGCGCGATTCATGGAGCGCTACGACCCGCTGGCCTACCAGCGGGCCTGAGCCGCGTCGCGGATCAGCCGGCCTTGTCGGGCAGCGCGGGCAACCGGGAGAGGTGCTGCCACAGCGCCTGCAGCTCCAGATCGGTCATCGCCGCGTAAGTGCGCCACGGCATGAACGGGTCCACATCGCTCCCGTCGGGGCGCTTGCCCTGGCGGATCGCCCGGATGAAGTCGGCTTCGGTCCACCCGCGCAGGCCGTCGGCATGCGGGGTCAGGTTCGCCGCCGCGGGCAGTTCCGGCGGCGTCCCGGGCACCCGCTGGCCGGCCAGATCGGCACCATGGCAGCCGGTGCAGACCTGCGCGAGATAGGCGCCGTAATCGGCGCTGGCGGCTTCGTCGGGCGCCCGGCGGGCGCGCGGCGCGTGGTCGATGTCCTTCGCCGGCACCAGATGCAGCTTGCCGAACAGGTACAGCACGTGGCCGAGCGGGCGGATCTCGAAGTCGCCGGGCGCGTTGTCCGACGGCGGCAGCGACTGCAGGTGGCGCACCAGCGCCGCGGTGTCGGCATCGGAC
>JAKFCL010000334.1:0-6883 GCA_036676665.1 Arenimonas sp. | reverse complement strand
GGGGTTCAGGCAGTCGGCGATCGCGCTGATGACGCCGCCCTTGCCGGCGGTGTCGCGGCCCTCGACCAGCACCACCAGGCGCCGCCGCGAATGCTGCAGCCAGCGCGCCATGCGGTTCAGTTCAACCTGCAGGCCTTCCAGCGCCTCCTCGTATTCCTTCCGCTTGAGCTTGCCCATGCCACCTCTCCCTGGAACCCGACTCCGATCCTACCCGCTTGCCGACAACTTTCATGGAGGGCAGCCCCCTTGGTAAGGGGGCGCGCCGAAGGCGCGGGGATCGGAGAGCAAAGGCGGGGGGCCCGCGATCCGCAACGCGAATCGTGGGGAATCTCCGCGCGAGGATGTCTCACTTCTCGCGCAGCCGCCCGCGGAGATTCGCCAGGTTGCACGGCTTCGTGCGGGCGTCGAGCTGGGCGCGGATCAGCTTCTCCCAGCCCGTGCGGCACGCGGACGTGGAGCCGGGCAGGGCGAACAGGAATGTCGCATTGGCCAGGCCGGCGAACGCGCGCGATTGCAGCGTGCTGGTGCCGATCTCGTCGAAACTCAGCACGCGGAACATCTCGCCGAAGCCCGGCATCTCCTTGTCGAGCAGCGGCAGCAGCGCCTCCGGCGTGGAATCGCGGCCGGTGAAGCCGGTGCCGCCGGTGACGAGGATCCCGTGCACGGCGTCGTCGGCGATCCAGCGCGAGACCAGCGCCCGCAGCGCGTACTTGTCGTCGCGCACGATCGCCCGTTCGTGCAGGCGGTGGCCTTCGGCGGCCAGCGCGCCGGCGAGGAAATCGCCGGACGTGTCGTCGGCCGCCACGCGCGTGTCCGACACCGTCAGCACGCACAGCGACAGCGGCTGGAATTCCTTGTCTGCGCTCATGCGGGGTTCCTCGGCCAGCGGCTCAGGCCGCTTCGGTCAGCAGTTTGAGTTCGTCGGCCTGGTGTTCGCGCGACAGCCGATCCACCAGTTCGTCCAGGTCGCCGTCGAGCACCTGCGGCAGCGAGTACAGCGTCAGCCCTTCGACGCGGTGGTCGGTGATGCGGCCCTGCGGGTAGCTGTAGGTGCGGATGCGCTGGCTGCGGTCGCCGCTGCCGACCTGCAGCCGGCGCGACTGCGCCTGCACGGCGGCCTGCCGCGAGCGTTCGGCGTCGAGCAGCTTCGACTTCAGCAGCGACAGCGCGCGTGCACGGTTCTTGTGCTGGCTGCGTTCGTCCTGGCATTCCACCACCAGGCCGGAGGGCAGGTGGGTGATGCGGATCGCCGAGTCGGTCTTGTTGACGTGCTGGCCACCGGCGCCGGAGGCGCGGAACGTGTCGACCTTCAGGTCGGCGTCGCGGATCTCGATCTCGTCCACCTCGTCCAGCTCGGGCAGGATCGCCACGGTCGCCGCGGAGGTGTGGATGCGCCCCTGCGATTCGGTCGCCGGCACGCGCTGCACACGATGCGTGCCCGACTCGAACTTCAGCTTCGAATAGGCGCCGCGGCCCTCGATGCGGGCGACGATCTCCTTGTAGCCGCCGTGCTCGCCTTCGCTGGCCGAGACGATCTCCACGGTCCAGCGCCGGCGTTCGGCGTAACGGGCGTACATGCGGAACAGGTCGCCGGCGAACAGCGCCGCCTCGTCGCCGCCGGTGCCGGCGCGGACCTCCAGGAAGAGGTTGGCCTCGTCGCGCGGATCCTTCGGCACCAGCAGCAGCGCCAGGTCCGCGTCGAGCGCTTCGAGCCGGGCCTGGGCGGCCGGGATCTCCTCCTCGGCGAGCTCACGCAGTTCCGGGTCGGCGCGCATCGCCTCGGCGGCCTGCAGGTCGCGCTGCGCCTGCGACCAGGCCGCCAGGCCGGCGGCGACCGGTTCGAGCTGCGCATATTCCTTCGACAGCGCGCGGAAGCGCGGGTTGTCGGCAAGCACGCCGGGATCGGCCAGCAGGCGGCCGATCTCCTCGTGCCTTTCGGCGAGGACCTCGAGCTTACGGCGCAGGCTGGGAGTCATCGTCGGCCGGGTAGAGGCGTTCGGCGGCGCGCAGCAGGTCCAGGTCGCCGTCGAGCGCGGCCTGGCGCAGCGCCGCCGAGGGGGCATGCAGCAGCTTGTTGGTGAGCTGGTGGGCCAGCACGACCATCACGTCGGCCGGGTCGCGGCCCAGCGCGAGCTGCTCGCGTGCGCGCGCCAGCGCCTCGTCGCGGGCGGCGTCGCCGCGGCCGCGCAGCGCCCGCAGCGCATCCTGCCGGCCCTGCGCCCGCCACCAGGCCATGAAGTGCTCCACCTGCAGGTCGATGATCGCCTGTGCCTGGTGGGCGGCCTCGCGGCGCGAGGCGCGGTTCTCCTCGATCACCTGCTCCAGGTCGTCGACGGTGTAGAGATAGACGTCGGGCAGGTCGGCGATCGACGGCTCGATGTCGCGCGGCACGGCCAGGTCGAGCAGGAACATCGGCCGGTGCCGGCGACTCCTGAGCGCCGCCTGCATCGCTCCCAGGCGCAGCACCGGCTCGCGGCTGGCGGTGGCGCTGATCACGATGTCGGCTTCCGGCAGGTGCCGCTCCAGCTCCGACAGCGGCAGCGCGTATCCGCCGTGGCGGCTGGCCAGCGCCTGCGCGTGTTCGAGCGTGCGGTTGGCGACCAGCAGGCGTTTGGCGTCGGCGTCGACGAGGTGGCGGGCGGCGAGCTCGATGGTGTCGCCGGCGCCGATCAGCAGCACCGTGGCGCGGTCCAGTTCGCTGAACACCTGCCGGGCCAGCCGGACCGCCGCGAAAGCCACCGACACCGGATGGGCGCCGATGCGGGTGTCGGTGCGCACGCGCTTGGCGACCGAGAAGCTCTGCTGGAACAACCGGTCGAGCGGCGTGCGCAGGTGGTGGGCGTTGCGCGCGGCCTGCCAGGCCTCCTTCACCTGGCCGAGGATCTGCGGCTCGCCCAGCACCAGCGAGTCCAGGCCGGTGGCGACGCGGAACAGGTGGCGCACGGCCTCCTCGTCGCGGTGCTGGTACAGGTAGCCGGCGAGCATGTCCGGCGACAGGCCGTGGTGGTGCGCGAGCCAGTCGCCGACCGCGGCTTCGCGCCCGTCGGCGACCTGGGCGTAGATCTCGGTGCGGTTGCAGGTCGACAGCAGCGCGACTTCCTCGACGCCGGCCACGGCGCCCAGGCCGGCGAGCGCCGCCGGCAGCTGGCCGGCGTCCATCGCCACGCGTTCGCGCAGCGACAGCGGGGCGGTCTGGTGGTTGAGTCCGAGGACGAGCAGGGGCATCGGCGGGGCCAGCGTTGGCGCGGGGTGCGCTAAGCTTTCGCGGGCTGGGCTCTCAGGTGGATTCCGGCGCTCATTCTAGCCCCAGGCCGCGAAAACCCCCATGAACCGGCGCCATGTTCCGTTGCTCGCGCTGCTGCTGGCCCTGTCGGCGGCGGCCGGAGCCGTCGCACCGGTGGTGTCCGCATCGCCCGTCGCGCCCATCGGCGACGTGATGGCGGGCGAGTTCGCGCTGCAGCGGGGCGACCTGCCGGGGGCATCGCGCTATTACCTGCTCGCCGCCCAGGGCTCGTCGGATCCGGCGGTGGCCGAGCGGGCGACCCGGATCGCGCTGCTGGCCCGGCAGTCGGCGGTCGCCCAGCTGGCGCTGGCGCGCTGGCGTGCCCTCGCGCCCGACGCGCTGGAGCTGCGCACGTCGGCCATCCATCTGGCGCTGCGCCAGGGCGAACACGAATCGGCGATGGACGAGGTGCGGGCGCTGCTCGCCCGGCCGGGCGACGAGGGGTATTCGGCGCTGCTGGCGGTGCTGTCGCAGGCGCGCGGCGACGAAGCGGTGATTGCCCGCAGCGTGCTTCGCGAGGTGGTGCGGGAGGAAATGCTGCCGGTGTCGATGCCGGCCTGGCTGCAGCTGGCCGGACTGGCCCGGAGACTCGGCGACCGCACGCTGTCGGACCAGGTGGTGGCCGCCGGCCTGGAACGATTCCCGGACGATCCGCGGGCCCGGATGCTGCGTGCCGCTCGCCTGCGCGAGGAAGGCGATCTCGACGGTGCCCGCCGGATGCTGCTCGACCTGCGCGACACGCCGGCGATGACGCCCGAGCTGCGCCGGGCACTCGCCGCGGAACTGGCGCGGGTCGGCGAACAGTCGATGGCGGCGCTGCTGCTGGGTGTCGGCGACCAGGACGACGCGTCGTTCGGGCAGCGCGCCAGCTGGCTGGTGACCGCCGGCGATCGCACCGGCCTGCAGGCGCTGTATTCGGAATTGAAGCGGTCGGCGCCGATGCCGTCGTCGCGCCGGCGGCTGTTGCTGGGGCACGTCGCCGAGGCGCTGGAAATGTGGAGCGAGGCCGAACGCTGGTACGGCAGCGTCGAACCCGGCCCCGGCCATGACCGGGCGACCCTGCGTCGCGCCCGCGCGCTGGCCCGGCTCGATCGCCTCGACGAGGCGCTGCCGATCCTGCACGAACTGCAGCAGCAGCCGCTGGATGACGGCGAGCGCGCCCGCGACGGTTACCTGCTGGAGGCCGAACTGCGGGAAGGCGCCGGTCAGGCCGACGAAGCGCTGGACGTCCTGGACCGCGGGCTGGCCGTGTTCGAGGGCGACACGGCGATGATCTATGCCCGGGCCATGCTGCATGACCGTGCCGGCCGCGGCGAACAGGCGCTGGCCGACCTCAAGCAGGTGCTGGACGACAACCCGACCGACCCCCGGGCGCTCAACGCCTACGGCTACATGCTGGCCGAGCGGCGCGGCGATTTTTCCGGGGCGCTGCCGTTCCTGGAGCGTGCTCACGCGCTGCAGCCGGAGTCGGCGCCGATACTCGACAGCCTCGGCTGGGTCAGCCTGCGGCTGGGCCGGCATGCCCGCGCGCTGGAACTGCTGCGCGAGGCCTGGGCCCGGCAGAAGGACCCGGAGATCGCCGCGCACCTGGGCGAGGCCCTGTGGATCGCCGGCCAGCGCGACGAGGCGCGGGCGGTCTGGAAGGCCGGCACCGTGCTCGACGCCGACAACCCCGCCCTGCTCAGGGCCCTGGAGAAATATCCGAAATGACGTCCTTGCCCCTGCGCTGGCTGTTGCTGCTCCTGGTTCTGGCCGCGACCGGTTGCGCGCGCACACCCGTGCGCACGGCCGCCGATGCCCCGCTGCTGGCGGCGCAATCGGCACGCGAGGCCGGGCTGGCGGCGGATCCGGACTGGAGCCTGGTCGGACGCCTGGCCGTGGACGCCGGCGGCGATGGCGGCAGCGGACGCATCGAATGGCACCAGCACGGCGACGACTACACGATCCGGCTGTCGGCGCCGGTGACGCGGCGCAGCTGGGTGCTGGCCCGTTCGGGCGGCGAAGTCGTGCTTTCGGGCCTGGAGGCCGGCGAACTGCGGGGCACCGACGCCGAGGCGATGCTCGAGGAAGCGACCGGCTGGCGGATCCCGCTGGCCTCGCTGGCCGCGTGGGCGCGCGGGGCGCGCGCCGCCGGCCCGGCCCGAATCGAATTCGGGCCCGGGGGGCTGCCGGCGCTGATCAGCCAGCACGGCTGGCACGTCGACTACCGGGAGTGGGACGCGGGCGAACCGCCCCGGCCCCGTCGTGTCTTCGCCGAGCGCGAAGGCGCCAGCGTCCGGCTGGTCGTGGAGGCCTGGGGCGAGCCATGACCGGGCCGGAAGGCGGCGAGGCGTTTCCGGCGCCCGCCAAGATCAACCTGTTCCTGCGCATCACCGGCCGGCGACCGGATGGCTACCACCAGCTGCAGACGGTGTTCCAGCTGCTCGACTGGGGCGACACGATCCGGCTGCGGGTGCGCGGCGATGGCCTCGTCCGTCGGGTCGCCGCGGAAGGATATGGAGTGGAGGCGGCGGAGGATCTCGTCGTGAAAGCCGCGAAACTCCTGCAATCCACCGCCAATATCCGCCAAGGGGTCGATATCGGCGTCGAAAAGCGCATTCCGGTGGGGGGTGGTTTCGGCGGCGGCTCGTCCGATGCGGCGACCGTGCTGGTCGCCCTGAACCGGCTCTGGTCGGCCGGCCTGGACGAGGCGGCGCTGCAGCGGCTCGGCCTGCAGCTCGGCGCCGACGTCCCGGTGTTTGTCGGCGGCCGCAGCGCCTGGGCCGAAGGCGTCGGCGAATTGCTCGAGCCGGTCGCGCTGCCGCCCGCGGCCTACCTGCTGGTCGATTCAGGGGTGATGGTGCCCACCGCCGGGCTATTCCAAGCCGCTGATTTGACCCGGGATGCGCCGCCGGCGACAATGCGCGGCTTCGTTTCCGGCTCCGCGCTCGGCAATGCCTTCGAGCCGGTGCTGCGTCGCCGTTCGCCGGTCATCGACGACCTGTTGCGGACGCTGTCGCAGCTCGGTCCGGCGGCGCTCACCGGGACCGGGGGCGGCTGCTTCGTCAGGTTCGGCACGCGTGCCGAGGCCGATGCCGCGCTGGCGCGCCTGCCTCCGGGCCTGCGCGCCTGGGTGGCCGAAGGTGTCGACGTGTCGCCGCTGCACCGGGCGATGGGCCTGCACTGACGGATCGCGGCAGGCAACAAGTGTTTCACCTGGTGGGGCGTCGCCAAGTGGCCCAAGGCACCGGGTTTTGATCCCGGCATCCGTAGGTTCGAATCCTACCGCCCCAGCCATCCCGCCGTGTCCCGGCCGTTGTTCAACCTCAGCGTGGAAGCCAGCCCCATGAGCAAGCAGAACCTGCTGGTCTTCACCGGCAACGCCAACCGGCCGCTGGCCCTGGCCGTGTGCCGGCAGCTGGGCATCCCGCTGGGCAAGGCGCTGGTGGCGAAGTTCTCCGACGGCGAATGCCAGATCGAGATCGAGGAAAACGTGCGTGGGCAGGAGGTGTTCGTCATCCAGCCGACCTGCGCGCCCACGGCCGAGAACTTCATGGAGCTGCTGGTGCTGATCGACGCGCTCAAGCGCGCCTCGGTCGCCACCGTCACCGCGGTGGTGCC
>JAKFCL010000333.1:0-29093 GCA_036676665.1 Arenimonas sp. | reverse complement strand
TCCATGCGCACGTTCTTGCCGTTCTCGCGGGCGGCGAACAGCGCGGCCTCGTTGACGAGGTTGGCGAGGTCGGCGCCGGAGAAGCCGGGCGTGCCGCGGGCGATGGTCATCGGCTCCACGTCCACGTCCAGCGGCACCTTGCGCATGTGCACACGCAGGATCTGCTCGCGACCGCGCACGTCGGGCAGGCCGACGGTGACCTGGCGGTCGAAGCGGCCCGGGCGCAGCAGCGCCGGGTCGAGCACGTCGGGCCGGTTGGTCGCGGCGATGACGATCACGCCCTCGCCGCCCTCGAAGCCGTCCATCTCGACCAGCAGCTGGTTCAGCGTCTGCTCGCGCTCGTCGTGGCCGCCGCCCAGGCCGGCGCCGCGATGGCGGCCGACCGCGTCGATCTCGTCGATGAAGATGATGCACGGCGCGTGCTTCTTGGCGGTGTCGAACATGTCGCGCACGCGGCTGGCGCCGACGCCGACGAACATCTCGACGAAGTCCGAGCCGGAGATCGAGAAGAACGGCACCTTCGCCTCGCCGGCGATCGCGCGCGCCAGCAGGGTCTTGCCGGTGCCCGGGGGACCGACCATCAGCACGCCGCGCGGGATCTTGCCGCCGAGCTTCTGGAAGCGGCCCGGGTCGCGCAGGAATTCGACGAGCTCGCCGACCTCTTCCTTGGCTTCCTCGCAGCCGGCGACGTCGGCCAGGGTGACCTTGACCTCGTTCTCGCCCTGCAGCTTCGCGCGGGACTTGCCGAAGGACATCGCGCCCTTGCCGCCGCCCTGCTGCATCTGCCGCATCATGAAGAACCAGAAGCCGATGATCAGCAGCACCGGCAGGAAGTTGAACAGGATCGACAGCAGCAGCGAACGGCCCGGCGGCTTCTCCTGGACGATCTGCACGCCGTTGGCGAACAGGGTGTCCATCAGCTTGTCGTCCTCGGGCGCGGCGGTGGTGAAGGTGCTGCCGTCGCTGCGCTTGCCGGTGATCTCGATGCCGTTGTCGGCGATGTTCACTTCCTGGACGCGGTCGGCCTTCACCTCTTCGATGAACTGGTTGTACGACAGCTCGCCCGCCGCCGCGCTGGGCTGCGAGAAATTCTGGAATACGGCGATCAGCACCACCGCCACGATCAGCCAGACCAGAAGGTTCTTCGCCAGGTCGTTCATCCGTTCTTATCCTCTGCGCCTGCCGGTGGCCAACGCATAAACTTCATTCGACCGGCGGCGGGATGCCGCCGGCTTGCGGATCACCAGCTTGTCG
Source organism: Arenimonas sp. (assembly GCA_036676665.1). Classification (GTDB taxonomy): domain Bacteria; phylum Pseudomonadota; class Gammaproteobacteria; order Xanthomonadales; family Xanthomonadaceae; genus Arenimonas. The sequence continues at coordinate 27,839 of JAKFCL010000333.1, read as the reverse complement.
TAGCGCGTCCTGAGTTCCTTCACGTAGGCGTCGAAGCCCTCGCCCTGGAACAGCTTGATCAGGAACGCGCCACCGACCTTCAGGTGGCGGTCCGCGAAATCGCGGGCCAGTTCGGACAGGTACATCGCCCGGGCCTGGTCCACGGTATCCACGCCGGTCATATTGGGGGCCATGTCGGAAAGCACAAGGTCGACCGGGGCGCCGCCGAGCAGCGCCTCGAGCTCCGACAGTGGGCCGTCCTCTCTGAAATCCCCATGAATGAACTCGACGCCGGCGATCGGCGGCATGTCGAGGATGTCCAGGGCGATCACCCGGCCGCGGTCGCCGAGGTCCCGGCGCAGCACCTGCGACCAGCCGCCCGGCGCCGCGCCCAGGTCCACCACCACCATGCCCGGCTTCAGCAGGCGGTCGCGCTCGATCAGTTCCTCGAGCTTGTACGCCGCGCGCGAGCGCATGCCCTCGGCCTGCGCCTTCTTCACATACGGGTCGGCGAAGTGTTCCTTGAGCCAGTTCGGGCTCGACTTGCTGCGGGCCATCGGTGGACACCGCCATCGGGAAGGGTCGGGAGAGGTCGCCATGATACCCTACGCCCCCTTTTTGCCCCGTCCGGATCGTCATGGCTGCCGCCCTCAGCAATCCCCAGAAGCGCTACCTGCGCAGCCTGGCGCACGACCTGAAGCCGGTGCTGCTGGTCGGTGCCAAGGGCATCACCGACAACATCGTGGCGGAGGCCGGCGTGGCGCTGGACCACCACGAGCTGGTGAAGGTGCGGGTCGTGGCGGACGATCGCGAGCTGCGCGACGAGTGGATCGGCGAACTCTGCCAGCGGGCCGGCGCGGCCCTGGTCGCCCGCATCGGCCACGTCGCCGTGCTGTACCGGCGCAATGCCGACAACCCGATGATCGTGCTGCCCAAGGCCTGATCCGGGGGGCGCGCATGCAGCTGTCGCAGGAGAACCCCGACTTCGCGTTCGTGCTGCGCGGCGTCTCCGACGCCGGCGTGCTGGTGAACCAGCGCACGCTCGCCACCAGCTTCCTGCTGTCGCCCGAACGCATCATCGAGGACTGGCGGCCGACGTCGGCGGCCGACCTGCTGCCCGCCGACCTGGAACAGGCGCTCGAACTGCAGCCGGCGCTGGTGCTGCTGGGTACCGGCGCCCGCCAGCGCTTCCCGTCGGCGGCGGCGATGGCGGCCCTGCTGACCCGCGGGATCGGCATCGAGGTGATGGACAACGCCGCCGCGGCCCGCACGTTCAACGTGCTGGCGACCGAGGGGCGGCGCGTGGTGGCGGGCTTCCTGCTGCCCGGCTGAGCGCAGTCAGCGCGCCGGCAGCACCGTCAGCGGATCGACCGGCTTGCCGTTGCGGCGGACCTCGAAATGCAGCATGTCGCGGCTGGTGCCGCTGCGGCCCATCTCGGCGATCGGCTGCCCGCCCTTCACGGCGATGCCCTCGGTGACCAGGCGCAGGCGGTTGTGGGCGTAGGCCGACAACCACTCGTCGCTGTGCTTGACGATGATCAGCTCGCCGTAGCCGACCAGGCCGGCGCCGGAATAGACCACGACCCCGTCGGCGGCCGCGACCACGGCCTGGCCGGCGACGCCGGCGATGTCGAGGCCCTGGCGCTTGGGATCGCCGGCGGCGAAGCGGCCGATCAGCGTGCCCTGCGTCGGCCAGCGCCAGCCGCCGGGGCCGATCGACGCCGGCGACGGCGTGGCCGGGCCGGCCGGGGCCGCGGCGGGGCCCGCCGCGCTGCCGCTCGCCGCTGGAAGCCCCGCGCTGCCCGTCGAAACCGGCGGCCGGGTGGTGGTGTGCGGCACGACGGTCGGGGTTCGCGGCGACGTGGCCGCGGAACGCACCGGCGCGGTCGCCGACGGGCGGCGCGTCGACGTCGGCCGGACCGCGACAGGGTTGGCCCGCAGCGCCAGCCGCTGGCCCGGATAGATGGTGTAAGGCGCGGGGATGCGGTTGAGCGCGGCGACGTCGCGGAAGTCCAGGCCGTTGCGGAAAGCGATGCCGTAGAGCGTGTCGCCGCGCTGCACGACATAGGTCGCCGCGCCCGACGGCGCCGGCCGCGAACTGGCGCCGCGTCCGGCCACCCGGCGGTTGCCGTCCTCGCGATCGACCACCCGCGAGTGCCCGCACGCCGAAAGCAGCAGGACGCACAGCAACAGGCAGGCGGTTCGAACGGCCGATCGGGTCATGGAATTCGCGGCTGGAAACGGGCGGCCAAGGATAACCGTGCTCATGTGGCCTGCGCCTTCACGACGATCCACGTCACCAGTCCGACGAACAGCACCAGCGCGGCCCAGCCGACCGGCTCGATGTGCTTGTGCAGCGCCCGTTCGGCGCGTTCGCCGCCGAGGCGGATCGCACCGGCGACCAGGAACACGCGCTTGCCGCGGCCGATCAGCGCGCCGAGGAAGAACGGCAGCAGCGGCATGCCGACCGCGCCCGAGGCGATCGTGAAGATCTTGAACGGGATCGGGGTGAAGCCGGCGATCAGCAGCAGCCAGAAGCCGTTGTCGGCGGCCTGCTGCTTGATGCTCTCGAACTGGTCGCCATACCCCATCTTCTCGACCAGCGGCATCGCCAGTTCCAGCGCGTAGAAACCCAGCGCGTAGCCGATGAACATGCCCGCCATCGACCCGGCCAGGCTCAGTGTCGCGAACCAGAACGCGCGCCTGGGCTGTGCCAGCGACATCGGCGCCAGCATCACCTCGGGCGGGATCGGGAAGAAGATCGCCTCGACGAAGCTCAGCAGCGTCAGCAGCTGCGGCGCGCGCGGGTGGCGCGCCCAGGCCAGCGCGCGCACGTACCAGGGACGGAAGAGCTGCATCAGAGCGTGCCAGGAAGCAGCGGCACGAACACGACCCCGCCGAGGTCCTCGCGCACCAGTTCGCCGTCGATGCGGCGGATGCGCAGCAGGCGCTGGCCACTCGCGCCGCCGAGCGGCGCCACCAGGGTGCCGCCTTCGGGAAGCTGTTCGTACAAGGCAGGCTCCAGCGCGGCGGTGCCGGCGGTGACGATGATGCCGGGGAACGGCGCGTATTCGGGCCAGCCGGCGCGGCCGTCGTCGTGGCGCGTGCGCACGTTCAGGCCGAGGTGGCGGAAGCGGCGGCGGGCGACCCGCAGCAGTTCCTCGATGCGCTCGACGCTGTAGGTCTCCAGCCCCAGCGTCGCCAGCACGGAGGCCTGGTAGCCAGAGCCGGTGCCGATTTCCAGCACGCGCGCGGGCAGCCCGTGTTCGATCAGCGCCTCGGTCATGCGCGCGACCACCCACGGCTGCGAGATCGTCTGCCCGTTGCCGATCGGCAAGGCGGTGTCCTCGTAGGCGCGGCTGGCCAGCGCCTCGTCGATGAACAGGTGCCGCGGCACCGTGCGCATCGCCGCCAGCACGCGTTCGTCGGCGATGCCTTCGGCGCGCAGGCGTTCGATCATGCGGTCGCGGGCGCGCTGCGAGGTCATGCCCTGGCCCTGGGCTTCGGGGCGGGTGTGGAAACGTGGCGTCATGCGTCGTGCTTCAGGTCTTCGCCGAGGCCGCCGACCCAGCTGGCGACCTTTTCCAGCGCCTGGTAGCGGGTCAGGTCGACATGGATCGGCGTGATCGAGATGTGGCCGGTGCGGATGGCATGGAAATCGGTGCCCGGGCCGGCGTCCTGCTCGGGGCCGGCCGGGCCGATCCACCACAGCGGCCGGCCGCGCGGGTCGACCTGCTGGATGCAGGCCTCGGCGCGATGCCGGTGCCCGAGCCGGGTGACCTCGAATCCGCGGATCCGCTCCCACGGCAGGTCCGGCACGTTGACGTTGAGGATCGTGTCGGCGGGCAGCGCGTCCACCAGCAGCCGGGCGGTGATCTGCAGGGCGGCGCGGGCGGCGGTGTCGTAGTGGCGGCCGCTGTGCTCGCTGGTGACCAGCGACATCGCGATCGCCGGCAACCCGAGGAAACGGCCTTCCATCGCCGCGGCGACGGTGCCCGAGTAGATGACGTCGTCGCCGAGGTTGGCCGCGCTGTTGATGCCGGAGACGACGATGTCCGGATCGGCGTCGAGCAGGCCGGTCAGCGCCAGGTGCACGCAGTCGGTCGGGGTGCCGCCGACGCGCCACACGCGCTCGCCGATCTCCTTCACCCGGATCGGCTGGTCCAGGGTCAGCGAGTTGCTCGCGCCGGAGCGGTCGCGGTCCGGCGCGACGACCGTGACCTCGTGCCCGGCGGCGCGCAGCCCGTCGGCCAGGACGCGGATGCCGGCGGCTTCCACGCCATCGTCGTTGCTCACCAGTACGCGCATCGGGGGTCCCGCGGAAAGGACATCATGATAACGGATGCGCCGCGGGCGATGGTCACCGCCGCTGCACTGCGGCCCGGGTTATCTTCCTGCGATGAGCAGACGCGCCCCGCCACCGGTGAGCGACGACGACGCCGCGCTGTTCCGCGGGTCGGTCGACGGCGTGCGCCCGCTCGATGCCCCGGCGCCGCCGCCGGAGAAGCCGCGGCCGCCACCGGAGCCGCGCATGCAGGCGCTGGACGAAGCCGAGGCACTGGCGCAGTCGCGCTCGCTGGCCTGGAGCGAGGCGACGATCGACGCCGCCGAGTCGCTGGCGTGGCGCCGCGACGAGGTGCCGGCGAAGGTGCTCAAGGCACTGGCGCGCGGCGAGTACAGCCTCGGTGCGGAAATCGACCTGCACCGCCTGCGTGCCCCCGGCGCCGAACGCGGATTGCGCGAATTCCTGGCCCAAGCGCGCGCGCAGGGCATCGCCTGCGTGCGGATCATCCACGGCAAGGGGTTGCGGGCCGCCGAGGGCGGCTCGGTGCTCAAGGCACTGGTCGACCGGATGCTGCGCCAGCGCGGGGACGTGCTGGCGTTCGCCTCTGCACCCGAGGCGATGGGCGGAACCGGCGCCGTCCTCGTGCTGCTCGCCCGGAAGCGTCCGGGCGAGCAGGCCGCCGGCGGCTGATCACTCCAGCCGGTCTTCCGGCGGATTGACCCAGATCACGCGCACGCGGACCGGGGCGTGCGAGGCGGCATCCTCGACGGCGGCGACGTAGTCCGAGTCCTGGACGATGGTGCGCTTGGGCTTGAAGCTCGCCGTATCGGCGGTGGCGCACGCGCCGAGAAGCGACAATGCAGCGACGGAAACCAGCATCTTGCAGGCGGTGTTCATGGCGACCTCCTTTGGGCAGGAAAACCGCCAGTCCAGCCTACTCCTCCGGCAACGGCCTGCAAGTGTCGGAAGCCGGCGCGACCTCCCGCACGGGGACGGCCTCGCGGACGTCGCCGAGCTCGGCGAGCACGCCGGTGGCATACGCCCCGGGTGGCAGCGCGAACCGCAGCCGCAGCTGCCCCGCCTCCGGCCAGTCCCAGGCCAGCGCCTCCAGCCGCACCCGCAGCGCCCGGCGCTCCTGTTTCATCCCGGCGGCTTCCAGGCCGGCGCGCAGGTCGAACAGGCCCTGCATCCACGCCATCTCGCGGGCGCGCAGTTCCGGCCCGCTGCGCGACTCGCCGGCTCCCCACAGCGGGCCGGTCGGATGGATGTCCTGGCGGGCGGCGCGTTCGCGCAGTGCGTCGTCCAGCGGTTCGGGGCCGAACACGCTCTGGCTGCCGTCGAGCATCCAGACCTCGCCGTCGACGCCCGTGGCCCAGTCGCCGTCGCCGATGCGGCCGGCCAGCACCGCGTTGAACAGCTCCGAGCGCGCCGCCGACAGGTAGATCGAGCGCTGGTCGCGCTGCACGCGCTGGCCGGCGAACATGCGTCGCGCCGAGGCGACGTTGTCCCCGTCGCGGCCGAAGCGCTGCACGCCGAAGTAGTTCGGCAGCCCGCTGGCGGCGATCGCCTGCAGGCGTGCGTCCACCGCGTCGCGGTCGCCCTGCACGTCGCGCAGGCGAAGCTCGAAGCGGTTGCCCTTCAGCGCGCCGCGCGGCAGCTTGCGGTTGTGCCAGTGCGAGGCGAGCACGCGCAGGCCGGGGCCCTCGAGCGCCGCCAGGTCGGGAGCGATCCGCTTCGGCAGGTGCACGCTGAAGCGCTGCACGGTCACCGCGTGCCGGTCCTTCATGCCGGCGTAGCCGATGCCCACCTCGCCGACGCCGGCCCAGCGCGCCAGCTGCTTGGCGACGAACGCGGTGTTCTGCCCGGTCTTCTCGATCGTCAGCAGCAGGTGTTCGCCCTGCCCGGCCGGCTCGAAACCGTCGATCTCCTCGACGCGGAAATCCTCCGGCTCGCTGCGGTAGACCGCCGCCAGCGCCGGCGCGCCGTACGCGCGCGGCAGTGCGTTCACGCGCGCACCAGCAGCACGACCGCCAGCGCCGCCAGGCCTTCGCCGCGACCGGTGAAACCGAGCTGCTCGGACGTCGTCGCCTTGATGCTGATCGCATCCACCGGCGCGCCGAGGTCGGCGGCGAGAAGGGCGCGCATCGCGGCGGCGTGCGGCGCCACCTTCGGGCGCTCGCAGACCACGGTGATGTCGGCATTGCCGAGCCGCCAGCCGCGATCGGCCAGGAAGCCGGCGCAGTGGCGCAGGAACAGCCGGCTGTCGACGTCCTTCCAGCGCGGGTCCGACGGCGGGAAGTGCACGCCGATGTCGCCCAGCGCCAGCGCACCCAGCAGCGCGTCGCACAGCGCGTGGACCAGCACGTCGCCGTCGGAATGCGCGAGCACGCCGCGGTCGTGGGCGATGCGCACGCCGCCGAGCATCACGTGGTCGCCGTCGCCGAACGCGTGCACGTCGAACCCTTGCCCGATACGAATGGCCGTCATGGGTCGCTCCGCCGGGAAAGGATGAATTCGGCCAGCGCGAGATCGGCCGGCGTGGTGACCTTGAGATTGTCCTCGCGGCCCTCGACCAGGCGCGGCGCCAGGCCGAGGCGCTCCATCGCCATCGCCTCGTCGGTGACCGCGACGCCGGCGGCGATCGCCGCGCGCAGCGCCCGCGTCAGGCCGCCGCGGCGGAACATCTGCGGCGTCAGCGCGCGCCAGAGGCGCTCGCGTGGCTCCGTGCCGAGACTGCGGGCGGCGTCGTCCGCGCGTTTCAGGGTGTCGCGCACCGGCGCCGCCAGCAGCGCGCCGACCGGGTCCGCCCGGCCTTCGTCCAGCAGCGCACGCAGGTCGCCCGCGTCCAGGCAGGGCCGTGCCGCGTCGTGCACCAGCACCCACTGGTCGTCGTCGACGCTCGCGGGCAGCGCCTGCAGGCCGGCGAGCACGGATTCGGCGCGGGTGTCGCCGCCGGTGCAGGTCAGCACCGGCTTGCCCGCCAGTTCGCGCCAGCCGGGCCAGCCGGCATCGTCGGCGGCCAGCACGACCACGACGCCGTCGATGTCGGCGCATCCGAGCAGCGCCCGCAGGCTGTGTTCGAGCAGCGGCCGGCCGGCCAGCAGCAGGTACTGCTTCGGCGTCGCGCCGCCGAACCGGCGGCCGCTGCCGGCCGCGGGAACGACCGCCCAGCTCATTGCGCGGGCTCGTCGGAACCGGCGCCGGCGCCGGTGTCGGCGCCCGCGGCGTCGGCCTGCCCGGGCGTCGCCGTTTCCGGCTCGACGACCCGATAGAACACCTCACCCGGCTTGACCATGCCCAGTTCGCTGCGGGCACGGTCCTCGACCGCCGCCTCGCCGGACTTCAGGTCCTCGACCTCGGCCTCGAGGGCGTCGTTGCGCTGCTGCAGGCGGGCATTTTCCTGCCGCTGTTCGCCGACCCGCCGCTGCAGCTCGCGCGCCTCGCCCAAGCCACCCTCGCCCCACCACAGCCGCAGCTGCAGGAAGGCCGCGAGCAGCAGCAGGAAGCCGATGAGTCCCCAGCGGCGCAAGTGCGTCGGCTCAGCGCCGCAGGCTGACGAAGGCGTCGCGGCCGGCGTAGCGTGCGTTCGTGCCGAGCGCTTCCTCGATCCGCAGCAGCTGGTTGTACTTGGCGACGCGGTCGGAGCGGCACAGCGAGCCGGTCTTGATCTGGGTGGCGGTGGTGGCGACGGCGATGTCGGCGATCGTCGTGTCCTCGGTCTCGCCGGAGCGATGCGAGACGATCGCCGCGTAGCGCGCCTTGTCGGCCATCGCGATCGCTTCCAGGGTCTCGGTCAACGTGCCGATCTGGTTGACCTTGATCAGGATCGCGTTGGCGACGCCCTGGTCGATGCCGTCGCGGAAGATCTTCGGATTGGTCACGAACAGGTCGTCGCCGACCAGCTGCACCTTGCTGGCGAGGCGCTCGGTCAGCAGCCGCCAGCCGGCCCAGTCGTTCTCGGCCATGCCGTCCTCGATCGTGACGATCGGGTACATCGCGCTCCAGCCCGCCAGGAAGTCGACGAACTGCTCGCTGGTCAGGCGCTTGCCCTCGCCGACGAGGTTGTACTTGCCGTTCTCGAAGAACTCGGTGCTGGCGACGTCCAGGCCCAGCAGCACGTCCTCGCCGGCCTTGTAGCCGGCCTTGCCGATCGCCTCGAGGATCACCTCGATGGCTTCCTCGTTGGACTTCAGGTCCGGCGCGAAGCCGCCCTCGTCGCCGACCGCCGTGCCCAGGCCGCGGCCCTTGAGCACCGACTTGAGCGAATGGAAGATCTCGGCGCCGCAGCGCAGCGCCTCGGCGAAGCTGTCGACGCCGACCGGCAGGACCATGAATTCCTGCATGTCGACGTTGTTGTCGGCATGCGCGCCGCCGTTGATGATGTTCATCATCGGCACCGGCAGCACCGCGTCGCGGCCCTGGGCCAGGTGCGCCCACAGCGGCATCTTCTTCGACGCGGCGACGGCGTGCGCGTTCGCCAGCGACACGCCCAGCAGCGCGTTGGCGCCCAGGCGGCCCTTGTTCTCGGTGCCGTCGAGGTTCACCAGCTTGCCGTCGAGTCCGGCCTGGTCGGCGCCGTCGAAGCCCTTCAGCGCGTCGGCGATGATCGAGTTGACGTTGCCCACGGCCTTGCGCACGCCCTTGCCGAGATAGCGGCTCTTGTCGCCGTCGCGCAGTTCGACGGCTTCCTTCGAGCCCGTCGACGCACCCGAGGGCACCATCGCGCGGCCGAAGCTGCCGTCGGCGAGCGTGACTTCCGCTTCGAGGGTGGGATTGCCGCGGCTGTCGAGGATCTCGCGGGCGTGGACTCTGGCGATCGTGCTCATCGGTTCGTGGGTCTCGGGACGAAGGGAATTCGGGCGGTGGATCAGGCGTCGGCTTCGAGGAAACCGTTCTGCTTGGTGATGCGGTCGAGCTCGAGCAGCGTGCGCAGAAGCGCCTCCATCTTGCCGAGCGGCCAGGCGTTCGGGCCGTCGCTGAGGGCCTTGTCCGGGTCCGGATGGGTTTCCATGAAGATGCCGCTGATGCCGACCGCCACCGCCGCGCGCGACAGCACCGGCACGAATTCGCGCTGGCCGCCGCTCTTGCCGCCGGCGCCGCCGGGCAGCTGCACGCTGTGGGTGGCGTCGAACACCACCGGGCAGCCGGTGTCGCGCATCACGCTCAGCGAGCGCATGTCGCTGACGAGGTTGTTGTAGCCGAAGCTGACGCCGCGCTCGCAGGCCATGATCCGCGTGTTGCCGGTGGCCAGCGCCTTGTCGGTGACGTGCTTCATCTCCCAGGGCGACAGGAACTGGCCCTTCTTGATGTTGACCGGCTTGCCGGCCGAGGCCACCTTCTGGATGAAGTCGGTCTGCCGGCACAGGAATGCCGGCGTCTGCAGCACGTCGACGACCGAGGCCACCTCGTCCATCGGCGTGTACTCGTGCACGTCGGTGATCACCGGCACGCCGATCTGCCGCTTCACTTCCGCCAGCACCTTCAGGCCCGCCTCCAGGCCGGGGCCGCGGAAGCTGGTGCCGGACGTGCGGTTGGCCTTGTCGAAGCTCGACTTGAAGATGAAATTCATCCCGAGCCGGCCGGTGATCTCCTTGAGCCGGCCGGCGACATCGAGCTGCAGCTGCTCGGACTCGATCACGCACGGGCCGGCGATCAGGAACAGCGGGCGGTCGAGCCCGACTTCGAAGCCGCAGAGTTCCATCAGGCCGTGGCCTCCTTCAGAAGCCGCCCGCCGGCCTGGCCGCTGGCCTTGTGCTCGCGGGCCGCGCGGATGAAGCCGATGAACAGCGGATGGCCGTCGCGCGGCGTGGACAGGAACTCCGGGTGCGCCTGGCAGGCGACAAACCACGGGTGGTCGGGCAGTTCGATCATCTCCACCAGCAGGTCGTCCATCGACTTGGCGCTGATCACCAGGCCGGCGTCCTCGAGCTGCGTGCGGTAGCGGTTGTTGAACTCGTAGCGGTGGCGGTGGCGCTCGCCGACCACGTCCTTGCCGTAGAGCTCGCGGGCCTTCGTGCCGGGCTTCAGGCGCTGGTCCTGCAGGCCCAGGCGCATCGTGCCGCCGAGGTCGGACTTCTCGTCGCGGCGCTCGACCTCGCCGGTGGCGGTGCGCCACTCGGTGATCAGGCCGATCACCGGATGCGGCGTGTTGCGGTCGTTCTCGGTGCTGTTCGCGCCTTCGAGGCCGGCGACGTTGCGCGCGTAGTCGACCACCGCCGCCTGCATGCCGTAGCAGATGCCGAAATACGGGATGCCGTTCTCGCGCGCGTGGCGCACGGTGCGCACCTTGCCCTCGAAGCCGCGGTCGCCGAAGCCGCCGGGCACGAGGATCGCGTCGACGCCTTCCAGCGCGGCGACCCCTTCCTTCTCGACCTGTTCGGATTCCAGCCAGCGCAGCTTAACCCGAGTGCGCTGGCGCAGGCCGCCGTGCTTGAGCGCCTCCGACAGCGACTTGTACGCGTCCTGGTGGTCGATGTACTTGCCGACCACCGCGACGGTGACCTCGTCGACCGGGTGCTCCACCGCGTCCACGACCGCCTCCCATTCCGACAGGTCGGCCGGTTTCGCCTTGTCTTCCAGGCGCAGGCGTTCGACGGCGATCTCGTCCAGGTGCTGGCTGTGCAGCCACAGGGGCAGCTGGTAGATGTTGGGCACGTCGACGCAGCTGATCACCGCCCGCTCGGGCACGTTGGTGAACAGGGCGATCTTGCGCCGCTCCGAATCGGGCAGCGGCTGCTCGCTGCGGCAGACGAGGATGTCGGGCTGGATGCCGATCGAGCGCAGTTCCTTCACCGAGTGCTGGGTCGGCTTGGTCTTGAGCTCGCCGGCGGCGGCGATGTACGGCACCAGCGTCAGGTGCATGAAGATCGCCTGGTCCGGACCGCGCTCGGTGCGGATCTGGCGGATCGCCTCCAGGAACGGCAGCGACTCGATGTCGCCGACCGTGCCGCCGATCTCGACCAGGCCGACGTCGAAGCCGTCGGTGGCCTCGAAGATGCAGCGCTTGATCTCGTCGGTGATGTGCGGGATCACCTGCACGGTGCCGCCGAGGTAGTCGCCGCGGCGCTCCTTGCGGATCACGTTCTCGTAGATCCGGCCGGTAGTGACCGAGTTCTTGCGGCTCAGGCGCACGCGCAGGAAGCGCTCGTAGTGGCCCAGGTCCAGGTCGGTCTCGGCGCCGTCGTCGGTGACGTACACCTCGCCGTGCTGGAACGGGCTCATCGTGCCCGGGTCGACATTGATGTAGGGGTCGAGCTTCATCATCGTCACCCGCAGGCCGCGGGCTTCGAGGATGGCGGCCAGCGACGCGGCGGCGATGCCCTTGCCAAGCGAGGACACCACGCCACCGGTAACGAAGATAAGACGGGTCATGGGATGCACTGGCGCTGGAAAACCGCATTCTACCGGCTGCGCGCGGCGGCGGCGAATCGGCGGCGCCCGGGGGGCGTCGCCGGCGGGGCCGGGCCAGGACGGAAACGGCGCCCGGACGCACCCGGGCCGCCCGGGCGGGACCTGAACGAAAACGGCCCCGGAGCACGGGCTCCGGGGCCGCAGCCTCCCCCCGGAAGGGGATCACCGGCGGATCATTCGTCGGTTTCGCCGTCCGCGTCGGTGTCTTCGTCGGCCTCGTCGATGATGCCGTCGCCGTCGTCGTCGGTGTCCTGGTAGTCGTTCGTGCCGTCGCCGTCGGTGTCGGTCGCACGCTGTTCATTGCGCTCGCGGGCGAGATCGCCCTGCTCCGGACCCAGCCCCCCCTCGCGCTCCGCATCCTGCGCGGCCTCGCGGGTGTCCTGGCCGAAGGTATTGTTCGGCAGCGGCCCGTTGTCGCTGGTGCCGTCGCCGTCGGCGTCGTCATCGATGTCGTCCGGGATGCCGTCGTCGTCGCCGTCGACCGGATCGTCGATCGGCTGCTCGTCGTCCGGGTCGTCGATCCCGTCATCGTCGTCGACCGGGTCCTCGATCGGCTCGTCGTCGACCGGGTCCTCGATCGGGTCTTCATCGACCGGGTCCTCGACGACGGGCTTGCCGCCGCGTGCCTGCGCCTCGGCGGACACGTCGGCGCCGAACGAACCCCGCGCCTCGGCATCGGTGCCCAGCTCGCGCGCCTGTTCGGCGGTGTCGCGGCCGAAGTCCGACGCCGCCGGGGGCGTGGTCGGGGCCGCTGCCGGGCGATCCATCGCCGCCGCGCCGCGGGCCGGTGGCGTCGCCGGGGCGTTGCCCTGGCCCTGCGCGAAGGCCATCGAGCTCGCCGCGAGCAGCGCCGCCGAAAGAATCGTCTTCTTCATGTTCATGTTCATTGCGTACCTCCAGTAAAGCGGTGGTGGGGAAGATTGGAAACATCGCCTGCCCCTCCAGGCGCCCCGATGATGGGTCGTCGGAAATGAACCGGATCGGTACGAAAAAGGCTTGAAAACAGCATCCGGTAAACCTTTCCCGGAGAAATTCACCCTCCGCTTACGAACCCCCGGCGGGCACCAGCAGGTATCCTTTGCTCCCGTCCCCGCCGCCCCGCCGAGTTCGCCCCCGATGAACACCCGCTACGTCGCCGCCGACATCGAAGTGCTGTCCGGGCTGGATCCGGTCAAGCGCCGGCCCGGCATGTACACCGACACCACGCGTCCGAACCACCTCGCGCAGGAAGTGATCGACAACTCGGTGGACGAGGCGCTGGCCGGGCACGCGAAGGTGATCGAGGTGATCGTGCACGCCGACGGCAGCGTCGAGGTGTCCGACGACGGCCGCGGCATGCCGGTGGACATCCACCCGGAAGAGAAGATCCCCGGCGTCGAGCTGATCCTGACGCGGCTGCACGCCGGCGGAAAATTCAGCGGCAAGAACTACACCTTCTCGGGCGGCCTGCACGGCGTCGGCGTCAGCGTCGTCAATGCGCTGTCGAAGAAGGTGGAGATCTTCATCAAGCGCGACGGCAGCGAGCACCGGATGGAGTTCCGCGACGGCGACCGCGCCTCGGCGCTGGAGACGATCGGCACGGTCGGCAAGCGCAACAGCGGCACGCGCCTGCGCTTCTGGCCCGACCCGAAGTATTTCGACACGGCGAAGATCGCGGTGCGGCCCCTGCGCCACCTGCTGCGCGCCAAGGCGGTGCTCTGCCCCGGCCTGACGGTGCGGCTGCTGGATGCGGCCACCGGCGAGAAGGACGAGTGGTTCTACCAGGACGGCCTGCGCGACTACCTGCGCGGCGAGCTGGCCGGCCGCGAACTGCTTCCGGCCGACCTGTTCGTGGGCCATGTCGCCAAGGACACGGAAATCGCCGACTGGGCCGTGGCCTGGGTGCCGGAGGGCGACCTGGTGCAGGAAAGCTACGTCAACCTGATCCCGACGGCGCAGGGCGGCACCCATGTCAACGGCCTGCGCTCGGGGTTCACCGATGCGCTGCGCGAGTTCTGCGACTTCCGCAACCTGCTGCCCCGCGGCGTCAAGCTGGCGCCCGAGGACATCTGGGACCGGGTCAGCTACGTACTGAGCATCAAGCTCACCGATCCGCAGTTCAGCGGCCAGACCAAGGAACGGCTGAGCTCGCGGCAGGCGGCGGCGTTCGTCGAGGGCGCGGCGCACGACGCGTTCTCGCTGTGGCTCAACCAGCACGTCGAAACCGGCCTGCAGATCGCCCAGCTGGCGATCGACCGGGCCAGCGCCCGCCTGAAGACCGAAAAGCAGGTCACCCGCAAGAAGGTGACCCAGGGCCCGGCGCTGCCCGGCAAGCTCGCCGACTGCATCAGCCAGGACCTGGGCCGCACGGAGCTGTTCCTGGTCGAGGGCGATTCGGCCGGCGGCAGCGCACGCCAGGCCCGCGACAAGGAATTCCAGGCGATCCTGCCGCTGCGCGGCAAGATCCTGAACACCTGGGAGGTCGAGTCCGGCGGCGTGCTCGCCTCGACCGAGGTGCACGACCTGGCCGTCGCGATCGGCTGCGACCCCGGCACCGACAACATCGAAGGGCTGCGCTACGGCAAGGTGGTGATCCTGGCCGATGCCGACTCCGACGGCCTGCACATCGCCACGCTGCTGGCGGCGCTGTTCCTGCGCCACTTCCCGGCGCTGGTGCGTTCGGGGCACATCTTCGTGGCGATGCCGCCGCTGTTCCGCGTCGACGTGGGCAAGCAGGTCTTCTATGCGCTGGACGAAGAGGAGAAGCGGATCCTGCTCGACCGGATCGAGAAGGAGAAGATCCGCGGCCAGGTCAGCGTCACCCGCTTCAAGGGCCTGGGCGAGATGAACCCGGTGCAGCTGCGCGAATCGACCATCCACCCGGACACGCGCCGGCTGGTGCAGCTGACCGTCGACGATGCCGACCTGACCCGCGGGCTGATGGACATGCTGCTGGGCAAGAAACGGGCGCCGGACCGCAAGGCGTGGCTCGAAGCCAAGGGCGACCTCGCCTCGCTGGAAGTGTGACCCGCGCCGGAGAAAAGTGACGCGACGGGTCAGCGCCGGCGCCGGCCCGGACGGCCGCGGTCCTGCCGGCCCACGCGGCCAATCCCAACGCCGACAGGGGCTTGCGGGCGCGCAATGACGTCCCGACGGCGTGTGGCACGCGATTTGCTTCATGCCCTGCCTGATGAAGCCCACCCGCACCCACACCCCTTCGCCGCGAAGGTCCGCATGGACCTGACGCCGCGCTCGCTGATCCGCACCCTCGTCATGCTGCTCGTCGCCGCCGCGCTGGCGGTGGGCCTGCAGGCGCACGAGGGCATGCAGTCGGGCGACGACCTCTACCGCTATTCGGTGGCGCGCAGCAGCGCGTCGTCCGACTGCCCGTACGACTACGTCGAGATGGGCGCCGCCGCACGGACGCTGTCGCTGCGCACCAGCGAGGGCGCCGAGGCCGACGACGGCGGCGCGGTGCTCGCCCTCCGGCAGCCGTTCGAGTTCTACCAGACCCCGCAGCGTGCGCTGGTGGTGTCGGCCAACGGTTACCTCGCGGCCGCCGCCTCCCTCGAGGACGACGACGGCGGCGATTTCAGCAACGACTGCCCGCTGCCGGCGCGGGTGGCCGACCTGCCGGCCGCGCAGGAACGCATCTACGTCTACCACGACGACCTGCGGCCACGCCGCGACGGCGGCGGCCAGGTGCGCGAGGCGTTCTTCCGGCGCTGCCCGCGTACCGGCGCCCAGGGCCGCGCGGAACCCTGCACGGTGGTCGAATGGAACGGCTTCGAACGCTCGGGCCCGCTGCTGAGCACGCAGCCGCTGCGGGCACAGGCCGTGCTCTACCACGGCAGCCAGGAAATCGCGCTGCAGTACGCCACGCTCGACGACAGCCGCGCCGCCTCGGCGACGATCGGCCTGCAGGGCTTCGGCGCACGGGCGGGACGGTCGGTGGGCTGCAATGCGCTCGACACCGTGCGCGAGCAGGCAGCGGTGTGCTTCTTCGATCCACGGCATCCGCCGCAGCCGCAGCCGCAGCCCGCCCCGCACCGCTGATTCAGCGCAGCGCCGCCCGCAGCAGCGCGTCGAGCACCGACTGCAACCGGACCGCGCGCGCGGCGTCGTAGCGGCCGCTGTCCTCGTCCATGTAGGTCGACTGCGCGAGTTCGAGCTGCACCGCCTCGATGCCGTCCGCGGGCGCGCCGTAGTGGCGGGTGATGTGGCCGCCCTTGAAGCGGCCGTTGGCGACCCAGGTGTAGTCGGGCTGTGCCGCCAGCGTCGACTCCAGCCGCGACTGCAGCGCCGGCGAACAGCTGGCGCCGTTGGCGGTGCCCAGGTTGAAGTCCGGCAGCCGCCCATCGAACAGGAACGGCACGACGCTGCGGATCGAATGGCCCTCCCACAGCACCACGCGCCCGTGCAGGGCGTGCAGGCGCGCGAGTTCCCCGCGCAGGGCGTCGTGGTACGGCTGCCAGTACGTGCGCACGCGTTCGCGCACTTCGGCCTCGTCCGGCTCGGCGCCGTCCCGGTAGACCGGACCGCCGTCGAAGCGGCGCGTCGGGCACAGGCCGGTGGTGTTCTGGCCCGGGTACAGCGACACGTCGTCCGGCGGACGGTTCAGGTCGACGACGTAGCGCGAGTGCGCCGGCACCAGCACCGACGCCCCCAGGGCCTTCGCGAACGCGTACAGCCGGGCGACGAACCAGTCGGTGTCGGGCACGGCCAGCGCTTCCGGCGTCAGGCGGTCGGCGATCGCCGCCGGCACCGCGATGCCGTCGTGCGGCAGGCTCACCAGCAGCGGCACGGTGCCGCGATGAAGGGTGCAGATGTCCATGGCTCTCCTAGCCGGCGAAGCGGGCCGGCGCGTACGGCGCGGGATCGACCGCCGGTTCGCGCCCCTGCATCAGGTCGGCGACCAGGCGGCCGGTACCGGCGCTCATGCCCATGCCCATCATGCCGTGGCCGGCGGCGATCCACAGGTTGTTGTATCCGGGCGCACGGCCGATCAACGGCAGGTCGTCCCAGGTCATCGGCCGCCAGCCGCACCATTCCTCGCGCTTGGCGGGGCCGACGGGCGTGTGCAGGTATTCGCCGGCGCCACGTTCGAGCGCGTCCAGGCGGACCCGGTTCAGGCGGTTGTCGTAACCGCTGAATTCCATCGTGCTGCCGAGCCGGTAGCCGTCGTCCCACGCGGTGACGCAGACCGCGCGCTCCTTGAGCACCAGCGGCCGCCGGGGTACCTGCGGCGGACGGTCGTAGGTGATCGAGTAGCCCTTGCCGGGCTGGATCGGCAGCGGCAGCCGCAGCATGTGGGCGAATTCCGGCGTCCATGCACCCATCGCCAGCAGCACGCGGCCGGCATGGCGCCGGCCCTCGCTGGTCTGAACCGCATCGATGCCGTTGCGGCCGGCCTCGAAGCCGGTGACGCAGACGCCTTCCTCGATCACGCCGCCGGCCTCGCGCACGATCCGCGCCAGTTCGGCGGTGAATCGTTCGGGCCGCAGCTGGGCGTCGCCCGGGAAGTGGATCGCGCCGGCGAGGCCGGGCTTGAGCGCCGGTTCGTCGGCGGCCAGCGCGGCGCCATCGAGCACCTGCGCGACGATGCCGAGCTCGGCCAGCAGCGGCAGGTCGCGCAGCTGCCGGTCGAGCCCGCGCCGGCTCGCGAACACGTAATGGAAGCCGCCGGCCTCGAAGCCGCAGTCCAGGTCGTGCCCGTACACCAGGTCCTCGACCAGCACCCGCGAGTATTTCAGCAACGCGCCCTTGGCCAGTCCGGACGCATGCCAGTCGCGGGGGTTGCAGCGCCCCGCCGCCTTCAGCAGCCAGCGGGCCAGCGCCGGATCCCAGCGCGGCGCCACGTACAGCGGCGACGCCGGATCGCGCATCCAGCGCAGCACCTGCCAGGCCATGCCGGGCGCGGCCAGTGGCGCCGAATGGCTGGGCGTCAGCGTGCCGCAGTTGCCGTGCGATGCGCCGCCGCCGACCCGGCCCTGGTCGAGGATGCGCACGGAGCGGCCCTCGGCCAGCAGGTAGTGGGCACAGGCCAGGCCGATCACGCCCCCGCCCAGGATCAGCACATCCGCGTCGTGGCTCATGCGGCGATTCTACGGGACGGGCACCGGTGGCCGCGGCGCCGGCTCAGCGCCGCATCGCCGGCCACTGGAGCCAGGTGAACGCGCGCCACAGCCATTCCAGCGGGCCATAGCGGAAGCGGCCCAGCCACCAGCGCGACAGCAGCGACTGCAGCACCAGGATCGCCAGCACCAGTCCGACCTGGGCGCTGCGCGACACCTGTCCCCACAGCGCGAAGCCGTAGCCGTAGAAGATCGTCGTGCAGATCAGCGACGCCATCAGGTAGTTGGTCAGCGCCATGCGCCCGGCCGGCGCCAGCCAGCGACGCAGGAAGCCGCCGGCCGCCGGCCGCAGCGACAACAGCGCCAGCGCGCCGACATACCCCAGCGTCAGCAGCGGCGCGCCGACCCAGGAAAGCAGCTGCGCCAGCATTTCCGCATCGGTCGCTTCCGGGCCGAAGCCGGTGGCCAGCGTCGCGGCCCAGGCGCAGGCGGCCAGGCCGGCCGGCCCGACGCCGAAGGCCATCGCGCGGTGGAAGCCGACGTGTTCGTGCGGACGCGACCACCGCCCCGACGCCAGCAGCCAGCTGCCCATCAGGAAGATGCCCAGCGCCACCGGCACCATGAAGACCTCCGACGACGCATTGTCGAGCACGTCGCGCGCGCGCTGGCCGGTGACCGCGAGCCAGTCGCCGGTCCCGTAGATCCGCGCCGCGTCCGCGGCCTGCTGGGCGAACAGCGGGTCCTCGCCGAGGGTCGGCGGCCCGCCCAGTTCGGGCACCAGCAGGTATGTCGCGGTGGTGCCGGCCATCATCACGGTCGGCAGCAGGAAGATCATCGCGCCGGCGACCCCGCGCCAGAGCGGCTCGACCCGGCGGAAAAGCAGCAGCCCCAGCGCCGCCAGCGCGTAGGTATGCAGGATGTCGCCGACCCAGAGCAGCAGCGCGTGGGCGAGGCCGAGCACGAACAGGAAACCGGCACGGCGCAGGTACGGCGCGACGAACGGCCGGCCGATCGCGTCGGCGCGCTGCTGCATCACCGCGAAGCCGGCGCCGAACAGCAGCGAGAACATCACCCAGAACTTGCCCTGCACCAGCACGTGGATCAGCCACGCGGCCAGGTAGTCCGCGCCGCCCACGTCCGCGGCGATCGGCTGGCCCAGCTTGCCGGGCCAGCGGGTGAACCACTCGATGTTCATCAGCAGGATGCCCGGCAGCGCGAAGCCGCGGACGATGTCCAGCAGGGCGATGCGGTCCGGGCCGTCCGGCGGCGGGGGCGTCGTCATGTGCAGGGCGGGGCCCCGGGCTTCCGCGGCGGGCTCAGTGCTCCACGCCGCCGGAGCCGTGCACGTGGCCATGCTCGAGCTCGACCGGCTCGGCCTCGCGCACGTCCACCACCTGCACGTTGAACTGCAGGGTCTTGCCGGCCATCGGATGGTTCAGGTCGACGTCGACGACCGTCGCGCCGACCTTGACCACGGTCACCGGCCGCGGGCCGATCGACGTGTTGAGCATGATTTCCTGGCCGGGTTTGACGTACTTCTCGCGGATGTGTTTCTTCGGCACCCGCTGCACGAAGTCCGGGCGGCGGTCGCCGTAGGCCTGGTCGGGGGTGATCGTCGCCTCGAAGCTGTCGCCGGCTTCCTTGTCGGCCATCGCCGCTTCCAGGCCCGGGATGATGTTGCCGTGGCCGAACAGGATGGCCAGCGGATCGCGGTCGTGCGAACTCTCGATGGCCGGCTGGCCCGGCTCGGACACGGTGTAGTGGAAACGGACGACGCGGTTCTTCTCGATCTTCATGGGGATTCCGGAAAGGGCCGGTGACGCGACCGGCGGGATCGGGCAAACTCGGCCCGTGACAGCGGACGCGCATTATCCCGGCCACCCCCGCCCGGCGCCAGTTTCCCGGGTTCGGGCCCTGCTTCCGCTGGTTCCGGTCCTGCTGGCGCTGCTGCTGGCCGCCTGCGGCTCCACGCCCGAGCGCCGCACCACCGCCGCCCGCCCCGCGCCGCCGCCGATCCGGATCACCGACGTCTCCCCGGACGACCCGCTGCGCGCCAACGATGTGCTGATGCGCGCGCTCGGCCTGGTCGGCACGCCTTATCGCTGGGGCGGCAACACACCCGACGGCGGTTTCGACTGCTCCGGGCTGGTGGGTTTCGTGTTCCTGGACGCGGCGCGGCTGTACCTGCCGCGCACCACCCGCGAGATCGCCCGCTTCGACGCCCGCACGCCCCCGCGCGACAAGCTGGCTTCCGGCGACCTGGTGCTGTTCGCCGACGGCGGCACCGTCTTCCACGTCGGCATCTACGTCGGCGAAGGCCGCTTCGTGCACGCCCCGAGCACCGGCGGCACGGTGCGGCTGGACCGGATCGACTCGCCGTACTGGAGCCGCGTGTACTCCGGTGCGCGGCGCGTGCTCTGAACAAGAAGCAGCGAACTAGCGAACTAGCGAACTAGAAACTGGTGGAAGCGGATCCGGGCTGGCCGTGGCTTTCTCTAGTTTCTAGTTCGCTAGTTCGCTAGTTCTTCGTTTCCGGTTCCGGCCGCAGCCACAGCCACACCGCCACCACCGCCATCACGCCGGTGCCGGTCGCGGCCATCCAGACCCTCGGCGCCGTCAGGAACATCAGCACCGCGCACAGCGCCATCGTGATCGTCGCGACCCACTTCGCGCGGCGGGCGACGGCGCCGCTGGCTTCCCAGTCGCGGATCATCGGCCCGAACACGCGGTGCGCGTGCAGTCGCTCATGCAGGCGACGCGAGCCGCGCGCGGCCGCGAAGGCGGCGAGCAGCACGAACGGCGTCGTCGGCAGCCCCGGCACGAAGATGCCGACCAGGCCCAGCCCGAGCGCGACGTAGGCCAGCGCCAGCCAGAGCAGCCGGCGGGTGCGGGCGAGCAGGCTCACGCCGGCCGCAGGCGGGCGACGGCCTGCTCGATGTCCTTGCTCAGGCCCATCACCTTCATCGCGTACTCGGCCAGCTGGCCGTCCTCGGCGTCCACAGGCGTCCAGGCGGGCACGGCGATCGGCCGGCCCTCGACACCGTCCAGCGCGACGAAGACGATGACGCAATGGGTACACAGGCGGTCGCCGCCGTCGTGCATCGGGTCGCGGGCGCGCACGTCGACGGAAAAATGCATGCTCGACGTGCCCGTGTAGACCAGCTTGGCGTTGACCGTCACCAGGTCGCTGGTGCGGATCGGCGACACGAAGCGGATGCCGCCGACCGCCACCGTGACGCTGTAGTGGCCGCTCCAGCCGACCGCCGCCGCGTAGCCGACCTGGTCGATCCATTTCATCACCACGCCGCCGTGCACCTTGCCGCCGTAATTGACGTCGGTGGGTTCGGCCAGGAAGCGGAAGGCCAGCTCGCGTTGCTCGCCGCTCATGCGTCCGCCTCCAGGCCGGCGTCGGGCACCGGGGCGCCGGCGGCCGCACCGGCGGAGAAACCGGCCAGCGCGTCGCGCATCGCCCGGCGGCGCATGCGCGCGTGCAGGCGGTCGCGGCGGCGGGCGAGTTCGCGCGCCAGGCGGATGCGGTCGGCGCCGTCGAGGGCGTCGCCCTGCCCGGTGCGCGTCGTGCAGAACTCGCCGTACGCGACCATCACGTGGCGGATCTGCTTGAGCAGCAGCTCCAGCATGATCGCGTCGTCGAGCAGGCCGATCACCGCGACGTCGTCCGGGATCAGGTCCTCGGGGTCGCTGAAATACGCCAGCAGGCGCAGCACCTCGGCGCGTTCGACCTGCGGCAGCGCCCAGGCCTCGTCCTCCAGCATCTCCAGCAGCCGCTCGACGTCCTGCAGCCGCCGGCGGATGTAGCCCGGGGCGCTGCCGATCGGCAGGTTCGCCAGCGCGTGGCGGGCGGCATCGACGATGTCGTGCTCCTCGGCGCAGGCGACCCGGCGTTCGGCGCGGGCGAGCGCCTCGTGGAAGCGGTCGATGTCGCCGGGCTCGAGCTCGAAGGTGATCTTCATGGGGCAGAAACTAGCGAACTAGCGAACTGGAAACTAGTAAGCGCGTCCTGGAGCCGCGCCGTGCTCCGCCGTCGGCTTTTGACTTCACCAGTTTCTAGTTCCCTAGTTCGCTAGTTCGCTGCCTCCCGCGCCTGAACGCCCGTTCAGGGCCACCCGCCCCGCCGCTAGCCGTGAAGGCCGCAATCGCGTAGCATCCGCCCCGTTTGCTGCACCGGCTGACCGTTTTCCCCCGGTATGCCCGCCCACCCCGGCCCGAGCCTGTCTCGATCCGCCGGGGCCACGGCCCCACTCCGCACGCCTTTCGCTGCGCAAACCGGCGGACCAGCCTGGTCCGACCGAAAAATCAGCGGCACCACTCGCAGCGCGGTTTCAGGGAACGCTCCGGGTTACACAACGGAGTACATCCATGTCTTTTGAAACCCTTGGGCTCGCGCCCGAGCTGACGCGTGCGCTTGCCGATGTCGGCTACACCGTCCCCACCCCGATCCAGACCGAAGCGATCCCGCTGATCCTGGCCGGCCACGACCTGATGGGCGGCGCCCAGACCGGTACCGGCAAGACCGCGGCGTTCGCGCTGCCGCTGCTGCACCGCCTGGCGCAGACGCCGACCGTGCGCGGCCCGCGCAAGCCGCGCGCGCTGATCCTGACCCCGACCCGCGAACTCGCGGTGCAGGTCAACGACAGCCTCAAGACCTACGGCCGCCACCTGAAGCTGCAGAGCACCACCGTCTACGGCGGCGCCGGCATGCAGCCGCAGATCGAGGCGCTGCGCCGCGGCGTCGACATCCTGGTCGCCTGCCCGGGCCGGCTGATCGACCACCTGCAGCAGCGCACCGTCGACCTGTCGCAGGTCGAGGTGCTGATCCTGGACGAAGCCGACCGCATGCTCGACATGGGCTTCCTGCCGTCGATCAAGCGCGTGCTGGCCAAGCTGCCGACGCAGCGGCAGACGCTGCTGTTCTCGGCGACGTTCGAGGACGCGATCAAGAAGCTGGCGCTGGAATTCCTGCGCGACCCGAAGGAAGTGCAGGTCACCGTGCGCAACGCGGTCGCCGCCAGCGTCACCCACGTGATGCACCCGGTCGACGGCACGCGCAAGCGCGACCTGCTGATCGACATCCTCAGCAAGCGCTACCAGGACCAGATCCTGGTGTTCGGCCGCACCAAGCACGGCTGCAACCGCCTGGCCGAGCAGATCGAGAAGGCCGGCATCAGCGCGGTGGCGATCCACGGCAACAAGAGCCAGGCCCAGCGCCTGCGCGCGCTGCGCGACTTCAAGTCGGGCGACGCCCGCGTGCTGGTGGCGACCGACGTCGCCGCCCGCGGCCTGGACATCCCGCTGCTGCCGCTGGTCATCAACTTCGACCTGCCGATGGTGGCCGAGGACTACGTGCACCGGATCGGCCGCACCGGCCGCGCCGGCGCGACCGGTGAAGCCGTGTCGCTGGTCGAAGCCGACCAGGCGCAGCTGCTTCGGGCGATCCAGCGCGTGCTGAAGGCCGACATCGAGGTCGTCGAGGTCGAGGGTTACGCCCCGACCCGGCCGATCCGCATGGGCAACGACGGCCCGTCGACCGGCCGCCCCGGCGGCCAGCGCCCGCCGCAGCGGCACGCCCGCCGGCCGCACACCGGCCAGGGCGAGCGCCACGCGCACGCCGGCCCGCAGTCGCGCGGCGGCGGCGGCCGCAGCGGCGAAACCCGCAACGCCCGCTGATCGACCCGGCCACGGGAGCCTTTCGGGCTCCCGTTCGGCTACATTCGGCGCTCCCCGAACTCCGGAGCGCCGATCCATGACCCCGATCCACCGTGCCACCCTGTTGACCGCGGCCCTGGTGCTGGCGCTCGGCGCCTGCCAGTCGATGACCGCGCCGAAGGATCCGGCCGGCGATGCCGCCGCGTCCGCGCAGGTGGCCCGCCCCGCGAAGCAGTACCGGATCGAGGATTTCATCGAGACCACCGGCGTCGCCGGCGCGTCCTTCAGCCCCGACGAGTCGCGGCTGCTGTTCTCCTCGAACAAGTCCGGCATCTGGAACGCCTACACGATGCCGGTCGCCGGCGGCGACTGGACCCCGGTGACGACGTCCACCACCGACAACACCTACGCCGTGGCGTATTTCCCCGCCGACGAGCGCAAGCTGGTGACCCGCGACCAGGGCGGCAACGAACTCAACCACCTCTATGTGATCGCCGCCGACGGCAGCGAGCGCGATCTCACGCCGGGCGACAAGCTGAAGGCCGAGTTCCTCGGCTTCACCGCCGACGGCAGCGCCTTCCACGTGATGAGCAACGAACGCGACCCGCGCTGGTTCGACGTCTACCGCTACGACGCGAAAAGCTATGAACGCAAGCGCGTCTACGAGAACAACGCCGGCTACGAGCCGGTCGAGATGTCGCCCGACGGCCGCTGGGTCGCGCTCGGCCAGACAATCACCACCAACGACAGCGAACTGCACGTCGTCGAACTGGCCACCGGCAAGCTGACGAAACTGTCGGCGCACGAAGGCCAGGCGCAGTTCACCGCCGAGGCCTTCAGCCCCGACGGCAAGTGGCTGTACTACACCGCCAACGACCGGGGCGAGTTCGCGCAGCTGCGCCGCGTCGACCTGGCAAGCTGGAAACACGAGCCGGTGCGCAGCGCCGACTGGGACATCACCGACGCCTTCCTGTCGCACGGCGGCAAGTACCTGGCCGTGGCCACCAACGTCGACGGCAGCACGCAGGTGAAGCTCTACGACGCCGCCACCGGCGCCGAACAGCCGCTGCCGGCGCTGCCGGCCGGCGAGATCCGCAACCTGCGCATCGCCCGTTCCGAGAAGCGCCTGGCGTTCTACCTCAATGGCGACCGCCAGCCGAACGACCTGTACGTGCTGGAACTGGGCGGCGAGCCGAAGCAGCTGACGACGTCGCTGAACCCGGCGATCGACCCGGCCGACCTGGTCGATTCCACCGTGGTGCGCTTCCGCTCGTTCGACGGCATGGAGATCCCGAACATCCTGTGGAAGCCGCACCAGGCCAGCGCCGACGCGAAGGCACCGGCGCTGGTGTGGGTGCACGGCGGCCCCGGCGGCCAGACCACGCGCGCGCATTCGGCGCTGCTGCAGTACCTGGCCAACCACGGCTACGTCGTGCTGGGCATCAACAACCGCGGCAGCTCGGGCTACGGCAAGACGTTCTTCGCCGCCGACGACGGCAAGCACGGCCGCGAACCGCTGTGGGACACCATCGAAGCGAAGAAGTACCTGCAGTCGCTCGACTACGTCGACGACGACCGCATCGGCATCATCGGCGGCAGCTACGGCGGCTACATGACGCTGGCGGCGCTGGCGTTCAAGCCGGGCGAGTTCAAGGTCGGCGTCAACATCTTCGGTGTGTCCAACTGGGTGCGCACGCTCGAGTCGATCCCGCCGTACTGGGAAAGCTTCCGCGAGGCGCTGTACCAGGAGATCGGCAACCCGGCGACCCAGCGCGAGTTCCTGGTCGAGACCTCGCCGCTGTTCCACGCCGACAGGATCGACGTGCCGCTGATGGTGCTGCAGGGCGCCAACGACCCGCGGGTGATCAAGCCCGAGTCCGACGACATCGTCGCCGCGGTGCAGAAGAACGGCGTGCCGGTGGAATACGTCGTGTTCGACGACGAGGGCCACGGCTTCAGCAAGAAGAAGAACCAGATCGAGGGTTACGGCCGCATCCTGGCGTTCCTGGACAAGTACCTGAAGAACGCCGCGCCGGCCGCCGCGGCGCCCTGACCGGGAGTCGAGGCCATGATGCGCAGCGTGCTCGCGGTCGTCGCCGGCCTGGGGGTGATGGTGGTGATGGTGGCGCTGGTCGAGTTCATCGGCCACGCCGTCTTTCCGTTCCCGCTTCCGGAGGGGCTGGACCCGAAGGACCCGGCGACCATCGCCGCCG
This sequence comes from Arenimonas sp., assembly GCA_036676665.1. Classification (GTDB taxonomy): domain Bacteria; phylum Pseudomonadota; class Gammaproteobacteria; order Xanthomonadales; family Xanthomonadaceae; genus Arenimonas. The sequence continues at coordinate 2,235 of JAKFCL010000333.1, read as the reverse complement.
TGCTGCCGAACATGCCGACCGGCGCGTTGCTGTTCCCCCTGCTCGCCTATGCGGCGGGTTCGTTCCTCGGGGCCGGCACCGCGGCGGCGATCAGCCGCGAACACAAGCGCGGGACCGCGATCGTCGTGGGGTCGACGATGCTGGTGCTGGTAGCGGCCAACTTCGCGATGCTGCCGGTGCATCCGCTGTGGATGGTGATCACCGGCGCACTGATCCCGCTGCCGTTCGCGCTGCTGGGCTGGCGGGTCTTCCGCTGACGGTCAGGGCGCCCGCGCGGCCGCGCCGCGGACGCTGAGCCACGCACCGGCCAGCAGCAGCACCACCGCGACCGCCTGGCTCCAGTGCGGCTGCGCGCGGCCGAACGCCAGCAGCAGCGCGGTCGACAGCAGCGGCGCGGCGTACGACAGGGTGCCGAGCACGGCGAGGTCCCCGCGCTTGGTGCCGATGTCCCACAGCCAGAAGGCGATGCCGGTCGGTCCCAGGCCGAGCGCGGCGATCGCCAGCCACTGCGTGCTGGTCGGCGCGACCCAGGTTTCGAACAGCAGGTGCGTGGCGAAGCCGAGCCCGCCGACCGCGAGACAGGCGGGTGCCATCGCCGCGCTGGGCACCGCCGCGAACCGGCGGTTGAGCACCGAATAAAGCGCCCACACCCCCGCCGCGCCCAGCGCCGCCAGGTAACCGGCCAGGTGCGCCGGTTCCAGCTGCGGCCGGCCGCCGCGCGTCACCACGAGCGCGGCCGCGGCCAGCCCCAGTGCCGTGCCCAGCCACTGCCCGGCACCGATCCGCGTCCCGCCGAGCACCGCCGCGAACACGACGATGAGCAGCGGCCACAGGTAGTTGACCAGGCTCGCCTCGACCACCGGCGCGCGCTTGAGCGCGATGAAATACAGCGCGTGGTAGCCGAACAGCGCCACGATCGTCAGCGCGGCGGCGGCGGCCGGCTGCCGCATCGCCGCGGCGCCCTGCCCGCCCGGGCGCAGCACCCAGCCGATGCCGGCCAGGCCGGCGATGCCGAAACCCAGCGCCAGCAATTGCAGCGGCGGGATGCCGGCGGTGGCGGTGGTCAGCACCGCCAGCGACGACCACAGCACGACCGCGGCGAAGCCGGCGGCGGTGGCGCGGTGGCGGGAAGCGGCGGAAGCCGGATCCATCTGGAATCCATGTCGAAGGGACGCGCGACGATACCCGGACCATGCGCCCGGGTCACCGGCGCGCGCGACCGCCCGCCGCGAAGGCACAATACCGGCCCCTGCGCATGGAGTCCCCCGGATGACGTTCCTGCTGTTCGCCGCCGGACTGGCGCTGCTGCTGCTGGGTGCCGATCTGCTGGTCCGGGGCGCGTCGCGGCTGTCGCTGTCGCTCGGCATCCCGCCGCTCGTCGTCGGCCTGACGGTCGTCGCGTTCGGCACCAGTGCCCCGGAACTGGCGATCTCGATCGGCGCCGCGCTCGACGGCAAGACCGACCTCGCGCTCGGCAATGTCGTCGGCAGCAACATCTTCAACGTGCTCTTCATCCTGGGGCTCTCGGCGCTGGTCGCGCCGCTGGTCGTCGACCGGCAGCTGGTGAGGCAGGAAGTGCCGATGATGATCGGGCTGTCGCTGCTGGTGCTGGCGATGGCGCAGGACGGCCGCATCTCGATGCCCGACGGCGTCGTGCTCGTGGTGCTGATGCTGGCCTACACCGCGCTGCTGTTCTGGCAGGGCCGGCGCGCGCCGCCGGCCGAGATGACCGACGCGCTGCTGCCCGCGGCGCCAGGCTGGCTGGGACGCACACCGGTGCAGGTGGCGCTGATGGTGGTCGGCCTGGCGATGCTGGTGCTGGGCTCGCGCTGGCTGGTGCAGGCGGCGACCGAGGTGGCGATCGGCCTGGGCATCAGCCCGCTGGTGGTCGGCCTGACGATCGTTTCGGCCGGGACGTCGCTGCCGGAAGTGGCGACATCGGTGATCGCGGCGGCGCGCGGCGAGCGCGAGATCGCCGTCGGCAACGTGCTCGGCTCGTGCATCTTCAACCTGGTCGCGGTGCTCGGCATCAGCTCGCTGTTCGCCGACGGCGGACTGCAGGTGCCGCCGGCACTGCTGGCGTTCGACCTGCCGGTGATGACGGCGGTGGCAGTCGCCTGCCTGCCGGTCCTGTTCACCGGACACCTCGTCGCGCGCTGGGAAGGCGTGATGTTCCTGGCGTACTACGTCGCCTACACCGCGTGGCTCGTGATGACGGCACGCGACGATGCGCTG
>JAKFCL010000332.1:0-4453 GCA_036676665.1 Arenimonas sp. | reverse complement strand
TCGTGGCCGCCGTCGACACGGTGGAACGCCGGGTCGGCGTACCAGCGCGCGCGGTCGGCGAACGCGAGCTTCTTCGCCTCGACGAACAGGTGCACGTGCTCGGCGCTGCCGAACGGAATCTTCGAGAAGTCGTAGCCTTCCAGCAGGTTCAGGATCTGCAGCGCGGCGATGCCCTGGCCGTTGGGCGGCAGTTCCCAGACGTCGACGCCGCGGTAGTTCGTGCTGACCGGCTGCACCCACTCGCCGGTGTGCGCGGCGAGGTCGTCGTACGCGAGGAAGCCTTGATTGGCCTTGAAATACGCGTCGATGCGCCGGGCGATGTCGCCCTTGTAGAACGCGTCGCGGCCGTCGCGGCCGATCGTCTCGAGCGTGTCCGCGAGGTTCGGGTTGCGCCACAGCTCGCCCTTGCGCGGCGCGCGCCGGCCGTCGACGCAGGATTCGCCGCCGCCCGCGCACGCCACCGTGAACTGTTCGGAGAAGCCGGGCCACTTCGAAAGCCGCGGCACGCTCAGCCCCCAGTAGTAGGCGATCACCTCGTGCACCGGATGCCCCTTGCGGGCATAGGCGACGGCCGGGGCCAGGTTCTGCGCCATCGTGCGGCGGCCGAAACGGCCATGCAGCGCGAACCAGGCGTCCACCGTGCCCGGCACCGTCACCGGCAGCGGCCCGTGCGGCGGGATGTCCCGGTAGCCGTGCTCGGCGAACCAGGCGCGCGTGAGGGCCTTCGGCGAGCGGCCGGAGCCGTTGTAGCCGTGCAGCTTGCCCGTCTTCGGGTCCCAGACGATCGCGAACAGGTCGCCGCCGATGCCGTTGCCGGTCGGTTCCATCAGCCCGAGCGCGGCATTGGCGGCGATCGCCGCATCCACCGCGCTGCCGCCGGCCCGCATCGTGTCGAGCGCGATCTGCGTGGCCAGCGGGTGCGAGGTCGCGGCCATCGCCTCGGGCGCGAACACCTCCGAGCGGGTCGCGAACGGCAGGCCGGTGATGCGGTCGCCGGCGCCGGCGGCCGGCACGTGCAATGCCAGCGCGAGGGTGGCGCCGAGCGCCAGGGTGACGCCGATCGGCAGGGAGGGTCGCATGGCATAGGCTCCGGACGGTTCCGTGGGCGAAGATAGCGCACCCGGCCTGCCCCCGAAGGATCTCCCGATGCGCGTTCCCGCCCTGTTCCTCTGTGTCCTGCTCGCGGCCTGCAGTGCCGACGCCCCGCCCCCGGAAGCCGCGCCGGCCCCGGTGACCCAGGCGCAGGGTGGCCCGGCGGAGCTGAAGGCGCTGCTCGACGAGTGGTGGGAGCTCGAGCTGAAGGACAACCCGATCATGGCCACCGCGATCGGCGACCTGCGCTACAACGACCAGCTGCCCAACACGCTCACCGCCGAATTCCGCGACAAGGCGCTGGCGCGCGACAAGGCCTTCCTCGAACGCATCCGCGGCATCGATCCGGCGCGGCTGGAAGGGCAGGACCGGCTCAGCCACGCGATCTTCCTGCGCGACCGCGAGGAAGCGATCGCCGGTGCCCGCTTTCCGGGCTGGATGATCCCGCTGAACCAGTTCAGCAACTTCGGCGGCTTTCTCGCCCAGCTCGGCTCCGGCAAGAGCCTGCAGCCGTTCGCGGAGGCCAAGCACTACGACGACTTCCTGGCCCGCATCGCCGCGGCGCCGGCGATCTTCGACACCGCGATCGCCAACATGCGCGAGGGCATCGCCGCCGGCGTGGTGCAGCCGCGGCCGGTCGTCGAGAAGCTGATCCCGCAGTTCGACGCGCACCTGGTGACCGACCCGGAAAAGAGCGTGTTCTGGGGCGCGGTCGAGGCGATGCCCGAATCGATCCCCGCCGCCGAGCGCGAACGCCTGACGGCGGCGTACCGCACCGCGATCATGGAAACGCTGGTGCCGGCCTACGCCCGGATGCGCGACTTCCTGCGCGACGAATACCTGCCCGCGTCCCGCGACACCGTCGGCCTGTCGGCGCTGCCCGACGGCGCCGCGTGGTACGCCCACCGCGTGCGCTCGCAGACGACGACCGACCTGACCCCCGAGCAGATCCACCAGTTCGGACTCGACGAGGTCGCCCGCATCCTCGCGGAGATGAACGCGGTCCGCGAACAGGTCGGCTTCGACGGCGACCTGCCGGCGTTCTTCAAGCACCTGCAGGACGACCCGAAGTTCTACTTCGCCAGCGAGGAGGAGGCGCTGCAGGCGTACCGCGACGTGCAGAAGCGCATCAACCCGCGGCTGCCCGCGCTGTTCGACATCTTCCCGAAGGCCGACTACGAAGTGCGGGCCGTCGAGGCGTACCGCGCCGCCAGCGATGCCGGCGCGTCCTACCAGGCGCCGTCGCCGGACGGCTCGCGGCCGGGCGTGTTCTACCTCAACACCCACAACCTGAAGGCGCAGCCGAACTTCCTCGTCGAGACGCTGTCGATCCACGAAGCGTCGCCGGGCCACCACTTCCAGGTGTCGATCCAGCAGGAAGTGGAGGCGCTGCCGGCGTTCCGCCGCTTCGGCGGCTTCACCGCCTACGCGGAAGGCTGGGCGCTGTACGCCGAATCCCTGGGCAAGGAACTCGGCCTGTTCACCGATCCGTACCAGTGGTACGGCCGCCTGAGCGACGAGCAGCTGCGGGCGATGCGCCTGGTGGTCGACACCGGCCTGCACCACATGGGCTGGACCCGGCAGCAGGCGATCGACTACATGAAGGCCAATTCCTCGATGGCCGAGAGCGACATCGTCGCCGAGGTCGAGCGCTACATCGTGATCCCGGGCCAGGCGCTGGCGTACAAGGTCGGGCAGCGGGTGATCCGCGAGCTGCGCGAGGAGGGCGAGCGCGAGCTCGGCGACCGCTTCGACGTGCGCGCGTTCCACCGCCAGGTGCTGGTCGACGGCGCGCTGCCGATGGACGTGCTGCAGCAGAAGATCCGCGCCTGGATCGCCGAACAGAAGAATCTCCCGGCCAGCTGATGGCGTTCGACGCCTTCGCGCTGATCCTGGCGATGCTGGCGCTGGGACTGCTGTTCCGGCGCCTCGGGGCGTTCCCCGACAGCGCGCCGGAGGTGCTCAACAAGGTCGTGCTGTACGTGTGCCTGCCGGCCTCGGTGCTGATCTACGCGCCGCGGCTGGAGCTGGGCATGCATGTGCTGGCGGTCGCGGCGGTGCCGTGGCTGCTGCTCGGGGCCACCGTCGTGCTGGTCGGCGGCGTGACCCGCCTGCTGAGGCTGCGCCCCGACGAACACGCGGTGCTGCTGCTGTGCGTGGCGCTGGGCAACACCAGCTTCCTCGGTTACCCGCTGGTGCGCGCGCTGCTGGGCGAGGACGCGCTGCCGTACGCGGTGATCTACGACCAGTTCGGCGCGTTCCTGATCCTGTCGACGTTCGGCCTGTACGTGCTGGCCCGCTACGGCGGCGACGCGACGCCGACCGCGGCCGGCGTCGCCAGGCGCATCGCCACGTTCCCGCCGTTCCTGGCGCTGGTGTTCGGCCTGACGCTGATGCCCGAGGCGCCGCCCGCGTGGATCGCCGGCGGCCTGCAGCGCCTGGCCGACGCGCTGCTGCCGCTGGTGGTGCTGGCGATCGGCCTGAGCCTGCAGCTGAAGCTGCCGCGCAACGAACTCAAACCCCTCGCCGCCGGCCTGGTGCTGAAGCTGGCGGTGATGCCGCTGGTCGCGCTGGGCCTGGCGCCGCTGCTCGGGCTGGCCGGCACGGCGCACGACACCGTGGTGCTGGAATCGGCGATGCCGCCGATGATCACCGCCGCGGCGCTGGCGATTTCACACCGGCTGGCGCCCGGCCTCGCGGCGGCGATGGTCGGCTATGGCATCCTGCTTTCACTGGCGACGCTGCCGGCCTGGTCCGGGCTGCTGCGGCTGCTCGCCTGACCGGGGGAGAGGGCGATGGACGAGGCCATGGGCAATCCCGGCGTGCGCTTCCCGCCGCCGCTGATGTTCGCGATCGCGCTGGCCGCCGGCTGGGCGCTGGACCGCTGGGTGCATCCCTTGCCGCTGGTGCAGGTCGAGCGCACCTGGTGGCTCTACCTGCACGCGCTCGGGTTCGCGCTGGTCGCGATCTGGCTCATCGGCAGCGCGCTCGGCGGCTTCCGCCGGCAGGGCACCGACCCGCGGCCGTGGCGCGAGGACAGCGCGCTGGTCGTCGCCGGCATCTACCGGCAGACCCGCAACCCGATGTACCTGGGCATGGCGCTGGGGTACGTGGCGATCACGCTGGCGCTCAACACGCTGTGGCCGCTGCTGACGCTGGTGCCGGTGATGATCGCCATCCGCCACTACGTGATCGCGCGCGAGGAAGCGCACCTGATGCGTCGGTTCGGCCCCGATTACGCCCATTACTGCGCCCGCGTCCGGCGCTGGTTCTGAGGGCCGCCCGTGGAACTGATGCCGTTCCTGACGCTGATGGCGCAGAAGCACGCGTCGGACCTGTTCCTGAGCGTCGGCGCGCCGCC
>JAKFCL010000331.1:0-6586 GCA_036676665.1 Arenimonas sp. | reverse complement strand
CCGCGCAGGACGCCGCCGCATGACCGCCTACACCGCGCAGGACCACGCCCACATGGCGCGTGCCCTGCAGCTGGCCGAACTGGGCCGTTACACCACCAAGCCCAATCCGATGGTCGGCTGCGTGCTCGCCCTCGGCGAGCGCGTCGTCGGCGAGGGTTGGCATGTGCGCGCCGGCCAGGGGCATGCCGAAGCCAATGCGCTGCGTGTCGCCGGCCCGGCGGCGCTCGGCGCCACCGCCTACGTCACGCTGGAGCCGTGCGCGCACCAGGGGCGCACGCCGCCGTGCGCCGACGCGCTGGTGGCGGCCGGCGTCACCCGCGTGATCGCCGCCAGCCGCGACCCGTTCTACCAGGTCGCCGGGCAGGGCTTCGCCAAGCTCCAGGCCGCCGGCATCACCGTCGAGACCGGGCTGATGGAAGCGCCGGCCCGCGAACTCAACCGCGGCTTCTTCTCGCGCATCGAGCGCGGCCGGCCATGGGTGCGGGTGAAGCTCGGCATGAGCCTGGACGGCCGCACGGCGCTGGCCGACGGCGAGTCGAAATGGATCACGTCCGACCAGGCGCGCGCCGACGTGCAGCTGTGGCGCGCGCGCGCCGGCGGCCTGCTGACCGGCATGGGCACCGTGCGCGCCGACGACCCGCGCCTGACCGTGCGCGTGGAAGGCCTCGACTTCGAACCGCCGGTGCGCATCGTGCTCGACGAGCGGGGCCGCCTGGCGAAATCCAGCCACCTCCTGAGCGACGGCGCCGCGCCGACCTGGGCGATCCACGGCGACGATGTGGTGCCCGACTATTCCGACGAGGTCAGCGCGTTCGCCGTGCGCCGCATCGGCGACGGCCTCGACCTCGCCGCCGCGCTGAGCCAGCTCGCGCAGCGCGGCATCGGCGAGCTGCAGGTCGAGGCCGGCGCCACGCTCAGCGGCGCGCTGCTGCGCGCGGACCTGGTCGACGAGCTGCTGCTGTACATCGCGCCGGTGCTGCTCGGCGAGCGCGGCCGGCCGCTGTTCGCGGGCATCGATCCGGCGTCGATGGCCGAGCGCCTCGGCTTCCGCCTGGTGGAATCCGCGCAGGTCGGGCCGGACCTGCGGCTGCTGCTCAGGCCCGCCCGGGACTGAATGGCGGTCCCGGCGCCCCGCCGGCATACCGTCGCCGTCACGCCGCGCCTGCCACCGTGCGCCATGAAACTTCCGACGACCTTCCCGGTAGGCACCCTGTTCGGCGACGCCGACAGCATCCCGGTGAGCTGCGAGCCCGGTCGCATCTGCATGGCGTGGAACGGCGACGTGCCGCGCTTCTACCCGCTGTCCTCGTTCGACCGCGCCGCGCTGATGTACGAAAGCCAGTTCCGGCGCTGGGTCGATGGCGGGCAGCGGTCGCCCTACCACCCGAGCGTGAAACCCGGCCGGGCCACGACGCCGAAGACCGCCTGATCCGGCCGGCGCAGCCGGCCCCGTCGCCACCGCTGGAACGGGCCGATGCGCGCATGCGCCGGTCCCCGGGGCGGCGCTGGCGTAAAATGCCGGCCTCGCGGCAGTTCCGCGGCGGAAAACCCCCATGTTCACCGGACTCATCCAGGCCGTCGGCCGGCTCGCCGCGCGCGAGCATCGCGGCGGCGACCAGCGCCTGGTCATCGCCTGGGGCGCGCTGCCGCACGCCGACATCGCGCTCGGCGAGTCGATCGCGGTCAACGGCTGCTGCCTGACCGTCGTCGACTTCGACGCCGCGGGCTGGGCCGCCGACGTCTCCAATGAAACCCTGGCGCTGACCACGCTCGGCGCGCTGCCGCTCGGCGCCGCGCTGAACCTGGAACGCTCGCTGCTTCCGACCGACCGCCTCGGCGGCCACCTGGTCGCCGGCCACGTCGACGCGGTCGGCACCGTCGCGTCGGTGCACGACGACGGCCGCTCGCAGCGCTGGCGCTTCCAGGCGCCGGCGGCGCTGCTGCGCTATGTCGCGGTCAAGGGCTCGATCGCGGTGGACGGCACCAGCCTGACCGTCAATGCCGTCGACGCCGAGGGCTTCGAGGTCAACCTCGTGCCGCACACGATCGCCCACACCGCCTTCGCCGAAACGAAGGTGGGCGACGCCGTCAACCTCGAGGCCGATACCGTGGCCCGCTACGTGGAGCGCTTGCTGGCCTCGCGCTGACCGCGCGGCGGACGATTTCATCCGGTCACCCGCATTGAACTCGTTAGCGTATCTGCACAAGCGACCCGATGGAGTGGCATCAGGACGCCGCGGCCCCTAGGCTTGCCCGCGGCTGCCGGGGAGGCAGCGTCCGCCTCACTCGGAGTTTCCATGTCAAAGTCCTTCGCGGCGCGCTTCGCGCTGCTGGTCGCGTTTTCGCTTCCGACCCTCGCACACGCCGGCAAGGCGCCCTGGGAAAACTACGCTGCCCGGCTGGCGGGTGCGCACGACGTCGGCGCACTGGGCGACGATCTGCTCGGCGACAGCGTCGCGCTGGACAACGGGGCACTGTCGTTCTCGGCGACCGATGCAAGCCTGCCCGGCAATGCCGGCCCGGCAGTCGCGATCGGACGCACGTACCGCACCCGTGACTGGCGCTATCGCGCCGTCGACGGCATGTTCGGCGACTGGGAGGCGGACGTGCCGCAGATCAGCGGCAACTATCTTGCCGGGTGGGTTGATTCGGCAGGCGGCCAGAAGCGCTGCTCGGTGGGCGGTGCGCCGGCGGCCGACGCGAGCCGCGGCGTGCTGCCATGGGACTACTGGCAGGGACTGACGCTGGCGATCCCGGGTGTCGGCGGCGGCGAACTTCTCGCTCCCCGCACCGGCCCGGGCCTCGTTCCCGCCACGCCCGCGCCGATGCCGACGGCCAGCGGCTACAAATACCTGACGAACGACCACATCCGCGTCAGCTGCCTGCCGTCCATCAAGAACGCGGAGGGCTCCACGACCGGCGAAGGCTTCCTCGCGATCACGCCCGACGGCACCCGGTACTGGTTCGACTGGATGGCCGTGCACCACGAGCCGCCGCTGCGCCGCGGCACCAACACGCTGTTCACCACCGATCCGCTCGGCAACAAGATCCCGCGTGAGTTCACGATCCCCGTCGGCCGGCACATCCTGCTGGCCACCCGCGTCGAGGACCGTTTCGGCAACGTCGTTTCCTACAACTACAGCAACGGCCCGAACGAGCGCATGCGCCTGGAGGAAGTGCTGAGCGGCGAATCCGACGGCTGGGGTGGCGCGGTCGACGGTGGTGGCGGCGACGGGCGGAAGATCAGTGTCGACTACACCGGAAACTGGGTCTCGGAAATCCGCGACAACACGGGCCGCGTTTGGAGCTATTCGTACGCCAAGACGGCGGAGAACCGCGATACCCTGGCGTCGGTCACCGTGCCGGCCGGCGACAAATGGACGATCGGATTCGGCCAGTTCACCGATGCCGAGCTCGAGTATCCCGAAAACCCGACGTGGGGCGAGCGCACCTGCTTCACCGAACTCAGCCCGCAGAACGCCGGTGCTGACCTGACGCCGACCGGTACGATCACCCACCCGTCGGGTGCCACCGGCACCTTCGTGCTCGGCATCGAGACGCATGGTCGCACCAATGTTCCGCTGAACTGCGCGAACGTCACCTCCGGGAGTGGCGGCAACGACCCGACGGACGACGTACCCCATATCCCGGCCAGCTACGACGCCTTCAGCGTGATGAGCAAGACGATCACCGGCAATGGGCTGCCGACCGCGCAGTGGACGTACGACTACGCCTCCAATCGGCGTTACAACAATCCGAACGAGGGCGGGGCGCTGTTCGCCGATCCATATGTCTGCACCGGATCGATGGACGCCTGTGCGGCGCGTCCCGTCTGCACCACGAAGTCGATGTGCAGCTCGGTGGCGACGACGACCGTGACCGCGCCCGAGGGGCGCTGGACGCGCTACCACCATGGCAACAGTTACCGCGAGAACGAAGGCCTGCTGCTGAAGGTGGAGTCGGGCGGCGGGTCGCCCGGCACCGGCACGCTGCGCACCGTCCGCAACACCTACGACACAGACACGACCGGCGCCTGCGTCGTCCAATGGGGCGACAGCCTCAAGTACGGCATCGACTACAGCGAATGCGTGATGCCGGTCCGCTCATCGATGACCGAGCAGCAGGGCGTGCGCTTCAACCGCAGCGTCGAGACCTTCGACGAGTTCATGATGCCGACGAAGGTCCAGCGCTTCAGCGACCTGAGCACCGGCACCGTGCTGCACACCCGCACCGACACCACCCAGTACCTGCACGACAAGGCCCGGTGGGTCATCGGCCTCGTCGAGAAGGAGACCAACGTCGACCTGGGCCAGGTCACGTCGCATACGGCCTACCACGCCACGTCGCGGCTGCCCCAGATCCAATACTGGCCATACCCGGTCGGCGGCACGCCGGTCATGCAGCAGCAGCTGGCCTTCACCAGCTTCGGCGCACTGAAGACGGTGTCGACGGCGCAGGTCGCGAATGGGCCGCTGCAGACCACGACGCTGTCCAACTGGTACCGCGGCGTTCCAAAGCTCGTGACCTATCCCGACGCCACGACCCAGGCCGCGATCGTGAACAGCCGTGGCGAGATCACCCACGTCACCGATCAGAACGGTTGGACCACGATCTACGGCTACGACACCCGCGGCCTGCTGGCCAGCGTCACTTACCCCGCCGGCGACAGCGTGGCCTGGAACGCGACGACGCTGACGTTCGCCAAGACCACCACGCTCGTCGGCGAGTACGGCTTCCCGGTCGGCACCTGGAAGCGCACCGTGTCGACCGGGAATGGCCACAAGGTGACCTGGTTCGACGCGTTCTGGCGTCCGCGCATGACCCGCGAGTACGACGGGACCACCACGGCCACCGCCACCGAAACCAGCCGCTTCAATGCGTGGGTGTACGACGCCGCGGGCCGGACCCAGTTCGTGGCCTATCCCCGCTCGACCGTGTCGTCGATGGCGAGCTTCACCGATGGCGTGGAAACCGAGCATGACGCGCTCGACCGCACGATCTGGGTTGCCCAGGATTCCGAACTGGGGCTGCTGACGACCACGACCGAATACCTGGCGAATTTCGTCACCCGGACCACCAATCCCCGCCAGAAGGCGACCAAGACCTGGTACCAGTTCTTCGACGATCCGTCGGCCGCCGTGCCGAGGCTGATCGACGCGCCGACCGGCCAGCGCACGCAGATCCACCGCAACGCGTTGGGCATGGCGCTGTGGATGCAACGGCGCGGCACCGCCGGCCAGACCGAGGTCGCGACCCGCTACTACGTCTACGACCACGCCCTGCGCCTGTGCAAGCAGACCGAGCCGGAAACCGGCGCGACGGTCGTCGACTACGACAACGCCGGCAACGTGATCTGGTCCGCCGCGGGCCTGAGCCTGCCCACGGCGAACCCGACGCCGACCAGCCACGGCAGCACCTGCGCGGCGCAGCGCCCGACGGCCTACGCCAGCGGCCGCCGCGTGGACCGCACCTACGACACGATGAACCGGCTCGAGACGCTCACGTTCCCCGACAACACCGGCAACCAGACCTGGACCTACACGCCGGACGGCCTGCCGGAGACGATCCTCACCACCAACAACGGCCTCGCCGAGCCGGTGCACAACGGCTATGCGTACAACCGCCGCCGCCTGCTGGCCGGTGAGACCTCGGCGCAGCCGGGCGCCTACAGCTGGTCGGTCGGCTACGGCTACAACGCCAACGGCCACCTGTCGACGCTGACGTACCCGAGCCTGATGTCGGTGTCGTACGCGCCGAACGCGTTGGGCCAGCCGACCCGGGCCGGCGGTTTCGCCACCGGCGTGAAGTACTACCCGAACGGTGCCATCCGCGAGTTCGTCTACGGCAACGGCATCACCCACCAGATGTGGCAGAACGCCCGCCAGCTGCCGGCGCGTTCCTCCGACAGCGGCGTGCTCGACATCGAGCATGGCTTCGACGAGAACGGCAACGTGCTGGCGACGGCCGACCACCTGGACGCCAGCCGCAGCCGCTGGATGGAGTACGACGATCTCGATCGCCTGACGGCGGCCGGTTCGGTGTCGTTCGGCGGCGACCACTGGCACCGTTTCACCTACGACGTGCTCGACAACCTCAAGTCGTGGACGCTCGGCCCGGCGACGGCCGGCGGCACTCCGGCCAAGGACTACGCCACCTACGAATATGCGTCGGGCACCAACCGCCTGACCCGGATCCTCGGCAGCGGCGGCCAGGTACGGCAGTCGTTCACCTACGACGTGCAGGGCAACCTGAAGACCAAGGGCGGCCCCACCACCTGGAACTTCGACTACGGCAACCGCAACCGCGGCATCACCGGGCTGGAGGGTTTCCGTTACGACGGCCACGGCCGCCGCGTCTCGACCTGGTTGCCGGCGCAGGGCAAGGCCCGCTTCTACATGTATGCGCAGTCCGGCCAACTGCTGTTCGAAGCTTCGGAGACTCAGGGCAAGAACATCGAGCACGTGCACCTGGGCGGCAGCCTGCTGGCCAGTTCCGAGCGGCTCGCGGGCGGCGGCAGCCAGGTCCGCTACAAGCACACCGACGCGCTCGGCAGCCCGGTGGTCACCACGGACCAGGCCGGCAACGA
>JAKFCL010000330.1:0-17773 GCA_036676665.1 Arenimonas sp. | reverse complement strand
AGCCAGCGGCCGTCGCTGCGGAACGCGCGGCGCATGCGCCCCGACAGGCCGGCGCCCTCGGATTTCAGGTGCGGCTTGAGCACGAGCTGGAAGTAATCCGTGGCCACCTGCCAGCGGTGCACCATCACCGCCTTGATGGTGTCGGCGTCGGGCACCTGGATGTTCGGGCGCACGTCGAGCTCCGGCGCGGTGCGCAGCACCTTCGCCAGGCCGACGGCCTGCAGGCCGGAGATGATCGCCCAGCCGATGTCGAACTCGTGCTTGCGCAGCGAGAATTTCGCCGAGCTCGGGAACGCGTGGTGGTTGTTGTGCAGCTCCTCGCCGCCGATCCACAGCCCCCAGGGCGCCAGGTTCGTGGCGGTGTCGGCGGTGTCGAAATTGCGGTATCCCCACCAGTGGGCGATGCCGTTGATGACGCCGGCGGCCCAGAACGGGATCCACATCATGTGCAGCGCCCAGACCGCGACGCCGGGGATGCCGAACAGCGCGATGTACGCGAACAGCGTCAGCGTCGGGCCCAGCGACGAGAAGCGCGAATACAGGTTGCGTTCGATCCAGTCGTCCGGCGTGCCCTTGCCGTACTTCTCGATCTCGTCGCGGTCGAGCGCCGCCTTGCGGTACAGCTCGGTGCCGCGCCACAGCACCTCGTTGATGCCCTGGAAGCGCGGGCTGTGCGGATCCTGCGCGGTCTCGCACTTGGCGTGGTGCTTGCGGTGGATCGCCGCCCATTCCTTGGTGACCATGCCGGTGGTCAGCCACGACCAGAAGCGGAACCAGTGCGCGACCGCCGGGTGGTAGTCGACGCCGCGATGCGACACGCCGCGATGCAGGTAGAGCGTCGTCGACATCATCGTCAGCTGGCCGGCGACGATGAGCACCGCGAGCATCTGCCAGACGCTGGCCTGGGTCAGGCCGCGCGAAAGGAAATCGAACCACGGGGACGACATGCGACTACTCCGGAAGATGTGACGCGGGACCGTACGGGACGATGATGCCTGCGGGCTCCTGAAGCGTCACCCTCCGCGCTCGTATGGTGACGACTGCGTCACGGTGCAAGCGCAGGGCCTGAATGGCCGGTTCAGCGCGGGCCATCCTTCACCACCGGTGACGGCTCCGCCGGCGCCGGCAGGTCGCGGATGTGCACGTCCAGCTGCGGGTAGGCGAAGCCGATGCCGTTCTCGTGGAAAAGCTCGACCACGCGGCTGTTGAGCTCGTCGCGGGCGGCCAGGCGGTCGGCCATCGTGCCGACGAACACGCGCAGTTCGAAGTCGAGCGCGTTGTCGCCGAAGTTCAGCAGCCAGCTGCGCATCGGCCGGTCCTTGAGCACGCGCGGGTTCTCCTCGGCGGCCTGCATCAGCAGGCGGTGCACCAGTGCCGGGTCGGCGCCGTAGTCGACGCCGACCTTGATGATCACGCGCGTGACTTCCTCGCTCAGGGTCCAGTTCACCAGCTGGCCGGTGATGAACGCCTTGTTCGGCACGACGATCTCCTTGTTGTCGAAGTCCAGGATCGTCGTGGCGCGGGTGCGGATGCGGGTCACCGTGCCGTCGAGGCCGTTGACGGTGATCGTGTCGCCGACGCGGAACGGCCGCTCGAACAGCAGGATCAGCCCCGACACGAAATTCGCGAAGATCTCCTGCAGGCCGAAGCCCAGGCCCACCGTCAGCGCCGCCGCCATCCACTGCAGCTGGCTCCAGCGCAGCCCGAACAGGCCGAGGCCGACGATGACGCCGACCAGCACGATCGCGTAGCGCGACACGCTGGTGATCGCGTAGCGCGACGCCGCGTCGACACCGGCGCGCGACAGCAGGCCGATCTCGATCAGTCCCGGCAGGTTGCGCGCGGCGATCACCGTCAGCGCCAGCACCACGGTGCCCAGCATCACCGACCACAGCGTGATCTGCTCGGTGAGCGTGGCGCCGTCGGCACCGACATCGGAGACCGTCCACAGGGCGATCTCGTCGAAGCGCGCGAACGCCGGCAGCACGCCGGCCCAGACGCTGGCCAGGCCGAGCACCAGCAGCACCAGCTTCAGCGCCCGCAGCAGCGCCCGGCTGTTGGCGTTGACCTTCTCGAGCGTGATCTCCTCCGACAGCTCCTGCGGGATCGCCTCGCCGCCGTCCTCGGGCACGACGCCGCCGGCTTCCGCCTCGCGCCTCAGCAGGTAGCGGCGCAGCGCCAGCCGGCGCTCGCCGAGCACGAACCAGCGCGACAGCAGCCCGTGCACGACCGCCACCGCGGTGACCACGCCGACGCTGGCGAGCAGCGAGTTCTGCAGGATCGCCGTCGAATACACGTAGCCGTCGAGCGCCAGCAGCGCGCCGGCGACACCCGCCGCGGCCAGCAGCACCCGCGCCGCCCGCCGCAGCGGCTGCGGTTCGGCGGCGCCGCGGCTGTGCCAGATCCGGTCCGGCGCCAGCAGCCACCAGAACGCCGCCGCGAACACCGACGACGACAGCACCAGCGCGATGCGCGCCTGCACCGAGATCGCCAGGTCCTGGTTGCGGAAGAACGCCAGCGCGACCAGGAAGTACAGCGGCAGCAGCACCACCGTCAGCAGCGGCAACCAGCGCCGCAGCGCCTCGCGGCGCGGGCGCGTCCAGCGGAAATGCGCGTGCGCCAGCCCGCGCTCGCGGGAAAGCCACGCCAGGAAGGTCAGCGTGAACATCGGCACCGCCACCGCCACCACCGCACGCCCGAGCGAATCGCTGTACTTGCCGCTGGTGCCGACGCCCTGCAGCAGGCGGCCCAGCAGCAGCAGCGCGAACGGCCCCGGCAGCGCCGCCAGCGTGGTCCAGGCCAGGCTTTCGAGCGTGCGCCGGTAGCGGTCCAGGCGCACGTCGCGGATCGCCTGCGCCAGCTGTTCCAGCCGGGCGGGCGCACGCCGACGCAGCACCAGCAGCACGACCAGCAGCACGATGCCGCCGGCGAGCAGCGTCGGGCTCTCGGCGATCGATTCGCGCAGCAGGCGCACGGTGGTCGTCAGGCGCGACGGCTTCACGAGGTCCGCGGCCCCCTCGGGCAGCAGCGCGAGCCATTCGCCGTCGACGCGCGGGTGGCTGCGTATCCACAGCAGGTGCCGGTCCAGGGTCTGCCGGAGTTCGCGGGTGGCGTCCACGCGCGCCTGCACGCTGCGTTCGGCCTGTTCGAGCGTGGCGATGCGCCGCCACAGCAGCGGTTCGAGCCGCTGCGCGAGTTCCACACGCCGTTCGAGCAGCGTTTCGAGCGGATCGGCGGTGTCGGCCTCGACGACGGCGTCTTCTTCGCGGGCACTGGACGCGGCGGCGCGCAGGTCCTCGGCGGCTTCGCCGATGTCGGCCAGGTCGCGCTGGGTCTCGCCCAGGTCGATCAGGCGCAGGCGCAGCGACGCCAGTTCCTGGCGGATGTCGTCGAGGCGCTGGCCGAGGCGGCGCTCGGGTTCGAGGCGGCGCAGTTCGGCCCAGAGCCAGATGCCGATCTGCTCGCTGCGGCCGCCGAGCTCGAGCCGGGTGCGGCTGTCGCGCAGCGCGGCGAGGTCGCGCTGGAGGGCGGTGTCCTGCACGGCGAGCGCGCGGCGGTCGTCGGCGAGCGCCTCGTTGACCTGCAGCATCTCCTGTCCGAGGCGCAGGTTGCCGCGGGCGGTTTCGGCGAACAACGCGCTCGCGACCGCTTCCGCCGGCGGCTCGAGCGACGCCACCAGCGCCCGCAGTTCCTGCCGGCCGAGGTCGGCGATGCGCTGCTGCAGCAGGTCCTGGCGCGGCTCGTGGCCGGCGAGCTGGTGGCGCAGCACGCGCAGCTCCCGTTCCTGCAGGCGCTGGCGGGTGCCGGCCAGTTCGCGGCGGGTGGATTCGAGCGCCGCTTCGGCCTGCAGCTTCGCCAGCTCGGCCTCGACCCGGGCGCGGCGCGCGGCGGCCACGGCCGGCGGTTCGTCGGCGGTGGCCGGCACCGGCGCCGACAGCGCCTCGATGCGGCGCTGGCGCTCACCGGCGACGGCGGTGTCGTCGCCGGGGGCGGAGATCGTGCGGGTCAGTTCGACGGTCAGCGCGGCGATGCGGTCGCGCAGCTGCGCGGCGGCCGCGCGTTCGGTTTCCAGCAGGCCTTCGAGCGTCTCGACGCTGGCCTGGGCCGGCAGGCGCGCCTGCCATTGCGCGAGCGATGCGGCGCGATCGACCTGCCGTTCGGCATTCAGGCGTTCGAGCTTGGCCGGCGCGGCGGCGGCTTCGGCCAGCAGGGCCTCGCGCTCGGCGGACAGTTCGCCGGCGCGGGCGCGGTCGGCCTCGGCGGCGTCGAGCAGGTCGGTCGCGGCCTGCTTCTGCGGATCGGCCAGGCCGGACAGCGCCGAGCGCAGCGAGGACAGCGGCCCCGGCGCGGCGGCGGCCGGCGACATCGCCGGCAGGGCGAGCACGAGGAAAATGGCGAGCAGCGGGGCGCGGACGGAGCCGGCAGGACAGGTGAAGCGCATGCCGCAGCCTAGCCCGCGCGGCCTGAACGCGCCAATTCAGCGGCCCCCTGCGACAATCGCCGCATGCCCGAACTGCCCGAAGTCGAAACCACGCGCCGCGGCCTGGCGCCGCATGTCGAAGGCCGGCGCATCACCGGCGTCGTGCTGCGCCGGCCGGACCTGCGCTGGCCGATCCCGGCCGAGGTCGCGCGCGAACTGCCGGGCCAGGCCGTGCTCGGGGTGCGCCGCCGCGCGAAATACCTGCTGCTCGACACCGCGCCCGGCAGCGCGCTGCTGCATCTGGGCATGTCGGGAATGCTGCGGGTGCTGCCGGGGAAAACGCCCGTGGAAACGCACGACCATGTCGATCTGGCGCTGGATTCGGGCCGGGTGCTGCGCTTCACCGACCCGCGCCGCTTCGGCTGCCTGCTCTGGCAGCCGGCCGGGCAGACCCATGAGCTGCTGGCCGGCCTCGGCCCCGAGCCGCTGTCGGACGAATTCGACGGCGACCACCTGTTCGAGCGCAGTCGCGGCCGCAAGGCCCCGGTCAAGACCTTCCTGATGGACCAGGCGATCGTCGTCGGCGTCGGCAACATCTATGCGGCCGAAAGCCTGTTCCGGGCCGGCATCGCGCCGGCGCGCGCGGCCGGTACGGTCAGCCGCGAGCGCTACGGACGGCTGGCGGCCGCGGTGAAGGCGATCCTGGCCCACGCGATCACCCGCGGCGGCACCACGCTGCGGGATTTCCTCAGTCCCGACGGCGCCCCCGGCTATTTCGAGCAGGAGCTGTCGGTCTACGGCCGCGAGGGCGAACCCTGCCGCACCTGCGGCCGGCGCCTGCGCGACGGCCGCCTGGGCGGGCGCGCCACCGCCTGGTGTCCCGGCTGCCAGCGCTGATCCGACCCCGGCCATGATCGTCTTCACGTTTTGACGATCCTGCCGCGCTGAATGGTTATAGTGGCCGCAACCCGCGCAGACGGGATCCGGGGCCCATGAACGAAACCGCCGACATCACCCAGTGGTTGAGCGACGCGCGCGGCGGCGACAAGTCCGCGCTCGACCGCGTGCTGTCCACGCTGTACCGCGAGCTGCACGGCATGGCCCGGCGCCAGCTGGGCGGGCAGCAGCACGGGCACACCCTGGACACCACCGCGCTGGTGCACGAGGCCTACCTCAAGCTCGCCGGCCGCGCCGAGGCCGAGTTCGAGGACCGCGCCCACTTCTTCGCGTACGCCGCCTCGGCGATGCGCAGCGTCGTGGTCGACTACGCCCGCCAGCGCCTGGCGGTGAAGCGGGGCGGCGACCTGCACCGGGTCACCGACCTGCCCGAGGACGCCGGCGGCGGCATGCGCCTGGACGAGGACATGCTCGGCCTGGACGTGGCGCTGAACAAGCTGCACGACCTCGACGCCCGCCTCGCGCAGGTGGTCGAGATGCGTTATTTCGCCGGCCTGTCGGAAACCGAGATCGCCGGCCTGCTCAAACGCTCGGAGCGCAGCGTCCGCCGCGACTGGCAGAAGGCGCGCATGTTCCTGCTGGCCGCGCTGCAGGGCTGAACCGGCCCGCCTGACGTGGACACGCGTCGCTGGCAAATCGTGTCCGGGCTGCTCGACGAGCTGCTCGAGATGGAGCCGGCCGACGTCGCCCGCCGCGTCGACGAGATCACCCGCGCCGACCCCGAACTGGGCACCGAGCTGCAGCGCATGCTGGCGCTGGAGGACGAGCGGCCGGACTTCCTCGCCGAATCGGTGGTCGACGCCGCCGTGTTCTCCGCCCAGCCCGGCCAGTCGATCGGCCCGTACCAGCTCGAACGCCCGCTCGGCGAAGGCGGCATGGGCCAGGTCTGGCTGGCGATCCGCGCCGACGGCCTGTACCACCGCCGCGTCGCGCTGAAGCTGCTGCGGCCGGGACTGGGCGACGCCGGCCTGCGCACCCGCTTCACCCGCGAGCGGCAGATCCTGGCGCGGCTGGGGCATGCGCACATCGCCCGCCTGCTCGACGCCGGCATCAGCGCCGACGGCCAGCCGTACCTGGCGCTGGATTACGTCGAGGGCGAGGCGATCACCGATTACGCCGGCAAGCTGGCGCTGGGCGTGCCCGAACGCCTGCAGCTGTTCCTGCAGGTCTGCGCGGCGGTGAGCCACGCGCACGCCAACCTCGTGGTCCATCGCGACCTGAAGCCGTCCAACATCATGGTGACGCCCGCCGGCGAAGTGCGCCTGCTCGATTTCGGCATCGCCAAGCTGCTCGACGAAGCCGGGATGAACACCACCGAGATCACCGGCACCGGCACCCGCGCGTTCACCCTGCACTACGCTGCGCCCGAGCAGCTGCGGCACGGCGTGATCACGACGATGACCGACGTGTATTCGCTCGGCGTCGTGCTCTACGAACTGCTGGTCGGGCGCAAGCCCTACGACCCGGCGCGCACCACCGACGCCGCGTGGGAGGAGGCGATCCTGACCCAGGATCCGGTCCGGCCGTCGCTGGCGGCGGCGCGGCAGGCGCGCGAGACCGGCATGCCGCACCAGCGCCGGATCGCCCGCGAACTGGCCGGCGACCTCGACAACATCCTGCTGCGCACGCTCGCCAAGCTGCCCGAGGACCGCTACGTGTCGGTCGAGGCGCTGGCGCAGGACCTGCGCCGCTATCTGGGCGGCCGGCCGGTGCTGGCGCGGGCGCAGAGCCTGGGTTACCGGGCGCGCAAGTTCATCGGGCGCAATTCGCTGGCGCTCGTGATGGCGACGCTGGTGACCGGCGTGCTGCTCGCCGCGCTGGCGTTCGTCGCGTGGCAGGCGAAACGGGCGATCGTCGAGGCCGAGCGCGCGACCGCGATGCAGGCGTTCGTGATCGCGCTGTTCGAGAACACCGACCAGGCGGGCGCCGGCGCCGGCCTGGACGTGCGCACGCTGCTCGACGCCGGCGTGCGCCGCGCCGACACCGAGCTGCTGCGCCAGCCGCAGGCCCGCGCCGAACTGCTCGGGCTGGTGGCGCGGCTGCGCCAGGGCCTGGGCGACGACCGCCAGGCGCTGGACCTGCTGGACCGGCAGTCGCAGGTGCTGGCGACGCTGGAAGGCGACGCCCCGGCGCGCATCGGCATCGAATCGGCGGCGCTGCGCGGGCGCAGCCTGCGAGCGCTCGGCGAGCCGGCGGTGTGCATCCGCGCGCTGGTGCCGTGGATGCCGGTGAGCCAGGCGCAGGCGGCTCGGCAGCCGGAGGCGGTGGCCGAATTCCTGTCGCAGCTGGGGCGCTGCCATCGCAGCCTGGGCGGCCGTGGCGATGTCGCCCGCGACCTGTTCGGGCAGGCGCTGGCGCTGCGCAAGCAGGGGGCGTCGCCGTCCAAGGCGCTGCAGGCCGAGAGCCAGGCCGACCTGGCCGGACTGCTCGCCGACGAGGGCCGTTACCCGGAGGCGATCCTGGCGATGCGCGAGGCGCTGGCGCTGCTGCGCGAAAGCGGCGGCGACCGCAACTCGCTCGGCGTGGAGATCTGGCGCGAGCTCGGCGGCCTGCACCTGGCGGTCGGCGACCGCATGGAAAGCGAGGCGTCGTACCGGCAGGCGCTGGAGATCGCGCTGACCCGCTTCGGCCCGCAGCACCCGCTGACCGCCGCCGTGCAGCGGCCGCTGGGCGCGGTGCTGATCCAGGCCGGCAAGCTCGAGGAAGCCGGGCGGCTGCTGACCCAGGCGCACGAGCGCCTGCTGGCGCGCTTCGGGCCGGAACACCCGGAGGTCGCGCAGTCCTGGCACCTGCTCGGCCGGCTCGCGTGGGAACAGGGCCGGCTGCCGCAGGCGCAGGACGCGCTCGCGCAGAGCCTGCAGCTGCACCGGCGCGGCGGCGACGTGGTGCAGCGGCGCATGGTGTTGTGCGACCTGGCGGAAGTGCGGCTGGCGCTGGGCCAGCCCGACAGCGCCGAACTGATGGCGCGCGAATGCCAGCAGCTCGCGCTCGGGCAGCGGCCGGCGCTGGCGTCGCGCGCCGACACGCTGCTGGCCGAGGTGGCGCGCCGGCGCGGCACGCTCGACGCGGCGCAGGCGCTGCTGGCGTCGGCGGGCCAGCGCCTGCTCGACAACGGGCTGGAACCGACCGACGCCGCCTTCGAGCCGATCGGGCTGGCGCGGGTCGCGCTGGCGCTGGATGCCGGGCAGTTGCCGGAGGCCGTGGCCGAGCTCGATGCGCTCGAGGCGCGACCGCAGTCACGTACCGAGGCGCCGGCGTGGCGCTGGCGGATCGCCGCACTGCGCGCCGAAGTGGATTGCCGGGCCGGCCGCATCGGCGAAGGCCGCGACCGCCGCGACGCCGCGCTGCACGACGCCGCCAGCGAAGCGCCGCAGCGGCAGCGCCTGCTCGACGAGATCGCGTCCCTCGCCCCGTCCTGCGGCCGTTAGCTCAGAGCGGCAGCTGCGGCTGCTGCAGGTCGATCACGCCCTCGCCCGCCATCACCTTCTTGAACTCGCCGCGGCTGACCGAGACGTAGCGCTCGTTGCCGCCGATCTCGACCTGCGGGCCGTCGGACACCGCGCGTCCGTGTTCGTCCACGCGCAGCACCATCGTCGCCTTGCGGCCGGTGTGGCAGATCGTCTTGATCTCGACGAGGTTGTCGGCCCACGCCAGCAGGTACTGGCTGCCCTCGAACAGCTCGCCGCGGAAGTCGGTGCGCAGCCCGTAGGCGAGCACCGGGATGTCGAGCCGGTCGACGATCTCCGACAGCTGCCACACCTGGGCCCTGGACAGGAACTGCGCCTCGTCGACCAGCACGCAGTGCAGCGGCCCGTTCGCGGCGATGTCGGCGGCGGCGATCGCCTGCAGGTCGTCGTCGCGGCCGAACACCACGCCGCGCGCCTTCAGCCCGATGCGCGACGCCACCGTGCCCTCGCCGTAGCGGTCGTCCAGCCGCGGCGTCAGGATCAGCGTGCGCATGCCACGCTCGTGGTAGTTGTACGCGCTCTGCAGCAGCGTGGTCGTCTTGCCGGCGTTCATCGCCGAATAATAGAAATAGAGCTTGGCCAAGGCACCGGTTCCGCGCGGGACAGAGCGACATTATGGACTGCGCACGTCGCTCTTTATCACGTAAATCCTGAATCCTATATCCCGCCTTTCCGAATCAATCGATCTCCGGTTCGTTGTCGTCGGTCAGCACGGTGCCGACGGTGACTTCACCCTGCGCCGGCTTCTTCCAGTCGTGGTCCTGCCAGCGCCAGTACAGCTCCGGATTCCAGAACTTCTCGTTCCAGTACTGCGAACCGTCGACCGGGCGCATGCCGCCCGGGGTCGGGATCATGATCGTCAGGAACCCGACCGAGCCGACGCGGCTGCCGGTCATGTCGCGCCGGGCCTTCGTCAGCAGGCGCTCGAGCCGCGGCTTGGCGGCCGGGTCGCCGTATTCGGTGTACAGCGCGGTGCCGATCTCGACCGCACGCTCGCGCTCGGCGGCGTCCATCGCGTTCCAGAACTTCTCGCGCTTGACGATCAGGAACGGATAGCCGCGCTCGGCGGCGATGTCCATCCACGCATAGGCCGTGGCGCGATCGACGTCCACGCCCTGTCCGTTCCAGTACATCTCGCCGAGCATGCCCTGCGCCGGCTTGTCGGCGTAACGCGCGGCCTGGCGGAAGTCCTCGAGCGCACGCTGCCAGTTGCCCTTGCCGTGCCAGTCCAGACCCTGCAGCCGGTACTTGATGTCCGGGTGGGCGCCGAGGAAGCCTTCGGACGTCATCACGGTGCGGTCCTGCGTGGCCCGTGCCCAGCCGGTGTCGGACGCGGGGTTCTGCGCCGGGGCGGGCGAAGCGGCGAGCGCGGCGAGCAGCAGCGGGGCGATCAGGTGGCGGCGCATGGGCGGCACTCCGGCGGGGGTGGGGACCAATGTAGAGGGTAGGACCGGCCCGGCCATCGCCCGTCAGTCACACCCTCTTCCGGCCGGGGCGCCCGGCGACACCCGTCCGGAGGCGGCGGGGACCGGTGCGGCGGCGAGGGCCGGGAAACCGAGCAGCGCCATCGCCTTGTCCCATTCGGCATCGCCGGGCGCCTGCACTTCGATGCGGCGGCCGTCGTGCGGGTGCGGGAAGGCCAGCCGCGCGGCATGCAGCAGCATCCGGTGCACGCCGCGCATCCGGAACGCCAGGTTGTGGCGGCCGTCGCCATGGCTGGTGTCGCCGATCATGTGGTGGTGCATGTGCTTGAGGTGCCGGCGGATCTGCCGGAAGCGCCCCGTCAGCGGCGTGCAGCGCAGCAGCGCGTAGCGCGAGGTCGGGTGCTGCGCGCTGGGGATGTCGAGTTCGGCGGTCGCGAGCGTCTCGTAGCGGGTCTGCGCCGGCTTTTTCTGCGGCTTGCCGGGGCCGCCGTCGAGCGGATGGTCGATGACGCCCGCGGGCGGCGTCGGCCAGCCGCGGCACACGGCCAGGTAGTCCTTCTCGAAGCCCTGGTCCATCAGCGCCCTGCCGAGGGCCGAGGCGCTGTCGCGGTCGAAGGCCAGCAGCAGGCAGCCGCTGGTCGCGCGGTCCAGCCGGTGCACGAGGAAGACGGGCCGGCCGAACTGCTCGCGCAGGCGGTCGGCGGCGAAGTCGGTTTCGCCGCGCGCCAGCTTGCTGTCGTGGACCATCAGGCCGGCGGGTTTGTTCACCACCGCGAGCGCGTCGTCGACGTACAGCACCTCGAGGGTGGCGGGCGGCGACGCATCGGCGTCTACGGCGTTCATGCGAAGAGCCGGTAGCGCCACGCGACGAGCGCCAGCGCGAACACGAAGAAGACGACGACGGCGATCGTCCCGCCCCGGCTCCAGTCTTCCGGCGCGCGCAGGTCGCGCAGGTGACGGATCGACGCGATCTCGCTCTGCAACGCGAGCCGGTCGACCGGCGACAGCGCCGGGTCCGCGAGGCGGGCTTCCCGTTGCCGGCATCCCTCGTCGAGTTCGCGCAGCGGCGCGCGATTCCAGAATTCGGTCTGCAGCTGCGCCCGCCGGAGGTAGACGGGATGTCGCTCGTGGATCTTCCGGGCGGCTTCGGCCTGCTGCCGGCGCGAGAGCGCCATGGCCTGCGTCTCGGTCAGCGTGCCGGACTCGAGTCCGTGCGCGATCGCGTCCACCTCCGCATGGACCTCGCGCTCGGCCTGTTCGGCTTCCGCCGACTGCAGGACGTCGATGGCCGCGAGCTGACGACGCAGCCATCGCAGTCGCAGCGGCGGATGGAGCACGCGCGCGAGCGCCAACGCGACGACGAAAGCCACGAACAGCACACCGCCGACGCTCACTCCCCCGCGCTCCGAAGGACGGCGGCGACCACCGCGACCACGACGATCGCCGCCAGGCCCGCGACAATCCAGCGCCGGTTCGCGGACGGCGCCGGCGGTGCCTTCGGCCGGCGCGGATGCAGGAACCGGTCGAGGTCCGATACCGCAACCATCGTCTGCGACCGGCGCGGATCGTACGGTTCCAGGGCGCGCAGTGCATCGCGGCGCCGCTCGAGCTCGGCCTCAAGCTCCTCGGGCGGCAGCCGCTGCCACAGCGCCTCCTGCGCCCGATGCACCTCCGCCGCGAACGGCTGCAGCAGGAACAGCTTCTCGTCCTTCGTGAGGGTCGGATCCAGCTCGTCGCGCGCCTGCCGCAAGTGCTCCTGGGCGACGACGACGTCGGCCCGGAGCTTCTCGATCGACTTCTCGCCCAGCACGCCGGTCAGCGCCGCGGCCACGCGGCCAGGAACGCCCCGAACGCGCCGAGGCCGGCGAGCACCGCCGCGGCCGGGATGCCCCACAGGCGCGGGCCGCCGGCGTCGAGGCCGACGAGCACCGCGGCGACGATCATCAGGCCGGTGCCGAGGATCGCGTACACCGTCTGCCGCTGGCCGGCGCGGGAGATCCGCGCGAGCTCGGCGAGGTCCTCGCTGCGCATGTTGATCGTGTGCTGGCCGCGCACCTGCTGGGCGAGGAAGTCGTGCAGCAGCCGCGGCATGTCCGGCGCGTGCGTGATCAGCTCCGGCAGGCGCTTGCGGAACTCGGCGCCGAGCGTCTGCGGGCTGTAGCGTTCGCGCAGGATGCGCTCGAGCACCGGTTTCGCCTCGGCCCAGATGTCGAGCTTCGGGTCGAGCAGGCGGCCGATGCCCTCGATGTTGAGCAGCGTCTTCTGCAGCAGGATCAGCTGGGGCTGCAGCGTGAGCTGGTACTTCTGCGCGGTCTTGAACAGCTTCACCAGCACCTCGCCCAGCGAGATCTCGCTCAGCGGGCGGGTGAAGTACGGCTCGCAGACCGAGCGCACCGCCGCCTCGAGCTCGTCGATCCGCGTGGTGGCCGGCATCCAGCCCGCGTCGATGTGCAGCTCGGCGATGCGGCGGTAGTCGCGCTGGAAGATCGCCATGAAGTTCTCGGCCAGGTAGTACTGGTCGCGACGGTCGAGCTGGCCGACGATGCCGAAGTCGATCGCGATGAAACGCGGGTCGACCGGCCGGTCCGGATCGACCCAGATGTTGCCGGCGTGGGCATCGGCGTGGAAGAAGTTGTCGCGGAACACCTGCGTGTAGAACACCCGCACGCCACGCGCCGCCAGGGCCCTGCGGTCGATGCCGGCGGCGTCGAGCGCGGCGATGTCGTCGCTGGGGATGCCGCGCACGCGCTCCATCGTCAGCACCGTCTCGGTGCTGTGGCTCCAGAAGACTTCCGGCACGTACAGCTCGTCGCTGTCGAGCCAGGTGCGCCGCATCAGGCTGGCGTTGGCGCCCTCGCGCTGCAGGTCGAGCTCGGCGTACAGCGTCGCCTCGATCTCCGACACCACTTCCTGCGGGCGGATCTTGTCGGC
Organism: Arenimonas sp.; assembly: GCA_036676665.1. Taxonomy (GTDB): domain Bacteria; phylum Pseudomonadota; class Gammaproteobacteria; order Xanthomonadales; family Xanthomonadaceae; genus Arenimonas. The sequence continues at coordinate 4,574 of JAKFCL010000330.1, read as the reverse complement.
GGACGGGTGCGTGCGGTCGGCCAACGCCGCCAGCGCCCGCAGCAGCGAGATGTCGTCGGCGATGCGGCGGCCGATGGCGGGGCGAAGCACCTTGACGACGACCTCGCGGCCGTCGTGCAGGCGCGCCGCATGCACCTGGGCGATCGACGCCGAGGCCAGCGGGGTTTCGTCGAATTCCGCGAACAGCTCGCCGATCGGCTTGCCCAGGGCCTGCTCGATGCGCTCGCGTGCCTGCGCGCCGGGAAACGGCGCGACGCGATCCTGCAGCAGCGACAGTTCCTCGGCGATGTCCGGCGGCATCAGGTCCCGGCGGGTCGACAGGATCTGGCCGATCTTGACGAAGATCGGCCCGAGCTCCTGCAGCGCCAGGCGCAGGCGCTGGCCACGCGGCAGGGTCTCGTCGGCCTTGCGTGTCAGCGGCTTGAGCAGCCACAGCCAGCCGCCGACCGCGGTGTCGCGCAGCAGTTCGTCGAGCCGGTACCGGAGCAGCACGCGCACGATGCCCAACGCGCGCCAGCTGCCACGCACGCCGCCGATCGCGTCCATCGCATTCATCGGCGGCCGTCCGGGTCGAGGCGGGCGAAGCGGGCGGCGAGGCGTTCGGCGCGGTCGCGCAGTTCGTCGACGTCGTCGTGGAACGCGGCCAGTTCCGCCCTGGCGACCACGTCGCGCGATTCCTCGGTGACGTAGTCGGCGGCGTCGCGCGACAGGTTTCGGGCCAGGCCGGCGCCGGCGGCCAGGGCCTCGCGCAGTCCGCGCGCGACCTGCGGTCCGATGATCGGGCCGAGGATGTCGGCGAAGGGCTTGTCCCAGTCCGGGTCGAACCGCTGGGCGAGGTGCTGCAGGCGGCGCGCCAGCTCGGCATCGCCGTTGATGCGCACCTTGCCCACCGGCGGGGCGGCGGACGCGCGCAGGAACGGCAGCTGCGACAGCACGCCGGAGATCGTCGCGCGGATGCCCAGGTCGGGCTCGGTGGTCGGTGGGCCGACCTTCAGCCGGCCGTCGGAGACGTGGATGTCCAGCGCCAGCGGCGGGGCTTCCAGGGCCAGGCCGATGCGGCGGCCGTCGAGCTGCCGCAGCGCGGCGCCGGTGTCCGGATCCAGGGCGACCAGACGATTGAGCCCCTGCTCCAGCGCACGGCCGGCCAGGGGCTTGAAGGCTTCGAACGGAGAGGCGGCGCGATCGCTCATGCCGCCATTCTAGCGGGCCGGCGCGTCAGCACACGGCCGGCCCGCGTCCCGTCATACCCGCTTACGGAAGAAGGTGATGGCGGCCAGGATCAGGAACACGACGAACAGCACCTGGGCCAGCCAGGCCATGGTGCCGGCGAAACCACCGAAGCCCAGGACGGCGGCGATGATGGCGATGACGAGGAAGATCAGTGCGTAATGGAGCATGGCGGCTCTCCTGTGTGGGGACATTCCGCGGGGTTCCGCGGACGCCGCCACTGTCACGAGGCCGCCGTGTTGCGCGCGTGTGTTCGGCGGCACGACGCCGTGAAATCCGGTTTCTGCACGATCCGCGATTCAGGTTGGCGAGGATGGCGCGAACGGCCCGTCGGAACCGCGACCGTTCCCGAGTCACTGCCGCTGCCGGTCCGCCCACCACGCCGCCAGCCGCCGCAACCCCTCGTCGATGGAAACCCGAGGCACATAGCCGATATCGCGCGCCGCCGCCCCGATGTCGTACCAGTGCGGCGTCGACAGCTGTTCGGCGAGGAAGCGCGTCATCGGCGGCTCGCCGTCCAGGCGCAGCAGCTTCCACACCGGTTCGAGGATCGCGCCGGCGGCATAGGCCAGCGGGTACGGCACGCTGCCGCGCACCGGCGGCACGCCGGCGGCCGCGAGCATGTCGTTGACGATGCGGTGCACTTCGCGCGGCTCGCCGTTGGAGATGAAATAGACCTGGCCGGCGCAGACGCTGCCCGGGGCCAGTGCGTTGAACGCGTCCAGGTGCGCCTGCGCGGCATTGTCGATGTAGGTGGTGTCCATGCGGTTGTGGCCGCCGTCGATGAAGCGCAGGCGGCCGGCGCGCGCGCGCTCGACGAGCCGCGGCAGCAGCTGGGTGTCGCCGGGGCCCCAGATCAGCCGCGGGCGCAGCGCCACGGTGGCGAGCGCGGCGTCGTTGGCGGCCAGCACCTCGCGCTCGGCGATCAGCTTGGTCTGCGGGTACGGCGCCTTGAAGCCGTGGCCGAGCGGCGTCGTGCGCTCGTCGGTGCCTTCGACCGGCGTGCGCCCGCTGTGGGTCACGCTCGGGGTCGACGTGTAGACCAGCTTCGGGATGCCGTGCGCGCGCATCGCCGCCAGCACATTGCGGGTGCCGGTGACGTTGACGCTGAAGTAGCTCTCGTACGATCCCCACGCGCCGGCCTTGGCGGCGTTGTGGAAGATCGCGTCCTGCCCGGCGAAGGCGGCATGCACCGCGGCGGCATCGGCGAGGTCGCCCTGCACCTGCCGCACGCCCGTCGCCTGCAGCGCCGGGGAATGGCTGCGCTGGAAACTGGTGACCTCGTGGCCGGCACGTTGCAGCGCCGCGCACAGCGCCTGGCCGAGGAACCCCCCACCCCCCGTCACCAGCACTCTTGAAATGGGGACAGAGAACATTAGCGTTTCATCCCGTTGCTTGAAGCGCTAATGTTCTCTGTCCCCATTTTCTTCGTGGCCCAGGCGGCGAGTTGCTCGCGACCGATCTTGGCGTTGTGGCGGATGTCGACCGGGAAGCGCGGGTGCACGAGCCAGTGCCCGATGCGGGCGGTGTGCACGAAGCCGAGCGCGTGCCGCTGCAGCTCGGCGAGCACGCGGGCGTGGTCTGCGCGCGGCAGTCCGGCGCGCATCTGCACGCACAGCACCGGCACCTGCCGGCCCGGCTCGCCGACGCCGACGAGCGCGGTGCGCGCGACGTCGGGGTGCGTGTTGAACACCGGCTCGACCTGCTCGGTGTAGAGGTTGCCGTCGGCGCTGCGCACGCGGTGGCTCTTGCGGCCGCAGAACCACAGCCGTCCCTGCGCGTCGATGCGGCCGAGGTCGCCCATGCGGTGCACGATGCGCGTGCCGCCGTCGGGCAGCGCCTCGCGGACCTTCGCCAGCGCGGTGGCCTGCGGGCGGTTGAAGTATTCGTCGGTGACGGTCGGCCCGGCGACGGTGATCTCGCCGATCGCCTCGGCGCCGAGCACCTGCACGCCGCTCCAGTCCGCAATCGGCTCATCGTGGATGCCGATGATGCGCACCTCGTTGGGCGGTACCGGCCGGCCGACGCAGGTGCCGGCGCCCTGCTCGGTGGCCTCGCGGGTCTCCTCGAGCTCGCGCCCTTCGATCACCGCGACCGGAAGGCACTCGGTGGCGCCGTACGGCGTCCAGAAACGGGCGTCGGCCGGCAGCAGGCGGCGCATCGTCGCGACCACGTCGGCCGGCACCGGCGCGCCGGCGGAGGTGACGCGCCGCACCGTCGGCAGCGGCTCGCCGTGGTCGGCGAGCACGCGCATCAGCGCCGGCGAGCCGAACAGCTGGTCGACGCCGAACGTCGATATCGCGTGGTGCAGCTTGCGCGGGTCGGCGGTCGCCGGCCGGGTCGGGTCCATGTCGGGAATGATCGAGCTCAGGCCCAGCGCCGGGTCGAACAGTGCGAACGGCGGGAACGTCGGCAGGTCGACGCCGCCGGGCACGATGCCGAACGCGTCGCGCAGCATGTCCACCTGCGCGACGAAGTGCCGGTGCCGGTACACCACGCCTTTCGGCACGCCGGTGGAGCCGGAGGTGAAGAGGATCGCGGCGACGTCGTCGGGCGCCGTGCTCGCCAGCTGCGGCCCGGCGCCGGCGCCGGCGGCCTCGATGCCCGCCAGCGTGTGCCCGCCCCAGAACCACGTGCGCCCGGTGGTGACGAGCACGCGCGCGCCGCGCGCCCAGCCCAGCAGCGCCCGCGCGGCCTGCGCGAGCGGGATGCCGATGAACGCGTCGGGCATCGCCTCGGCCAGGCATTGTTTCAGCGCCCGCCGGTCGATGCCGGGATCCACGAGCACCGGCACCGCACCGGCCTTGAACAGCGCGAACATCAGCAGGAAGAACTCCGGCGACGGGCGCACCATCACCACGGCGCGGGTTCCGCGGACGATCCCGGCCTTCGCCAGCCCGGCGGCGATCGCGTCGGAGCGGCGGTCGAGCTGCGCGTAGGTCAGCGTGATGTCGTAGCGGGCGAAGCCGCCGGCGCCGCGCGTCCCCGGGCAGCGCATCGCGATCCGGTCCGGGGCCTGCGCCGCGAGCCGCGGCAGTGCGGCGGCGATGTTGTGCATCGGCTGCATCGTGCCCGGCCCGGGCCCTTCAGATCAGGTTGCGGTCGAGGAAGTCGCGGATGCGCGGCACCAGCTGCTCGTGCTTGTCCTCGAGCACGTAGTGGCCGGCGTCCTCGTAGACCTGCTTCTCGGCGCGCGGGAACGACTTCTCGAACTGCGTCAGGAAATGCCGGTCGAACACGAAGTCGCGCAGGCCCCAGCCGATGAAGGTCGGGCGGTTGGAGAAGCTGTCGAGCCGGCGGCCGGCTTCCTCCACCACGTCCCAGGCGCGGTCGCCGTGCTGGAGCGG
>JAKFCL010000329.1:0-15822 GCA_036676665.1 Arenimonas sp. | reverse complement strand
TTCAGCACGTACGGCTGGCCGTACAGCGTGACTTCGTTGACGATCTTGGCGATCTTGCCGCTGATGATCTTCTCGAGGATCTCGGCCGGCTTCGAGCGGTCCTTCTCGGACATCTTGGCCATCTCGATTTCCTTTTCCTTCGCGACGAACTCGGCCGGCACGTCGGCGGCCTTGTTGTGCGGCGGGTTCATCGCCGCCACGTGCATCGCGATGCCGCGGGCCAGGTCCATGTCGCCGCCCTTGAGCTCGACCAGAACGCCGATGCGGCCGCCGTGGATGTAGGCGGCGACGTGGTTGGCGCTGTCGATGCGCGCGAGGCGACGGACCTGCACGTTCTCGCCGACCTTGGCGATGACGGCGGCGCGGGCTTCCTCGACGGTGCTGCCCGAGGCGACCTTGGCCGACTTCAGCGCTTCGGCGTCGGCGGCGCCGGAGGCCAGCGCGGCCTGGGCGACGGCGGCGGTGAACGCCAGGAAGTTGTCGTCCTTGGCGACGAAGTCGGTTTCGGAGTTGATCTCGACCAGCACGGCCTTGCCGCCTTCGCTGGCGGCGACGATGCGGCCCTCGGCGGCGACGCGGTCGGCCTTCTTGTCGGCCTTGGCCAGGCCCGACTTGCGCAGCCACTCGCCGGCCGCGTCGAGGTCGCCGGCGTTCTCGGTCAGCGCCTTCTTGCATTCCATCATGCCGGCGCCGGTGCGCTCGCGCAGTTCCTTGACGAGCCCCGCGGAAATATTCGTGGTCATTGCTGATTCCTCATTGCTTGAATTGGGTCGGCTGCGGGCGGGATCCGGAGGGGCCCGCCAAGGACCTGCGCGGCCTTCGGCGTACTCCCACAACCCCCGCCGATGACGATGGAGCCGTCATCGGCCGCCCCCCCTTGACTCAAGGGGGGCTCCAACAGCGCAAAGCAGAAGCGAAGAGCGGGTGCGCCGCGCGGACGCGGCGCGTCGACTCAGCGCTGGGCGCCGGCCGGACCGCGCGGGCCGCGCGGGCCACGCTTGTCGTCGTTGCGCGGGGCGCGGTTGCGCGGGGCCGCCTTGCGGTCTTCCTTGACCACCGGGTTGCCCTCGGCGTCCATCTCGACGAAGTCGTCGCCGGCGACGGCCGCGTGCGGCGCGGCGGCCTTGCCTTCCAGCACGGCGTCGGCGGCGGCGCGCACGTACAGCTGCACGGCGCGGATCGCGTCGTCGTTGCCCGGGATCGGGTAGTCGACGAGGTTGGGGTCGTAGTTGGTGTCGACCACCGCGATGACCGGGATGCCGAGCTTCTTGGCTTCCTGCACGGCGATGTTCTCGTGGCCGATGTCGATCACGAACAGCGCGTCCGGCAGGCGGTTCATTTCCTTGATGCCGCCCAGCGACGCTTCCAGCTTGTCGCGCTCGCGGCGCAGGGTCAGCACCTCGTGCTTGACCAGCTTCTCGAAGGTGCCGTCGGTCTCGGCGGCTTCCAGCTCCTTCAGGCGGGCGACGGACTTCTTCACCGTGGCGAAGTTGGTCAGCGTGCCGCCGAGCCAGCGCATGCTCATGTACGGCTGGTTGGCGCGGATGCCTTCTTCCTTGATCGACTCGCGCGCCGAGCGCTTCGTGCCGACGAACAGGATCGTGCCGCGCTTCTGCGCGATCGCCGAGATGAAGTTCATCGCGTCGACGAACAGCGGCAGGGTCTTCTCGAGGTTGATGATGTGGATCTTGCCGCGGGCGCCGAAGATGTACGGGCCCATCTTCGGGTTCCAGTAGCGGGTCTGGTGGCCGAAGTGCACGCCGGCCTCCAGCATCTGGCGCATGGTGATCTGGCTCATTGCGGTATTTCCTTCACGACAGGGAGCCGGCCGCACTGCTGGCGGCGTCGGAGCTCCGGGGTTGGGCCTCCACCGGGCCGCCGTCTCGAACTCCGGAATTCCGGAGCACCCCGGGACGGGGAATGGCCTGGTGTGTGTATTCGCCGGTGACGCCCGGCGTGGGCGGTTCGGGCCGGACAAGCCGGTTTCGAGCCGCGGGATCATAGCAGGCTGGCCGAATCCGGGGCAAGAAGGGATAATCCCGGCCATGCACATCACCATCAAGACCCCCGAGGACATCGAGCGCATGCGCGTCGCCGGCCGCCTGGCCGCCGAAGTGCTGCAGGTCGTGGCCCCCCATGTGAAGCCCGGGGTCAGCACCGCCGAGCTCGACCGCATCTGCCACGACCACATCGTCGAGGTCCAGAAGGCGATCCCGGCCAACGTCGGCTACAAGGGCTTTCCGGCGACGATCTGCACGTCCGTGAACAACGTGATCTGCCACGGCATCCCGAGCGAGGCCAAGGTCCTGAAGGACGGCGACATCGTCAACATCGACGTCACCGTGATCAAGGACGGCTGGCACGGCGACACCAGCCGGATGTACCTGGTCGGCAACCCCTCCGTGAAGGCCCGCCGCCTGGTCGACGTGACCCGCGAGGCGATGTTCCGCGGCATCCGGGTCGTGCGCCCGGGCGCGACGCTGGGCGACATCGGCCACGCGATCCAGCAGTACGCCGAGAGCGAGCGCTTCAGCGTGGTGCGCGAGTACTGCGGCCACGGCATCGGCCGGATCTACCACGAGGATCCGCAGGTGCTGCACTACGGCCAGCCGCAATCCGGCGTCGTGCTGCAGAAGGGCATGACCTTCACCATCGAGCCGATGATCAACGAGGGCGCCCGCCACACCAAGCTGCTCAACGACGGCTGGACCGTCGTCACCCGCGACAAGTCGCTGTCGGCGCAGTGGGAGCACACCGTGGTGGTCACCGACGACGGGGTCGAGATCCTGACGCGCGTTCCCGGCGACGACAACGGCCTGTGACCGGGCCCGGCCGATGAGCGCCGTGCCGAACGCTGCGTCCGTCCCCCTGCCTGCCGCGCTGGCCGCGGCCGGCGACGACGCCGGCTGGCGCGATGCCGCCAAGGCCGGGCTGGCGGCGATGCGGGCCGGCCTGCGCCAGCGGTTCGAGTCCGGCGAGGCCCCCGACCGGCTGGTATCGCTGTGCTGCGAGGGTACCGACACGGTCGTGCGTTCGGCCTGGAGCCGCTGCCTGCCGGCCGACGCGCCGCTGCACCTGCTGGCCACCGGCGGCTACGGCCGCGCCGAGCTGTATCCGCAGTCCGACATCGACCTGCTGGTGCTGGGGGAGGTGCCGGCACAGCAGGCGCACGAGGCGGCGATCGGCCGCTTCTTCGCCCTGTTGTGGGACGCCGGCCTGCAGGCCGGCCATGCCGTGCGCTCCGTCGGCCAGTGCCTCGAGGCCGGCCGCGACGACATCACCGTGCTGACTTCGCTGATGGAATCGCGGCTGCTGGCCGGCGACCCGGCCGCGCAGCGCGCGCTGGCCGCCGCGCTGGCCCCGCCGGCGCTGTGGCCGCCGGCGGACTTCTTCGAGGCCAAGCGCGCCGAGCAGCGCCAGCGCCATGCCCGCTACCACGACACCGCGCACAACCTCGAGCCGAACCTGAAGGAAGGACCCGGCGGTCTGCGCGACCTGCAGACGGTCACCTGGATGGGCATGCGCCTTTACGGCGTTCCCGGCCTGCGCGCGCTGGTGCCGTTGGGCCTGCTCGGCGAGGACGAATGCGCGAGCCTGGAGCGCGAATGGCGCACGCTGGCGCGCCTGCGCTTCGGCCTGCACCTGCTGGCCGGGCGCCGCGAGGAGCGCCTGGGCTTCGACCACCAGAAGACGCTCGCGGCGATGCTCGGCCTGAAGGACGAACACCGCGACAACCTCGCGGTCGAGCAGATGATGCAGGGCTTCTTCCGCGCCGCGGCGACGGTGATGCGGATCAACGACCGCCTGCTGCAGCGTTTCGAGGAACAGCTGTCGGGCCACGAGTCGCCGGAGCCGGCGGGCGAGGGCTATGAGCTCCGCCACGGTTACCTGGCGATGGTGCGCCCGGAACGCCTGCGCGAAGGGCTGGCGCCGATGCTGGAGCTGTTCGCCGCATGGGATGCCCACGCCGCGGCCCGGGGCCTGCATTCGGAAACCGCGCGTGCGCTCGGCGAGTCGCTCGATGCCGTCCGCCCGTACGACCAGGAGCCGGCCGACGTCCGCCAGCACTTCATGGCGCTGCTGCAGTCGCCCGGCGCGGTGAAGACGCTGACGCGCATGGCGCGGCTGGGCGTGCTGGCACGTTACCTGCCGGCCTTCGGCAAGGTGTCGGGGCGCATGCAGTACGACCTGTTCCACGTCTACACCGTCGACCAGCACACGCTGACGGTGCTGGCGCACATGGACGGCTTCGCGCGCCGTGTCGACGAGCGCTTCGCGATCGCCCACGAGGTGCTGCCGCGGCTGCGGAAGCCCCATCTCCTGCTTCTTGCGGGGCTGTTCCACGACATCGCCAAGGGCCGCGGCGGCGACCATTCCGAACTCGGCGCGGACGACGCGCGGGCCTTCGCCGAGGCGCACGCGATGCCGGCCGCCGACGGCGACCTCGTCGCCTGGCTGGTCGAGCAGCACCTGCTGATGTCGACCACGGCCCAGCGCCAGGACATTTCCGATCCGGAGGTGGTCGCGCGCTTCGCCGGCAAGGTCGCCGACCGCGAACACCTGGATTACCTGTACCTGCTGACCTGCGCGGACATCGCCGGCACCAGCCCGAAACTGTGGAACGCCTGGAAGGACCGGCTGCTCGCGGACCTGTACGCGGCGACGCGTTTCGCGCTGCGCCGCGGCCTGGAACACCCGGTGCACGCCGACGAGATCGTCGCCGAGACCCGGGCGCTGGCGCTGGAGCGGCTGCTCGGCGACGGCCTGGACCAGGCGGCGGTCGAGCGCCTGTGGTCGGCGTGGCCGACGGCGGCGTTCCTGCGCTACCGGCCCGAGCAGGTCGCGTGGCAGACGCGGGCGCTGGCCGGCGCCGACCCCGACGCCACCGTCGTGCGGGTGCGGCCGCACCTGCAGGACGACGGCCTCGAGGCATTCGTGCGCACGCCCGACCGCGACGGCGTGTTCGCGGCGCTGGTCGCCACCTTCGACCGGCTCGGCCTGAACGTGCTGGAGGCGCGCGTGCTCGGCTCGAGCGACGGCCACGCGCTCGACAGTTTCCAGCTGCTGGCGCAGAACGGCGCGGCGCCACCGCCGGAGACGGTCGAGGCGGCACTGCGCGAGGCGCTGCGCGAACCGGCGCGCGTGCGCCCGGCGCGGCGGGCGGCACCACGGCAGCTGCGCCACTTCCGGGTGCCGGCGCGCGTGGATTTCGACTCCCTCGACGACGGCAGCGCGACCCGCATGAGCCTGGTCTGCACCGACCAGCCCGGGCTGCTGGCCGGCATCGCCCAGGTGCTGCGCCAGCGCGCGCTGCGCGTGCACGATGCCCGCATCGCCACCTTCGGCGAGAAGGTCGAGGACATCTTCCTGCTCACCGACCAGCGCGACCGCGCGATCGATGACCAGGCCCTTCTGGAAGAACTGCGCGAGGCCATCGTGGCCTGCGTCGACGGAGACAACGGGCATGCCGAAAAGAAAGAACCCTGACGACCAGCTGCAGTCGATCATCGAGGACGCCTTCGAGCGCCGCGCGACGCTGAGCCTGGCCGAGATCGAGGGGTCGACGAAGCCGGCGGTGGAGGAGGCGATCGCGCTGCTCGAATCGGGCAAGGCGCGCGTCGCCACGCCGGCGACCGGCGGCTGGGAAACGCACGAATGGCTGAAGAAGGCCGTGCTGCTGTATTTCCGCGTCAACGACATGGCGCTGGTCGAAAGCTACCCGGCGCCATACTGGGACAAGGTGCCGCTTCGCTTCGAAGGGTTCGAGGAAGGCGACTTCCAGAAGCTCGGCGCGCGGGTCGTGCCGGGCGCGATCGTCCGCGCCGGCGCCCACATCGGCAAGGACGTCGTGCTGATGCCCAGCTTCGTCAACATCGGCGCCTTCGTCGGCGCCGGCACGATGGTGGACACCTGGGCGACGGTCGGCAGCTGTGCGCAGATCGGCAAGCACTGCCACCTGTCGGGCGGCGCCGGCATCGGCGGCGTGCTCGAGCCGCTGCAGGCCAGCCCGACGATCATCGAGGACGGCTGCTTCATCGGCGCCCGCGCCGAGATCGTCGAAGGCGTCGTCGTCGAGAAGGGCAGCGTGATCGGCATGGGCGTGTTCATCGGCCAGTCGACCCGCATCTACAACCGCGCGACCGGCGAGATCAGCTACGGCCGCGTACCGGCCGGCAGCGTCGTCGTGTCCGGCTCGCTGCCGTCGCCGGACGGCAGGTATTCGCTGTACTGCGCGGTGATCGTCAAGCAGGTCGACGCGAAGACCCGCGCCAAGACGTCCGTCAACGAACTGCTCCGGGGCGCCGCCGAATGACCAGCGTGTACGGCCTCGACACCTGCGACACCTGCCGCAAGGCGCGCAACTGGCTGCAGCGTTTCGACGTGCCGCACCAGTTCGTCGACTACCGCGCGCAGCGCGTGCCGGCCGAGACGCTGAAGGCGTGGGCCGCGCAACTGGGCGGCTGGGACAAGCTGATAAACAAGGCATCGACGACCTGGCGGCAGTTGCCCGATGCGCGCAAGTCGCCGGCCAGCGATCCGGAATGGACGCTGCTGCTGAAGGAACATCCGGCGCTGGTGCGGCGGCCGGTGCTGGTGACCGACGACGGCATCGTCAGCGTCGGCTTCACCGACAACGCGTACAAGCTGCGTTTCGGCATCAAGAAATGAGCGACCTCCTGGAATTGACGAAGGCGCTGATCGCCCGGCCGTCGGTGACTCCCGACGACGCCGGTTGCCAGGCCCTGGTGTCGCAGCGGCTGGCGCGGGCCGGCTTCCGCTGCGAGCAGCTCGATTTCGGGCCGGTGAAGAACCTCTGGGCCACGCACGGCGACGGCGGCGACGTGCTGGTCTTCCTCGGCCACACCGATGTCGTGCCGCCGGGCCCGCGCGAGGCGTGGGCGAGCGATCCGTTCGTGCCGACCGTGCGCGACGGCCACCTGTACGGCCGCGGCGCCGCCGACATGAAGGGCAGCGTCGCCGCGTTCGTGCTGGCGCTGGAGCAGTTCGTCGCGGCGCATCCGGACCATCCCGGTACGGTCGCGCTGCTGCTGACCTCCGACGAGGAGGGCGATGCGGTCGACGGCGTGCGCCGCGTCGCCGGGCATTTCGCCGCCACTGGCCAGCGCATCGATTTCTGCGTCACCGGCGAGCCGACGTCGAAGGAACGGCTCGGCGACCTGCTGCGCGTCGGCCGCCGCGGCACGCTGTCGGGCACGCTGACGGTCCGCGGCATCCAGGGGCATGTGGCCTACCCGGAAAAGGCCCGCAACCCGATCCACCAGGTCGCGCCGGCGCTCGCCGAGCTGTGCACGCGGCGCTGGGACGAGGGCTATCCGGAGTTCCCGGCGACCAGCTTCCAGGTGTCCAACATCCATGCCGGCACCGGCGCCAACAACGTGATCCCCGGCGGCTGCGAGGTGGTGTTCAACTTCCGCTACAACCCCGGCTGGAAGGCGGCGGCGCTGGAGGCGGAAACGCACGCGGTGCTCGCCGCCCACGGCCTGGAGTACGACCTGCGCTGGCATCGTGGCGGCGAACCGTTCCTGACCGGCGAAGGGCGGCTGCGCGCCGCGGCACGCGCCGTGCTGCAGGAACTGTGCGGCGTGGTTCCCGAGGAAAACACCGGCGGCGGCACCTCGGATGCCCGCTTCATCGCGCCCCTGGGCGCCGAGGTGGTGGAACTGGGGCCCATCAACTCCAGTATCCACAAGGTCGACGAGCGCATCGCCGTGGCCGAACTCGAGCGCCTCCCCGCGCTTTACCGAGCCGTGGCCGAACGACTGCTGCTCCGTTGAACCTCCCGCTGTCCGACCCGGTGTCCTAGGCGGCCACGTCGAGGCGGGGCGAGCCCGACTTCGTCGCGACCTTCGATTCCTGCAGTTCGCGCAGGATGCCGAGCACCTCGCGGTGCACCGCCTGCATGCCTTCGCCGGGAGCGTGCCGGGTCTCGTGGTAGACGACCGCCAGCCAGGTGCCGACCGCGCGCAGCCGGAGCTGGATCGCGCGGTCGCCGGCGCGGCCGGCCATCGTTTCCGCGACCGCGCTCCAGGGCCGGTACAGCGACGTGCCGCTGTCGCCGTACAGATGCGGCAGCGGCTCGGCGGCGGCCGCGCGGATTTCCGAAAGGGTGTGGTCGGCGGCCTGCCGGCGCTGGTCCGGGGTCATCGCCTGCACGGCCTGGCGCACGGCGCCAGCCTGCCGGGAAAGCATCCAGCGACGCCACTGCGTCAGCACCACGATCAACATGTCCATCCAACCTACCTCAGGCGGCGAATTGCGCTGCGGTAGACCGCTCCCCCTGACGGCGATCTGCCCGTCCCCTGCGCCGGCGGAGCGACCGGGCAGTGGATCGGTCTTACCGCGAAACGTGACGCCTGTCAGCTTCCGTCGCCCGAACTGCGCAGCCGGTCACGGTTCCGGGGTCAGGGTCAGGCGGTGTTGCGCGTCACCCGGCAGGAAGGGCGTCGGCTCCCCGCGCACCCAGGCGGCGTGGCCGGCGCCCCAGAAGGGCGACTGCGGATGGCCGCTCTGGCCGCCGGGCATGTGCACGATGCCGTCGGCCTCGTGCCCCGGGGCGACGACCATGCGCTGGCTGGCACCGAAGGTCGGCGTCTGCACGCGCGGCATGTTGCCGTCGCCGGGCAGCGGGTCGGCCGGCATGCACAGCATCGGCCGCACCGGCGCCGGCAGCGCGGCCGCCAGCGGGTGGCAGATCGCCGCGGTGTTGCGCTCGCCCCAGTGGCGTTCGGCCAGCGGCCCATCGGCCTCGAGCTGCGTGCGGAGGTCGGCGGCGGCGTCGGCCAGCAGCGCGTCCCAGCTCTCGAACCGGCGCGGCAGCAGGTGCGCCGGACGCTGCTGCAGCAGCGGCCAGGCCACCGCCTCGAGCTGCGGCAGGTCGGGCATCACGAAGGCGTCGCCGAGCGCGGCGCGCGCGGGTGCCAGCAGGCCGTCGCGGATGCGTTCGACCACTGCCAGCCGCCACGCGCGAACGATCAGGTATCCCGCGGAGGCGGGGTCGGCGCGGCCGTTCCAGTCGGCGGTGGCCGCCGCCAGCGCCATCAGGCCCGCGTCGTGCGTCCGCCCGGCCTCGTCGACGAGGAGCCGCCGCCAGCGCTCCAGGAACAGCGCGCGGTCGTCGAGCTGGATCGCCAGCAGGTCGGCTTCGGCGAAACGCTCCTTCGCCAGCAGCGCATCGCGGATCTGCTTCGCCCGGGCGCCGTTGGCGTAGCCGGCGTCGCCCACGAGCCCGAGCGCGTCGCCGTCGACCGTGCGGTTGTTGGCGGTCCACAGCCGGCCGCCCGGCGGGTCGATCAGCTGCGGGTTCTGGATCGACGGCAACCAGCCGCTCCAGCGGCACGGCGTGTCGACGACCAGCGGCGCCGTCGCCTCGCACTCGCCGCGGCGGTCGGGCATCTGCCCGGTCAGGCGCCAGCCGATCCGACCGCCCCGGTCGACGATCACCAGGTTCTGCGCCGGGATGCCGGCGGTGTCGGCGGCGGCCAGGCCCTCGTCGAGCGTTCCGGCCCGCGCCAGCCCGGCGAGCCCGAAGTTGAGCGCACCGGGCAGTTGCGCGGTCCAGCGCAGCGCCAGCGCGCTGCCGTCGGGCAGGTCGTGCACGATCGGTCCCCAGCGGGTGTCGCGCACCTCGAATTCGACCGGGTCGGCGCCCTTGACGCGGATCCACTCGGTGCTGGTGCGCAACGCCGCCTGGCCTTCCGGTACGTAGTAGCGGCTCCTGTCCTCGCGGCTCCACTCGACCTTGTAGAAGTCCAGCCAGTCCCCGTAGCTGTTGGTGAAGCTCCAGGCGACATGGCCGTTGCTGCCGACGATCACCGCCGGAATGCCGGGCAGGGTGAAGCCGGTGACGTCGACCGCGCCGCCGGCCGCCTGCGGATCGGCATAGCGCAGTCGCGCCCGGAACCACAGATTGGGCGCGCGCAGGCCCAGGTGCATGTCGCCGGCGAGGATCGCCCGGCCGTCGGCGGTGAGCCGGCCGGACACCGCGAAATTGTTGCTGCCCGGCGCCGCCGGTTCGGCGTGTTCGATGCGGCCGACGTCCGTTTCCGGCGCAGCCAACGTGCGCAGGTCCAGCACGTCGGCGCCCGGCAGCACCGCGTTGCCGCGCGGCGCGCCGACCAGCGGCGCATCCCATTCGCTGCCGTCGACTGAGATCAGCGCAAACAGCGCCGGCGGCACCGCTTCGCGGATGCGCCACAGCGCCAGTTCCCGCGAATTGCTCTCGTCCTGCAGGTCGAAGAACATCGCGTAGCCGACCAGTGCGGTGTCGGCGACGGTCCAGGGCTCCGGATCCACCTGCAGCAGTTCGTAGGCCCACGGTTTGCGCGGCCGTTCGGCGAGGCCGGCGTTGACGCCGTCGCGATAGGCCTCCAGCACCTTTCCACGATCGCCGATCACCGCGTCCAGGTGCTCCTCGATGCGGGCGCGCAGCCGGTGCCGGCGGATCTCCTTGTCGCGTTCGACCGCCCTCGGCCCGAACAGCACCGACAGTTCGCCCGCCGCCGAGCGCCGCAGCAGGTCCATCTCGAAGAAACGTTCCTGCGCGTGCACGAACCCGAGCGCACGGGCGGCATCGACCTCGTTGGCGGCCTGCACGGTCGCGGTGCCGAGCGCGTCGCGCTCGATGGTCGCCGGCGCCGACAGGCCGGGCAGCGTCACCTCGCCATCGAGGTTGGCCAGGCTGCCGCGCCAGGCGAACTGCAGCGCCACCGCCCCGAACAGCAACACGATCACCAGCCCGGCGAGCAGCCGGGTCAACACGCGGACGGGTTTGCGCATGGAGGGTCGGTTGCAGCCGGAAAGGGAACCTGCCTAGGATGGCCCATGTCCCGCACCACCGCCATCGCCGCCATCGCCACCCGTCCGTCGTGGGCCGGTGCCGTCGGCGTGGCCGCGCTGAACAACCCGAACGCCAACAATCGCCCCCGCCCGCGGGTCGACGGATAGCGCGTTCCCTCCACGCACTGATTCCCGACGGCCCGCACTGCGAAGTGCGGGCCGTCTGCTTTTGCGTCCCTGAAAATCCAAAGGAGTTCCACGATGTGCTCGATCCTCGGTGTCCTCGACCTGCGCCCCGGCGCGGACCTGCAACCCCTGCGGCCGCTGGCGCTGTCGCTGTCGGCGCGGCAGCGCCATCGCGGCCCGGACTGGTCGGGCGTGTACGGCGAGCCGCGCTGCCTGCTGGTGCACGAGCGGCTGGCGATCGTCGACCCGGCCGGCGGCGCCCAGCCGCTGCGCTCGGCCGACGGCCGGCTGGCGCTGGCGGTGAACGGCGAGATCTACAACCACCGCGACCTCGAGCGCGGCCTCGCGCACGCCTACGCCTTCACGACGAAGTCCGACTGCGAGGTCATCAACGCGCTGTACCTCGAACACGGCGCCGCCGGCATCGCGAAGCTCAACGGCATCTACGCGTTCGCACTGTGGGATGCGCACGAAGGCCGGGCGATCGTCGCCCGCGACCCGCTCGGCGTCTGCCCGCTGTACTGGGGCCACGACGGCGACGGCCGCCTGTGGGTCGCGTCCGAGATGAAGGCGCTGGCGCGCGTGTGTCCCGACGTCGAGGCGTTTCCTCCCGGCCATGTCTACGACAGCGCGACCGGCGAGCTGACGTTCTTCCACGCGCGTGCCTGGCGCGACTACGACGCGGTGCGCGGCGCGGTCGTGGCTCCCGAAGCGCTTCGTGGCGCTTTCGAGCAGGCCGTGCACCGGCAACTGATGACCGACGTGCCGTACGGCGTGCTGCTGTCGGGCGGCCTCGATTCGTCGCTCGTGGCGGCCTGCGCGGCGAAGTTCGCCCGCCAGCGGGTCGAGGACGACGACCGCGGCGAGGCGTGGTGGCCGCGGCTGCATTCGTTCGCGATCGGCCTCGACGGCTCGCCGGACCTGGCTGCCGCCGCGGTCGCCGCGCAGGCGCTCGGCACGGTGCATCACGGTTTCACCTACACGTTCGACGAAGGCCTGGACGCGCTGCCGGACGTGATCCGCCACATCGAGAGCTACGACGTGACCACCGTGCGCGCGTCGACGCCGATGTACCTGCTGGCGCGGCGCATCAAGGCGATGGGGGTGAAGATGGTGCTGTCGGGCGAGGGCGCCGACGAGATCTTCGGCGGCTACCTGTACTTCCACAAGGCGCCCGATGCGCGCGCGTTCCATGAGGAATGCGTGCGCAAGCTCGACGCGCTGCACCGCTTCGACTGCCTGCGCGCCAACAAGGCGATGATGGCCTGGGGCGTGGAAGCGCGCGTGCCGTTCCTGGACCTGGAATTCCTCGACCTGGCGATGGGCATGGACGCGCAGGCGAAGATGGCCGGCGGTGGCCGCATCGAGAAGGCGGTGCTGCGCGAGGCGTTCGCCGGCGCGCTTCCCGACGAGATCCTGTGGCGGCAGAAGGAACAGTTCAGCGACGGCGTCGGCTACGGCTGGATCGACGGCCTGAAGGCGCGCGCCGAGGCGATGGTCAGCGACGCGATGATGGCGCAGGCGATGCTGCGGTTCCCGCTCAATGCGCCGCAGACGAAGGAGGGCTACTGGTATCGCGAGCTGTTCGAGCGCGAGTTCCCCGGCGAGGCGTGCGCGCGCACGGTGCCGGGCGGCAAGTCGATCGCCTGTTCGTCGCCGGCGGCGATCGCCTGGGATCCGGCGTTCGCGGCCGCGGCCGATCCGTCGGGGCGCGCCGTCGCCGGCGTGCACCTGGCCGCGGTGGGGTAGGTCAGGCCTGCACGCCGTGCGGCTGGATCCAGCCCGTGGCGATGCCGGCGATCACCAGCAGGATCAGCGCCACCGACAGCGCGATGCGCCGCGTCAGCGCGTTCGCGGTGCGGCTGGTCGTGCCCTTGTCGACCATCATGTAGTACAGGCCGGCGCCGAGGTTGTAGAGGATGGTCACCATGAAGGCGACGATCAGCAGGGTTTTCATCGGCGGTGCTCCGGAAGGCGGGACGGCGGCGGGAGGATCCAGCGGCGGCGCAGGAACACGGCCGCGGTCATGACGGCGAGGAACGCGCCGTACGAAAGCGTGCTGGCGAGCACCTGCCGCCACATGCCGCCGAAGTCGGGGTCGGCATTGGCGACGCTCCACCAGGTCGCCAGGACGCCGGCGAGCGTCGCCAGCGCCAGGGCCGCGGCGTCGAACAGGTTGCGCGCCCGCGGGCGCGGGCCGCGGCGCGGATAGACCCAGAAGCAGACGCCCAGGATCGCGAACCAGGGCAGGAACAGGATCATCGCGAGGTTGAGTTCGACCTGGGCGTGCATGCGGGGCTCCGGACAGTGGGCGCAGGATAGTCGGACCGGAGCAGATCGGGCAGACCAGATCCGGCGGAAAAAACCGGATCAGATGCTGCTGTTCAGACTCCCGCGCCGACGCGATCGCCCGGCGCGGGCGGATGGCGGCCCGCTGACCGCGACGGTCAATGCGCGGCGGCGGACGCCTGCACGATCGCGGCGAATTCCGCCGTGTGCCTCGCCAGCCGCTCCGCGTCGCAGTCCGCGCAGAGCATCGGCTTGCCCTTGCCGATGAGCATGTGCATCGTCTTGCGTTTGCAGCGCTTGCACGAGGTCCAGTCCATCGGCCCCCAACTGGCGACGAAGCGGTCGCAGGCGATGTCCGGGCGGCGGCCGGCGAGGCGCGCGAACTCCTCCGTCGGGAACGTGTTCGCCAGTCCCAGGTACTTCAGGTTCGGCAGCGCGGCCAGCGGCGCCAGCGACTCGTCCTCGAGCTGGACGGTCGACAGGTTCAGCCGCTCGAGTCCGCGCAGCTCCGCCAGCGGTGCCAGCGAGGCGATCTTGAGTGCCTTGATGCTGTTCGAATCACCGCTCAGCGACAGCGCCCGCAGGCCCGTCATGCCCTCGAGGAAGCGCAGGTCGCCGGCGGCGCGCACGTTGCTGATCTCCAGGTCCACCAGCTGCGGCAGCGACGACAGCGCGTCGAGGTCGCCGGCCGACGGTGCGCCGCCGAGGTGGAAATACCGCAGCGTCGGCAGGTTCCGCAGCGGCGCCAGCGAGACGATGCCGCTCCACTTGATGTACAGCCCCTCCAGCGCGGGCATCGCGCATGCCGCCGCGAACATCTCCTGGGTCACCTTGCTGTGGAACCACAGCGTGCGCACGCCGGCCAGCGTCGGCAGCCGCGTGCACCACTCGCGCACGAGCGCCTTCTGCTTCGCCGCCGTCAGGTCGGTCTGGGTGATCGACAGCGACAGGCGTTCGCCACCGTCGTAATCGCCGGGATCGCGGATCGCCTTCGGCGGGAAGCCGATCTGCGGCCGGTGGTACCAGTAGCTGTCGTCGGGCTCGAAGATCTCGGCACGGGCGCGCTGGGCATCGAGCAGCGGGCGAAGGGCTTCCTGGATCGTCGTCGGGTCGTCCATCGGCGGAATCAGCGGGGGGCGATGGCGGAGATCATGCCGCATCGGCGCGCGGCGGTGGCGGGCTGGCGGCGACGCCGCGGACCGGGCGATGATCGACGGCCGCTGCCTCCGGTCCCGCCCGCCGATGACCCCCGTCCCGTTCAAGGAAGCGTTCCGGTTCTGGCTGAAGCTGGGCTTCATCAGCTTCGGCGGGCCGGCCGGGCAGATCGCGGTGATGCACGCCGAACTGGTCGAGCGCCGGCGCTGGATCAGCGAGAAACGATTCCTGCATGCGCTGAACTACTGCATGTTGCTGCCCGGGCCGGAGGCGCAGCAGCTGGCGACCTACATCGGCTGGCTGATGCATCGCACCCGGGGCGGCATCGTCGCCGGCGCGCTGTTCGTGCTGCCGTCGCTGCTGATCCTGATCGCGCTGTCCTGGGTGTATCTGGCGTTCGGCGACGTGCCGGTGGTGGCCGGGCTGTTCTACGGCATCAAGCCGGCGGTCACGGCGATCGTCCTGCACGCTGCGTACCGCATCGGCTCGCGCGCGCTCGGCAATCCGGCGCTGTGGACGCTGGCCGCGGCGGCGTTCGCGGCGATCTTCCTGTTCGACGTGCCGTTCCCGGCGATCGTCGCGGCCGCGGCGGCGGTCGGCTTTCTCGGCGGCAGGCTGCGGCCGGACTGGTTCGGCGCCGCCGGCGGCCACGGGCCGGCGACGGTGCACGCCGGCGGTCCCGCGTTGATCGACGACCACACGCCGGCGCCGGAGCACGCGGTTTTCCGCTGGTCGCGCCTGCTGCGCATCGCCATCGCCGGGCTGGCGCTGTGGGCGCTGCCGATGGCGGCGCTGACCGCGGCATTCGGCTGGCACGGCACGCTGACGCAGATGGCGTGGTTCTTCACCAAGGCGGCGCTGGTGACGTTCGGCGGCGCCTACGCCGTGCTGCCCTACGTCTACCAGGGCGGCGTCGAACGCTTCGGCTGGCTGTCGGCCGAGCAGATGATCGACGGGCTCGCGCTGGGCGAGACCACGCCGGGCCCGCTGATCATGGTGGTCGCGTTCGTCGGGTTCGTCGGCGGCTGGCAGAGCGCCGAACTGCAGGCGCTGTCCGGCGCCGGCGGACTGTTCCTCGCCGGCGCGGCGGCGGCGGTCGTGGTCACGTGGTTCACGTTCCTGCCGTCGTTCGTCTTCATCCTCGCCGGGGGGCCGCTGGTGGAGGCCACGCACGGCGACCTGGCGTTCACCGCGCCGCTGCGGGCGATCACCGCGGCGGTGGTCGGCGTGATCCTGAACCTCGCGCTGTTCTTCGCCTGGCACGTGTTCTGGCCGGACGGCTGGGGCGGCCCGTTCGACGCCGTGTCGGCGGGACTGGCGTTGGCGGCCATCGTCGCGCTGTTCCGTTTCCGGCGTGGCGTGATGGAAACCATTCTCGCGTGCGGCGCCGTCGGC
>JAKFCL010000328.1:0-4704 GCA_036676665.1 Arenimonas sp. | reverse complement strand
GCCGACAGCAGCGGATCGGCCATCACGGCGGCGAACCAGCCGGCGCGGTCGCGCGTGCCGCCGCCGGCGAGCCAGCCGCACAGCGAACCGTGCAACTCGCACGGATCCAGGCCGGTTTCCTGCGACATCAGTTCGGCGGCGAGTTCGGCGTAACCGGGCAACGTGGTCGCGGACATGGGAAATTCGCCGTGGGGGTGGCGGCATTCTAGCAAGCCGCGGCGCGCCGCTTGTGGCGGTCAGGACACCCCCCTACACTGCCTTGGCAACATCGGCCGCGGCACGGTTCAGGGGGAATTCCGGCCCAATGGCGTCAGGGGAATATCGAGGCTGGACGACCATCGCCGGAGCGTTGCTGGCGCTTGCGCATGCGCCCGCGCAGGCCATGAGCGGTTTCGTCGCCGCCGGGGGCGGCGTGACGCAGATCGTCCTGCTGGCGATCGCCATCGCCCTGAGCTGGCTGCTGTGGCGCGTCTGGAGCCATCGACGGCGCCAGGAAAAGTCGCTGATGGGCGAGATCCGCGAACGCGAGGAGCGGCTGAACCTGGCGCTGTGGGGTTCGGGCGACGAATTCTGGGACTGGAACATCCGCGACAACAGCCTCTACCGGCTCGGCGCCACGCAGCTGCTCGGCCAGGGCAGCCGCGACGAACTGAGCACCGACGACTGGCGCACGCACTCGATCCACCCCGAGGACCTGCCGCGGGTGCAGAAGCTGCTGCAGGAACACATCGTCGGCCACACCGAGGTGTTCGAATCCGAGCACCGCATCCGCAATGCACGCGGCGAGTGGGTCTGGGTGCGTTCGCGCGGCAAGGTGGTCGAGCGCGACAGCGCCGGCAGCCCGCTGCGCATGGCCGGCACCGCCCGCGACATCACCGCGATCCGCCGCGCCGAACGCGAACGCCGGGTCGCGCTCGAGGTGCTGCGCAGCATGAGCGAGGCGGTCGCGGTGATCGACCTCGAGTTCCGCTTCATCTCGGTCAACCCGGCCTTCTCCCGCATCACCGGCTACAGCGAGGAAGAGGTGATCGGGCAGAACAGCCGTCTGCTCGATTCCAGCCAGCACAGCGCCGAGTTCTACCGGCGCGTGCGCGACGTGCTCGAGCGCACCGGCCACTGGGCCGGCGAGATGTGGCAGAAGCGCAAGGACGGCGAGGAGTTCCTCGGCTGGATCGAGATGAGCGAAGTGCGCGACGCGATGGGCGTGCGCAGCCACTTCGTCGCGGTGGTGAACGACATCACCGACAAGAAGCGCGCCGAGCAGGAGCTGCGTTACCTCGCCAACTACGACACGCTGACCGGCCTGCCGAACCGCGCGCTGCTCAGCGAGCGCCTCGGCCGGGCGATCGTGCGGGCGCGGCGGCAGGAGACGCGGGTCGCGGTGCTGTTCCTGGACCTGGACCGCTTCAAGGACATCAACGACTCGCTCGGCCACGCCGCCGGCGACCGCCTGCTCAAGGCGGCGGCGACGCGGCTGCAGGCCACGGTCGGCGCCTCCGACACCGTCGCGCGGCTGGGCGGCGACGAGTTCACCGTAGTGCTCGAGGACGTCGAATCGATCCCGGCGGTCGAGCGGATGGCGCGGGAGATCCTCACCGCGTTCTCGATGCCGCTGGAAGTGGACGAGCGCCACGACGTCAGCATCACCCCGTCGCTCGGCATCAGCCTCTACCCCGACCACGCGCTGGTGCCGACCGACCTGCTGAAGTTCGCCGACACGGCGATGTACCAGGCCAAGGCGGAAGGTCGGAACACCTACCAGATCTACAACGAGACGATGGATGCGGAATCGCGCCGGCGCGCGACGATCCTGGCCTCGCTGCGCAAGGCGCTCGACCGCGGCGAGTTCCGCCTGGTCTACCAGCCGCGGATGGCGCTGGCCGACGGCCGCATCACCGGCGTCGAGGCGCTGCTGCGCTGGCACAGCGCCGAGCTGGGCGAGATCAATCCGGTGGTGTTCGTGCCACTGGCGGAGGAGTCGGGGCTGATCCTGCAGATCGGCGAGTGGGTACTGGGCGAGGCCTTGCAGACGCTCAAGCGCTGGCGCAGCCACGGCCTGCACGAGATTTCCATCGGCGTGAACGTGTCGGTGCTGCAGCTGCTGCGCGGCAATCTGCCCGAGACGCTGCGCAGCCTGATCCACGAGCTGGGCGTGCCGGCCAACCGCATCGAGCTGGAAGTCACCGAGTCGATGGTGATGCAGAACGCCGAGCAGACCACCCACGTGCTCAACGAGCTGCGCAAGCTCGGGGTCACGCTGGCCATCGACGACTTCGGCACCGGCTACTCGTCCCTGGTCTACCTCAAGCGCCTGCCGATCGACACGCTGAAGATCGACAAGGAGTTCATCGGCGACCTGACCCGGGACCCGGATGACGAGGCGATCACCGCCACGGTCATCACGATGGGCCACTCGCTGGGCCTGAACGTGATCGCCGAGGGCGTGGAGAGCGAGCAGCAGCTGAGTTACCTGCGCGAACAGGGCTGCGACGAGATCCAGGGCTTCTGGCTCTCGCCGCCGCTGGATGCGCACCGCTGCCTGGCCTTCATCCGCAGCTGGCAGCCGAGCACGGTCGCGGCCATCCCCGCGCCTTATTGACCCCTTCCCCCTCGCCGCCCAAGATGCCCGCCATGAACCCGTCCGATCCGATCGAGCAGTTGCAGGCGCTGGCCGAGCGATTCGACCGGCTGGCCGAACAGCACCGCCGGCTGCTGGAGGAAAACCGCAGTCTGCGCCAGGGCCAGGAACAGCTGGTGTCGGAACGTGCGCAGCTGCTCAACAAGAACGAGCAGGCCCGCTCGCGGGTCGAGGCCATGATCACGCGGCTGAAGTCGCTGGAGCACAACGCGTGAGCGAACCGGTCAACGTCAAGATCCTCGACCGCGAGTTCACCGTCGGTGTCGAGCCCGCGGAACGGGAAAGCCTGGTGGCGGCGGCGACGCTGCTCGACGCGCGCATGCGCGAGATACGCGGCAGCAACCGCATGGCGGCGCTGGACCGGGTGGCGGTGCTGACCGCGCTCAATCTGGCGCACGAACTGCTGCAGCTGCGAACGCAGTCGGAACATCGCGACCAGGCGCTCAACCGCACGCTGGGTGAACTCAACCGGAAGCTGGACGGACTTTTCGACGCGCCGCGGTGATCCATTTCACCATTTTTTTCGGTCGTCCGATTTATACTCTCCACCGTCCTCTGCCGTGTTTGACAGCGTGCTTAACATTACACCTTGTCCCATAAACACGACCCGGGAATCCGGCCCGTCCGTGGTGTGCATGTCCGCCCTGTTGCGGAAAGCCTGAAACGGCGGTTCGGGTACCCACTTGATCCTTGGGATCAAGGTCGTTTCGTACGCATCGGCATGGTGGAGGAGCTTCCTTGATCGAACAGCGGGCCGCGTTACGCAGTGAAATGCGCGCGGCCCGCGCCGCGTTGGGCGCCGGCGAACGGCTGGCGGCCGCCGACGCGGTGGCGAGACATCTGGGCGATCGCCCCGAGCTGCGCACACCGGGATACGTCGGCGGCTACTGGGCCGTCAACGGCGAGGTACCGCTGCACGCGGTGCAGCTGCGGCTGGCACCCGGCCAGGTGTGGTGCCTGCCGATCGTGCAGGACGATGGCAGCCTGCGCTTCGCGCCGTGGCGCGCCGGCGACGCCACCGTCGCCAACCGGTACGGTATCCCCGAGCCCGCCGTCGGGGCCGCGTCGAGCCTGTCGCCCGCCGAACTCTCCGTCGTGCTGTTGCCGTTGCTGGCTTTCGACGCGGCCGGCCATCGCCTCGGGATGGGCGGGGGTTATTACGACCGCTCGTTCCATTTCCGGCGGCAACAGCCGGCGCCGCCCTGGCTCGTCGGCGTCGGCTACGCGTTCCAGGAGCTGCCGGCGCTGGCGGACGCGGCCTGGGACGTCGGGCTGGACGCGGTGGTGACCGAGCACGGCTGCCGCGCGATCGGGCGATAATGGCGGCCATGAAACACTGGCTGATGAAGTCCGAACCGGACGAGTTCTCGATCGATGCGCTCAAGCGCCGCCAGCGCGAGCCGTGGACCGGCGTGCGCAACTATCAGGCGCGCAATTTCATGCGCCAGATGCAGGTCGGCGACCCGGTGCTCTTCTATCACTCCAGTTGTCCGGTGCCGGGTGTGTACGGCCTGGCCGAAGTGGTCGCCGAGGCGTACCCGGACCCGACCCAGTTCCAGAAGAAGTCCGACTATTTCGATCCCGCCAGCAAGCCCGAAGAGCCGCGCTGGTGGTGCGTGGACGTCGGTTTCGTGCGGAAGTTCGCCGCGCCGGTGACGCTGGAACGACTCAAGGCCGACGGTGAATTCCTCGGCGACTTCGCGCTTCTGCAGCGCGGCAACCGGCTGTCGGTGCTGCCGGTGACGGCGGCGCAGTTCCGCCGCATCCTCTCGTTCGAATAACCCGGAGATCCCGATGTCACGCGATGCGCAGAAGAAACTCGCCGCCGAGAAGGCGCTGGAATTCGTCGAGGACGGCAGCGTGGTCGGCGTCGGCACCGGCTCGACGGTGGCGTTCTTCATCGACGGCCTGGCACGAATGAAGTCGCGCCTGGAAGGCGCGGTGTCGAGCTCGGAACAGAGCTCGCGGCAGCTGGCCGCGCACGGCATCCCGGTGCTCGACCTCAACGCGGTCGGCCCGCTGAAGCTGTATGTCGACGGTGCCGACGAATGCGACCCGTACAACCG
>JAKFCL010000327.1:0-10063 GCA_036676665.1 Arenimonas sp. | reverse complement strand
CCGCCCCTGGAAACCGCCGAAGCGATGGCCACGTTCTGCACGCCGGGCGAGCGCCTGGGCGTCGATGCGGCGCTGGCCTGCGCGGTCGTGGGTTCCGACGCCACGGTGCGCCGTGGCCTGCGCGAATTCGTCGACCGCCACCGCCCGGACGAACTGCTGCTGACCGCGAACATCTTCGACCATGCGGCACGGCGGGACTCGTTCGAACGGGCGATGCGGGCCGCGGCCGACTGACGCGGCCACGGCGGCGCCGGCGCCGGCCCCGCTCAGCGCGGGATGCGGCGCACGATGTTGCGCTGGGGATTGACCTGCTCGACCTGCGAGGACTGCGGCGCGCCGGGCAGCACCCGCTCCAGCGGCACATGCGTCTTGCTCGACAGCTCCTGCGTCGGACCTTTGGGTTCGCCCGGCGCCGGTGTCGCGGTCGCCATCGCGTCCTCGACCGGCGGCGTGGCGCGGTCCGGGCGCGGCTTGAACGAGCCGGTGCGCTTGGGCGACGGCATCGTCGCGGCGCCCGCCATCGACGTGCGCGTGCGCGCCGTCTTCGGCGTCGTCGGCTTGCGGGCGCTCGTCCCGGCCGCCGGGCGGGAGGCGACCGGCGCACGTGCGGCGGACTTCGCCACGACCTTCTTCGCCGGTGCCCTGGTCTTCGCGGCGGTGGTGGCCGCGGTGGAGCGCGCGGAGGTCTTTTTCGCCACGCGCTTCGTCGCCGGCTTCGCCGTCGCCCGGCGGACGGCGGGCTTCTTCGTCGCCGTCTTGCGCGGAGCGGACTTCTTCGTCGTCGCCTTCTTCGCGACCTTCTTCGCAACCTTCTTCGCGGACTTCGTCGTCGTCGCCTTCTTCGCGACCTTCTTCGCGGGCGCCTTGCGCGCGACCGCCTTCTTCGGAACCGCGTCGCGGGTCGCCTTCTTCGCGGTCTTCTTCGTCGTTTTCCTGGCGGCGGTCTTGCGGCCGCTGCTGCGTGTGGACTTCGCGGGACGGGACGGGGACATGGCCGGCTCCTGCTGGGATGGTGTCGCGACTCCACCACGCCAGCGGTGATGGGGCCGTGCATCGCGGGATCGCGGGCTCGCGGACATCGTGGCAGGATCGACCCGTACGCGGCGACGTCCGCACGCGATCCGGGAACCCATGGTCGACCCCGTCATCCCCGCGCCGCCGTCGCCCCGCAGCCGGCTGTTCTTCGCGCTGTTTCCCGATGCCGACGTCGCCGACGCGGTGGTCGCGCTGGCCGACGCCGCGCGATCGCGGCTCGGGCTGCGCGGGCGCGTCATGCCGGCCGCGCACCTGCACGTGACCGTGAACTACCTGGGCACGTTCGATTCATTGCGGCCCGACGTGGTCGGCGCGGCGCGTGTCGCCGCCGACCGCCTCGCCAGCCCGCCGGTGCCGATCGGGTTCGACACGCTGGCCAGCTTCGACAGCCGGCGCCGGCTGTATCCGCTGGTACTGCGCGGCGGCGACAACGCGCCGGTGCGGGCACTGAACCGGGCGCTGACGGCGGCGCTGCTCGACACCCGCGCGATCGCCACCGCCGAGCCGTACGAGCCGCACCTGACGCTGCTTCGCGACCGCACGCTGGTCGCCGCCGAAGCGATCGCGCCGGTGCGCTGGATCGCCCGGGAACTGGTGCTGGTGCATATCCACGTGGGGCAGGGGCGGCACGAGTTGCTGGCGCGCTGGCCGCTGGACGCATGAACGCCCCGGCACCGGCGATCTCCGACCTGTCCGGCCTGCCGGATGCGCAGCGCGCGGCGCTGGAGGCGGCCTACGCGACGCCGGTCCGCGCCTACCACCACTTCGGACATGTGCTCGACGTGCTCGCCCGGGCGGAAGAGGTCGCCGACGGCCCCGGCTGGAGGCAGCCGGCGGAAGTGCGGCTGGCGATCCTCTACCACGACGCCGTCTATTCGCCGGGACGCAAGGACAACGAACAGTGCTCCGCGGACCTGGCCCGCGACCACCTGGCGCGCTGGCCCGCGCCGGTCGATGTCGACCGGGTCGTCGAGCTGATCCTGCTCACGGCCCGGCACGGTCGACTGCAGCCGGAGGAGGTGGATGCCGACGCGGCGCTGTTCCTGGACTGCGACATGGCGATCCTGGGCGCCGCCCCGGCCGCCTTCGATGCCTACGACCGCGGCATCGCGGCCGAATACCGCGGCCACGTGCCGGGCTGGCTCTACGCGATCGAGCGGCGCCGTTTCCTCAAGCGCCTGCTGGCTTCGCCCCGGATTTTCCTGAGCAGCCATTTCCACCGCCACCTGGATGCACCGGCCCGCGCCAACCTGCGCCGGGCCGTGACACGCAAGCAGTGAGCCGCCGCCGGGTGGGCGGCCGCCCCCGCATCGGCTAGATTGGCGGGCACTGGACCGGGGAGCGGGCGAATGGGCGGCGACGGCGATCCGAAATCCCGCATCCTGGTGGTCGACGATTCCCGCCTGATGCGCAAGGCCGCGCTGAAGATGCTCGGCGAGGAATTCGACATCGTCACCGCCGACGACGGCCAGCAGGCCTGGATCCAGCTCGAGTCGGACCCGTCGATCCAGGTGCTCTTCACCGACATCAACATGCCCGTCGTCGACGGCTACGAACTGCTGGCGCGCGTGCGCGAAAGCGGCGACCCGGCGGTGCAGGCGATGCCGGTGATCGTGATGACCGGCGCCGAGAACGACGAGGAGGGCCGGATGAAGGCCCTGGACGCCGGGGCCACCGATTTCATCACCAAGCCGTTCACGACGACCGACCTGCTGGCGCGCGCCCGCGCCCATGTCTCGCATCGGCGGATGACGCGCCAACTCGAAGCGCAGTCGACGCTGGACCCGCTGACCGGCCTGGCCAACCGCGGCGGCTTCCTGCAGCGTCTGCAGCAGGACCTGGCGTACGCGCGCCGGCACCTGCAGCCGATGTGCGTGGTCCGGCTGGAACTGGACGACTTCCGCCGGCTTTTTCTCGGCTACGGGCGCGAGGTCGCCGAGGGCTTGATCGTGCGCGTCGGCGGCATGCTGCAGGCGCGGATCCGCAAGGAGGACACCGCCGCCCGCATCGGCCTCGGCGGGTTCGGGCTGTCGTTGCCGGGCGCCCAGATCGCCGGCATCGAGGGCATGCTCGACCGTCTCCGGGCCGAACTGGCGGCCGATCCGCCGCTCGGCTCGGACGGCCTGGTCATCCCGTTGACGATCTCGTCGGGCCTGGTCAATCCGGGCATCGCCGACGGCGATGCCCGGACGGTGATCGAACACTGCGAAAAGGTGCTGCTGCAGGCCCCGCCGGGCGGAAGCGCGAACGACCCGGGCGAAGCGTGGCCGGAAGTGGACGTGGTTTCGGCCGAAGCGGAGGCGGGCGATGCGCCCGCGCCGGCCGCCGTGGCGCCCACGCCGCCGGTCGCGATCACGCCGGAGCCGGGGCCTGCTTCCGTCGTCGTGCCCGAACCCGCACCGGCCCCGCCGGCAGAGCCCGTCGCGACGCCGCCCGCGGTCGCGGCGCCGGCGGTGGCGCCGGCCCCGGTCACGGCGGCCGCGCCGGCGCCGGCCGTGGCGAAAGCGGCGACGCCGGCCACCGCGCTGCGCCTGGATCCGCTGCTCGACGATCTGCAGCGCGGCAACCCGCAGCCGCTGCGCGACCAGCTGCCGCAGGCGATCGGCCGGCTGCTGCCGCTGTTCCGCCTGCTGGGCCCGAAACAGCGGGCGCAGCTGATCGCGTTCCTGCAGAAGCTCGGCTAGGCGTCGATCAGGCGCGCGCGGCCCGACACCCGGATCGGCGCACCGGGCGTGTCGTCGAACTCCGCCCGCAGCAGCGAGCGCTGGCCCATGTCCTCGCCCTGCACCAGGTCGATGCGGCCGCCGTGCGGCCAGCCGAGGTCGCGCAGGTAACCGGCCAGCGCCGCCGCCGCCGCGCCGGTGGCCGGGTCCTCGTAGACCCCGCCGGACGCGAAGGCGTTGCGCACGTGGAACTGCGCCGGGCCCTGCGCGTGCACCAGTGCGATCGTCACCAGCCCGTGCCGGTCCATCAACCGGCGCCCCTGTTCGAGGTCGTAACGCATGGCGGCAAGATCCGCGCGATCGGCCAGCGCCAGCAGCAGATGGTCGGCACCGGCATGGATGATCGCGGGCGGAATCCGCTCATCGAGCGGCGTGCCCGGCCAGCCGAACAGGTCCAGTGCGGCATCGCGCAGTCCCGCCGGCGCCGGCGCACTGCGGGTCGGCGGCGATTGCAGCGCGGCGACGAAACCCTCGCCGTCGCGACGGCCTTCGACGCGGATGCGGGCGTCGTTGAGCGTCAGCGCGAACCCGCCGTCGCCGTGCCGCATCGCCAGCGCGGCGCCCAGTGCGATCGTCGCGTGGCCGCAGAACGGCACTTCCGACGCCGGCGCGAAATAGCGCACGCGCCAGCCGCCATCGGCCAGCGGCGCGGCGAACGCGGTCTCCGAATAGCCGACCTCGGCGGCGATGCGCTGCATCGTCGCGACGTCGGGCAGTTCCGCGGCGATCAGGACGCCGGCCGGATTGCCGCCGGTGACGCCATCGGAAAACGCCGCGATTCGCTTCAGGGTCATCGGATTGGCCTGCGGAAGGGGAATGCGCCGGATCTGGGGCGTGCCTGGGCCGTCACCAAGCCACGACTACCGCAACGGTGTGTCCGGGGGGTCAGCCGACGCGCAGCCGGAACGCCTCGACGCGGATGCCGGAGACGTCGAACCGCAGCGCCGTGGCGGCGAACAGGCCGTCGGGCACCCGCGCCATCGCTTCGGCGGTCAGCAGGATCTCGCCGGCGCCGGCGAGGTCCTCGCCGAGCTTGCAGGCGCGGTTGACGGGCACGCCGTAGAAGTCGCGGCCCGGCACCACCAGGATGCGGCCGTGGTCGATGCCGCAGGCGATGCGGATGTCGAGTTCGTCGGGCGTGTCGGCGTTGGCGGCGGCGAAGGCCTGGTTGAGTTCAAGCGCGGCGCTGACCGCGGCGGCGACATCCGGGAACATCGCGTAGCAGTTGTCGGCCTCGAACTTCACCAGCGTGCCTTCGTAGCCGTCGACGATGGGCTCGGCGGTCAACTGCATGCGCCGCACCATCGACAGGTAATGCACGATGCCGTGGCGCTGGGCCAGCGCCGAGAATCCCGACATGTCCAGCACCAGCACCGCGCGCTCCAGGCCGAAGTCGCGCCACAGCACTTCCTCGATCGCGTCGCGGCGTTCGGCGGCGGCTTCCTGGGAATGCCGCAGCAGCAGGTCCTGGAAGCGTTCGGCGGCGTCCATCAGTGCGGCAGCACCGGCTTGCCGCGCATCTTCTGGAACGCCACGACCGCGGCCAGCACGAGGGCGCCGACCAGCACGCCGATCACCGCGTCGGCCAGGTGCGGCACCAGCCAGCCGATGCCGCCGGCCGGCGTGATCGACTCGACCCAGTGGTGGACCAGCGGCACGGCGTGAACGAGGATGCCGCCGCCGACCAGGAACATCGCGGCGGTGCCGGCCACCGACAGGAATTTCATCAGCCACGGCGCCGCGACCAGGATGCCGCGGCCGAGCGAGCGCTTGAGCCGGCGCAACGGGCTGTCGCCCGGCAGCTTGCTCATGAACAGGCCGGCGTCGTCGAGCTTGACGATGCCCGCGACCAGGCCGTACACGCCGACCGTCATGATCAGCGCGATCGCCACCAGCGTCGTCAGCTGGCGGGTGAAATCGGCGTCGGCGATGGTGCCGAGCGTGATCACGATGATCTCGGCCGACAGGATGAAGTCGGTGCGGATCGCGCCCTTGATCTTGTCCTTCTCGTGCGCGACCAGGTCCACGCTCTCGTCGGCGACGGCCTTGACCAGGTCGGCGTGGTGGGCCTCTTCCTCGGCCTTGCTGTGCAGGAAGCGGTGCGCCAGCTTCTCGACACCCTCGAAGCACAGGAAGGCGCCGCCGATCATCATCAGCGGCGTCACCGCCCACGGGATGAAGGTGCTGATCGCCAGCGCCGCCGGCACCAGGATCGCCTTGTTGACCAGCGAGCCCTTCGCCACGGCCCACACGACCGGCAGTTCGCGGTCCGGATCCACGCCCGACACCTGCTGCGCGTTCAGCGCCAGGTCGTCGCCGAGCACGCCGGCGGTCTTCTTCGTCGCGACCTTCGTCATCACCGACACGTCGTCGAGCAGGGAGGCGATGTCGTCGATCAGCGCGAGCAGGCTGGAGGCCATGGAGGAGTTCCGGAAAAAGACGGCGAAGTCTAACAAGCCGCGGCAGCGGGGGAATTCAGTCCCATTCGCGCGACGGCAGCGTGACGAGCCGGCGCGGCCGCCCCACCAGGTCCAGGAACCGTTCGAACACCGGCTCGGCGAGCCGTTGCATCGGCGCCGCCAGTTCGGCCGTGCGCCGGGCGATGCCCTCGGCGTCGTGCGGCAGGCCCGGCGCGCACAGTTCGTCGGCATGGGCGGGATTGGCCAGCCAGCGGCCGATCAGCGCCTGGTCGACCTCGAGGTGGAACTGGAAGCCGTAGGCCCGGTCTCCCCAGCGGAAGGCCTGCTGCTCGCAGCTGTCGGTGCGGGCCAGCTGGGTCGCGCCGTCGGGCAGGTCGAACGTCTGCCCGTGCCACTGGAACACCGGCGTGCGCGGCGCCAGCGCCGACAGCACCGCGTCCTCCCGGCCGTGGCCGGTCAGTTCGAGGTCGTACCAGCCGATCTCCGGCACGTCGTGCCGGCGCACCGGCGCACCGAGCACGTGCGCGAGCAGCTGCGCGCCCAGGCAGATGCCCAGCACCGGCTTGTCCTGGCGCAGCGCCTGCTCGATCGCCCGCAGCTCGGTGCGCAGATGCGGGCGATGCGCCTGGTCGGACACGTTCATCGGCCCGCCCAGCACCACCAGCCCGCGATAGCGGTCGACCTGCGGCTGCGCCTCGGGATCGCGCTCGAAATTGACGAAGCGGATGCGATGGCCGCGCCGGCGGATCAGCGGGTCGAGCGATCCCAGCGGTTCGGCGGCGACGTGCTGGAAGACGAGCAGGCGGGACATGGGCGCGGGCGGGAAAGGGGGAGGCCTACGAGAACCGATGCGGCCCGCCGGGGCAAGCACGCGTCGCCATGAGCTGATGCCGGCCCTTGCCCGGGCCCGGCGGCGCCGGCCTAATGGCCGTACATCGGCCAGCGGGGGAACGGCATGCGTGCATTGCTGATCGGGGGGCTGGCGCTGGCGGCACTGCCTGCCGCCGCCGAGGTCAAGGACAGTTCGCCGTCCGGGTTCACGGTCGAGAACACCGTGACCGTGCCGGTCGCCCCGGCGGTCGCCTGGAAAGCGCTGGTGGGCGACGTGGACCGCTGGTGGCCCGCCGACCACACGTGGTGGGGCGACGCCCGCCGCCTGTCGATCGACCCGCGGGCCGGCGGCTGCTTCTGCGAGCGCCACGGCGCCCGCCAGGCGTGGCACATGACGGTCACGTTCGCCGATCCGGGCAAGCTGCTGCGCATGACCGGCGGGCTCGGGCCGCTGCAGGGCATGGGCCTGAACGGTGCGCTCGAGTTCCGGCTCGCGCCGGCCGGTCCGGGAGGCACGCGCATCACGCTGTGGTATCGCGTCGGGGGTTACACGCCCGACGACCTGTCGAAATTCGCACCGGTCGTCGACCGCGTGCAGGCGCAGCAGCTCGGCGGCCTGGCCCGGTTCCTGGGTGCCGACGCCGCGCCACCGGCACCGGAAGAAGAGGAGGCGTGACGGCGCCGCCGTGACGCCCCCGATCGTCATCGCGCACCGCGGCGCCTGCGGCTATCTGCCGGAGCACACGCTGGCGGCCTATGCGCTGGCGATCGGGCAGGGCGCGGATTTCATCGAGCCCGACCTGGTGGCGACGCGCGACGGCGTGCTGGTCGCCCGCCACGACAACGAGCTGTCCGCCAGCACCGATGTCGCCGGCCGCGGCGAATTCGCCGACCGGCGCTGCCGCAAGATCGTCGAAGGCGGCGAGGTCGACGGCTGGTTCGTCGAGGACTTCACGCTGGCGGAAATACGCCGGCTGCGCGCCCGCGAACGCCTGCCGGCGCTGCGGCCGCAGAGCGCGAGCCACGACGGCCGTTACGGCGTGCCGACGCTGGCCGAGATCGTCGCCCTCGTGCAGTCGGCGCCGCGGCCCGTCGGCCTGTATCCCGAAATCAAGTCGCCCACGTGGTTCGCGCACGAGGGCCGGCGCCTCGACGGATCCCTGATCGCACAGCGGCCGGGCGAAATGCTGGTCGCGCAGCTCGTCGCCGCCGGATTCACCGATCCCGCGCGGCTGTACGTGCAGTCGTTCGAACCGGCGTCGCTGGTCGAACTGCACGACGTCTGGATGCCGCGTGCCGGCGTCGCCTGGCCGCTGGTGCAGCTGCTCGGGCCGCTGCACGCCGGGGCGCCGTGGGATGTCGCCTGGCACCGCGCGCGCGGCGACGACCTGGGCGCCCTCTACGGCCCGGACATGCCGTTCGCCGCGGCCGGCCGCACGACGTACGCCGCGCTGGTGCAGCCGGCGGGGCTGCGCTGGCTGCGCCGTTACGCCGCCGCGCTCGGGCCGCACAAGGACGACCTGCTGGCCCCCGGCGGGCAGGATCCACCGGCCGCCCGCGGCCCCGGACCGGAACGACCCGTGGTGGCGCCATCGTGGTTCACGGAAGCGCGTGCGCTCGGGTTCGCCGTGCATCCGTACACGCTGCGCAGCGAGCGCGACGGCGCCGCGCAGGCCCGCCGCCTGCTGGAGCTCGGGGTGCAGGGCTGGTTCACCGACCAGCCCGACGTCGGGGTCGCGGTGCGCGATGCCTTCGTCGCCGGTCGCGGACGCTGAGCCGACCGGTATCATCGGCCCATGGCGAAACTGCTGATGAACCTGCGCGACGTGCCCGACGACGAGGCCGACGAAGTGCGTGCGCTGCTGGACGCGCACCGCATCGAGTTCTACGAGACCCGGCCCAGCCTGTGGGGCATCTCGGCCGGGGGCCTGTGGGCCGCGCGCGACGAGCAGCTCGAGGAGGCGAAGGCGCATCTGGCCGGATACCAGGCGGAGCGGGCGCGCCGGGCGCGCGAACAGCGTGACGCCGACCTCCGCGAGGGACGGGTCGAAGGCGCCTGGGCGCAGTTCCGCCGGCAGCCGCTGCAGGTGCTGGCCGCGGTGATCGGCATCGTGCTGATGGTGGCGCTGACGCTGCTGCCGTTCCTGCTGCTGCGCGGCTGAACCCACGTTCCGCGGTCGCTGGCCGCGGTCCGCCTTCACGACGAGGCCGCGCCGGGTTTGGCCCGCGCCGCCGAAGTGTGGACAATCGGCTCCCCGAACGCGCCAGGCCCCGCCGATGACCGAAGCTGTCCGCAAACCCGCCGCCGAAGGGCCCGACGTGCCGCTGCCGCGGCAGATTCCCTACATCATCGGCAACGAGGCCTGCGAGCGCTTCAGCTTCTACGGGATGCGCAACATCCTGACGCCGTTCCTGATCTCGACGATGCTGCTGTACGCACCCGAGGCCGAGCGGGCGGGCATCGCCAAGGACGTCTTCCACACGTTCGTGATCGGCGTGTACTTCTTCCCGCTGCTGGGCGGCTGGCTGTCGGACCGCTTCTTCGGCAAGTACCACACGGTGCTGTGGTTCTCGCTGATCTACTGCGCCGGCCACGCGATGCTGTCGATGTTCGAGGACAACCGCACCGGCTTCTACACCGGCCTGTTCCTGATCGCGCTCGGATCCGGCGGCATCAAGCCACTGGTGGTGTCGTTCGTCGGGGACCAGTTCGACCAGACCAACAAGCACCGGGCCAAGGTGGTCTTCGACGCGTTCTACTGGACGATCAACTTCGGCTCGTTCTTCGCGTCGCTGCTGATGCCGGTGTTCCTGAAGCTGTACGGGCCGGCGGTGGCGTTCGGCATCCCGGGCGTGCTGATGTTCATCGCCACGTTCATCTTCTGGCTCGGCCGCAAGCAGTACGTCAACGTGCCGCCGTCGCCGCCGAACCCGCATTCGTTCCTCAACGTCGTGCGCTCGGCGCTGCGCGGCCGCGACGGCGAGTCGTTCGGTCCCGGCGGCTGGATCGCCCGCGCCGGCATCGCGCTGTCGGCGCTGATGCTGGCCGGCTGG
>JAKFCL010000326.1:0-1597 GCA_036676665.1 Arenimonas sp. | reverse complement strand
GGTCCGGAAGTTGTTCAGTCGCATGCCGGCACTCCTGCCAGGGTTTTCGCGCCGTCCGGCGTGCACGCCGAGGTCCTGCCCATTGCGTTCACGTCCAGGCGCACCTGGTATCCGCGCTGGGTCGCGAGCACGAAGCCGCCACTGTCGGTGATTTCGGCCAGCGTGCCGGTGCGCGGGTCGATGACGAAACCGGTGCCTTCGTCGCCGAAGACGATGTCGCCGTCGAGCGTCACCCGCCGGAGCGGGCCGGTGTCGCCAGCGACGTCCGGGAAACGCGCCACCGCGCAGTCGTCCTCGGTGCAGTCGCAGCCGGCATCGTCGACTGCGGCGACGACCACGGCGCCCATGCAGACCGCGTCGCCCATCGCGTTGAAGTCCACCCGGACCATCTCGCCGCGCTTGACGGCCTCCTGCTTGGCCAAGCCCACCGCGACGATGAAGTTGTCCGAGACCCCGCGCAGCGCCTGGCGCTCGCGCAGCTCGACGAAGGACGGAACCGATACGACCGCGAGCACCGCAAGTACGACGATCGTGATGACCAGTTCCGTCAGTGTGAAGCCGGATTGCCTGCTTCGATCCACGGTGTCCCCTCTCATGCCTTTTTGCACCGGTGCAGACTACACCCCGGGATGGCGGCCGCTACCGGGACAGGCGCCCGGCCATGACCAGCGGCCGGATCGGCCGGACGGATGGCCGGATGCCGGCGCCGGGCATGTATCAATTCGCGCCGGGCCGCCCCACAATGGACAAAACACCGGGGAGCCCGTCATGACCAACCGCAAGGACCTTGGATTCACCCTGATCGAAGTCATCGTCGTGGTCATGATCATCGCGGTCCTCGCGGCGATCGCCTTCCCGAGCTACGTCAACATGATGCAGCGCACGCGCCGGGCAGAGGCCGCGACAATCATCAACGAGCAGCAGCTGCGGCTCGAGAAGCACCGGGTCGACAACGCCTCCTACGCGACGTACGCGCTGGCGGGCGTCACCAGCACGCCGTTCTACGACGTCACCCTGAGCGATGCGGACGAGACCAACTACACGCTGACGGCGAGCCCGAAGGGCGCTCAGCTCAAGGACGATTGCGGCGACCTGGTCATGACCTACGCCGCCGGCGTCACCACCCGCACCGCCGACGCTGACGACTGCTGGTAAGCCGGTGCGGCACGCGGACCGGCGCCGGGCCTGACCGTTGGACCCCGCGCCCGGCCAGCCCGCCTACGCCCCCGTGGCCCGCGGCGGCGGCCCGCTCGACGCCCTCTGGCAGGGCCCCGTCATCCTGTGGACCTTCCTGGCCGGCGAGGCGCTGGCCGCGATCGTCGCGCTGGCGCCCGGCCACGCCGGCGACGATCTCGCCTATTTCGGCCTCGCCTCGCTGATGGTGCAGTGGTGCAGCCTCACCACGCTCGGGTTGCTGTACCTGGGCCGGCGCCGGCTGGCGCCCGCCAGCCCCCAGCACATCGCCCGCCAGGCGCTGGTCACGTTCGTGCTTTCGGCGTGGCTGGTGGGGGGCGTCGGCTGGTGGCTGCTGCACGAGGCCTGGAGCCTTCCGTCGGGCGACTGGCCGGGCTTCATGCTGCGGGTCACCGGCATCGCG
>JAKFCL010000325.1:0-17449 GCA_036676665.1 Arenimonas sp. | reverse complement strand
CGTCAACCCGTCGAAGGTCGTCCAGCTGGGCGACGAGCTCGAGGTGATGGTGCTGGACGTGGACGGCGAGCGTCGCCGCATCTCGCTGGGCATCAAGCAGTGCACCCCGAACCCGTGGGAAGCGTTCTCGGCCCTGTTCAAGAAGGGCGACAAGGTGTCCGGCCAGATCAAGTCGATCACCGACTTCGGCATCTTCATCGGCCTGGACGGCGGCATCGACGGCCTGGTGCACCTGTCCGACATCTCGTGGAACACCACGGGCGAAGACGTCGTGCGCAACTTCAAGAAGGGCGACACCCTGGAAGCGGTCGTGCTGGCCGTCGATCCGGAGCGTGAGCGCATCTCGCTGGGCGTCAAGCAGCTCGAGCAGGATCCGGTCGGCCAGTACATGGCGACCACGCAGAAGGGCACCATCGTCACCGGCGTCGTCAAGGAAGTGGACGCCAAGGGTGCGACGATCGAGCTCGACGGCGGCATCGAGGGCTACGTGCGCGCCAACGACATCGCCAAGGAGCGTGTCGAGGACGCCACCCAGTACCTGAAGGTCGGCGACGCCATCGAAGCCAAGTTCATCGGCATGGACCGCAAGGGCCGCACGATGCAGCTGTCGATCCGTGCGAAGGACGAGGCCGAGCTGCAGGAGAACCTGGCGGAGGTCAACAAGTCCTTCGACGCCGCCAGCGGCACGACCAAGCTCGGTGCGCTGCTGCGCGAGCAGCTGAACAAGAGCGAGTAACACGCGACATCGGCCGGTGGCCCGGGGAAACCCGGGCCACGCGGTCTTCCATCCCGCCACACGGAATCCTTGGCTGCATGACGAAATCCGAACTCATCGAGGTGCTGTCGCGTCGCCAGGGCCATCTGAAGGCCGACGACGTCGATCTCGCCGTCAAGACCCTGCTCGAGATGATGAGCGGAGCGCTGACCCAGGGCGAACGCATCGAGATCCGCGGTTTCGGCAGTTTTTCCCTGCATTTCCGTCCGCCGCGGCTGGGTCGCAATCCCAAGACCGGCGATTCCGTGGCGCTGCCCGGAAAGTACGTCCCGCATTTCAAGCCCGGCAAGGAGTTGCGCGATCGCGTCAATTCCGGTTCCGCCGGCGCCCAGGACTGAGTTCCCGGTCCTCCCGGGTTAAACTCGCCGCGACCCGCCTCTGGACTTCCGCGGATGCGCCTGATCAAAGCCCTGTTCGCCCTGCTGTTCGTCGTCTTCGGCGTGCTGTTCGGCGCGCTCAACCGCGAGCCGGTACGCATCGAACTGGGATTCCACACCATCGAGAACGCCACGCTCGGCATCACCCTGCTGCTGGCCGTGCTCGCCGGCGCGCTGCTGGCGGGCCTGGTGCTGACGGTGGGCGTGATCTGGCCGCTGCGCCACCGCCTGCGCCGCGGCGGGCCGCCGGCCGACACTTCGGCTCCCGCGCCAGTCGCCCATGAGTGAACTCGCCTGGCTTTTCCTGCTGCTGCCCGTCGCAGCGGCCAGCGGCTGGCTGGCCGGACGCCTGGGCGGCGAACGCAAGGGCGGGGCGCGCGTGTCCCGGCTGTCCAACACTTATTTCCGCGGCCTGAACTACCTGCTCAACGAGCAGCAGGACAAGGCGATCGAGGTGTTCCTGCAGATCGCCGCCGTCGACAAGGACACCGTCGAAACCCAGTTCGCGCTCGGCCACCTGTTCCGCCGCCGCGGCGAGGTCGACCGGGCGATCCGCCTGCACCAGAGCCTGGTCGGGCGCCCGGGCCTGAGCGACGAGCAGAAGACCCGGGCCGTGCTGGCGCTGGGCGAGGACTACATGCGCGCGGGCCTGCTGGACCGTGCCGAAACGCTGTTCACCGACCTGGTGCGGATGGGCGTGCTGGCGCCGCAGGCGCTCAAGCACCTGATCTCGATCTACCAGGCCGAACGCGACTGGGGCAAGGCGATCGAGCACGCGCACAAGCTCGAAAGCGCCAGCGGGGAGCCGATGGGCAAGCTGGTGGCGCAGTACCACTGCGAGCTCGCCGAGAAGGCGCGCCTGGCCGGGCAGCTCGACGAGGCGCGCACGCATGTCGCCGAGGCCTATGCCGCCGACAGCCATTCGGTGCGAGCCGGCCTGTCCGAAGGGCGGATCGAACTGGCGGAGGGCAACGATGCAGCGGCGATCCGCGCGTTCGAGCGCGTCGCCCGCCACGACATCGAATTCCTGCCGGAGATCCTCGAGCCGCTGCTGGACTGCTACGAACGTCGCGGCGAGGGGGCGCGCGCGCGCGGCTTCCTCACCGAGATGATCGAACACAACCCCGGCGTGTCGGCCGTGCTGGCGCTGACCCGGATGATCGAGCGCGACGAGGGCCACCCGTCCGCGCTGGCATTCCTGTCGCGGCAGCTGCAGCTGCGCCCGTCGGTGCGCGGCGAGGCGGCCTACATCGACCTGAGCCTGCGCGATACGGACGGCGACAACGCCGCGACGCTGAAGACGCTCAAGCAGATCACCGACCAGTTGCTGGTGCGCACGCCCGGCTATCGTTGCCAGCGCTGCGGCTTCGGCGCCCGCGCGCACCACTGGCAGTGCCCGGGCTGCAAGTCCTGGGGCAGCATCAAGCCGGTGCATGGCGCGGTGGGCGAGTGAGCGGATGCTGAGTTTCGCCGCACTGCTGGTCTTCCTGTTCGCGCTGCCGGCGCTGGTCGCCGCGTGGGCGTGGCGCGGGCTGGCGTTGCGTCTGGGATGGGTCGACCAGCCCGACGGGCGTCGGCTGCATGTCGAGCCGACGCCGCGCGGCGGCGGCATCGGCATCGTGCTGTCGGTGGCGATGGCGATCACCGCGCTGCTGGGCACGGAGGGTCCGCGTGGCCTGATCCTTGCCGGTCTCGCGCTCACCGCCGGCGCCGGGCTGATCGACGATGTGCGGCCGCTGACGCCGCTGCCGAAGCTGCTGATGCAGATTGCCGGAACGCTGCCGCTCGCGCTCGCCCTCCCGGCCGGCGCCGACGTGGTCGGGCCCGTCGCCGCGGTCCTGATCTCGTGGGCGGTGGCCCTGGTGCTGGTCAACGTCTGGAATTTCATGGACGGCAGCAACGGCCTGGTCGCGTCGCAGGGGCTGATCGTCGGCGTGGCGGCGGCGGCACTGGCCGTGATGATGTCGTCGCCGGGACGGCCGGACGGGCTGTCCGACCAGCCGCTGCTGGTGCTGGGCACGGCCCTTGCCGGTGGCTGCCTCGGGTTCCTGCCGATGAATGCGCCGCGCGCGCGGGTGTTCCTGGGCGATGTCGGCAGTTACGGCATCGGTTATGTCGTCGCCTGCCTGGCGTTGCTGGCGGCGGCCACGCCCGCGCCGCACGCGGAGGCCGCGGCTCCCGGCACCCTGCAGGCCGGCGACCGGCTCGCGGCTTCGCTGATCCTGCTGCCCGGCTCGGCGGTCCTCATCGACTCCGGCCTGACGCTGGTGCGACGCGTGCTGAGGGGCGAGCGGTTCTGGCAGGGGCACCGCGAACACCTCTACCAGCGGGCGATCGCCGCCGGCTGGACCCATATGGGCATCGCCGGCGCCTACGCGGGCTGGACGCTGGCCGCTTCGGGGCTGATGCTGGCGTTGGCCGATGCCGAGGCCGGGCTCGCGGCGGCGGCGACCGCCGCGGTCTATGCGACCGGAATCCTGATATATCTCTGGGCGGGCCGCGGCTGGCCCCGTCCCGACAGCACAGCGAAGAGGGTGGGATGAAGGAAAATCCCGGCAATTCGAGTCTCGTGCCGCGCATCCTGATCGTGCTGCACGACCTGGCGATGGTGGCGTTCGTCTGGGTCGGGCTGCGCTGGCTCGCGAGCGTCGCCGGCGCGCCGCCGGCACCGTCGCTGTGGCTGGAACTGCTGATCGCCGTGGGCACGCAGGGCGTCGTGCTGCGCCTGGTCGGCCTGTACCAGGGCCTGTGGCGGTTCGCCAGCCTCCCGGACCTGGCCAACCTCGTCCGCGCCGCCCTGATCGGCGTGCTGCTGATCGTCGCGATCCTGTTCCTGGTCGGCATGCTCGACCTGGTGCCGCGACGCGTGCTGTTCCCGTACCCGATCGCGCTGGTGGTGGTGCTCGGCGTGCCGAGGCTGCTGTACCGGCTGTGGAAGGATTTCCGGCAGTCCTCGCATCGTGCCGACGCCAAGCGCGTGCTCGTGCTGGGCGCCGGCCGCACGGCCGAGACCCTGCTGCGCGACCTGCGCAGCGACGGCCGCTACCAGCCGGTGGGCCTGCTCGACGACCAGCGCGTGCTCAAGGGCGTGAAACTGCAGGGCGTGCCGGTGCTCGGCACGATCGACGAACTGCCGTACATCGCCCAGGAAACGGCCCCGAACCTGATCGTCATCGCGATGCCCTCGGCCAATGCCGCCGAGATGCAGCGCGTGGTCGCCCTGTGCGACGAGACCGGGCTGCCGTTCCGCACGGTACCGCGTCTGTCGGACATGCTCGCCGGCCGGCAGCAGAAGCTCGAGCTCAGCGAGGTCCGGATCGAGGACCTGCTCGGCCGCAAGCCGGTGGAATTCGACCCGGTCGACGGCTCGATCGCCGGCAAGCGGGTGATGGTGACCGGCGCGGGCGGCTCGATCGGCTCGGAACTGGCGCGCCAGTGCGCCGCCGCCGGAGCCGGGTCGCTGGTGCTGCTCGAGCGCAACGAACTGCAGCTCGACGAGATCACCACCGAGCTGCTGCGCGACTACCCGAACGTGGAGGTCCATCCGCTCCTGGCCGACTGCGGCGATCCGACCGCCTGCCGGATCGCGCTGGCCGGCGGCATGGACCATGTATTCCATGCGGCCGCGTGCAAGCAGGTGCCGATGCTCGAGGCGCAGCTGCGCGAGGCGATGCGCAACAACGTCCAGGCCACCGGCACGCTGGCGCGCGCCTGCCGGGACTCTGGCGTCGGCCAGTTCGTGCTGATCTCCACCGACAAGGCGATCTGCCCGGTCAACGTGCTGGGTGCGAGCAAGCGTTTCGCCGAACTGGCGTGCCAGGCCGAGCTCAAGGGCAGTGGCGTGCGGCTGTCGGTCGTGCGGTTCGGCAACGTGCTCGATTCCGCCGGCAGCGTCGTGCCGCTGTTCCGCCGGCAGATCGCCGCCGGCGGCCCGGTGACGGTGACGCATCCGGAAGTCACGCGCTATTTCATGACCATTCCCGAGGCCTGCCAGCTGATCCTGCACTCGGTGGACCTGGGCGCGAACCCGTGGTCGGTGTACGCGCTCGACATGGGCCGGCCGGTGGCGATCCGCGAGCTGGCCGAGCAGATGATCCGCCTCAGCGGCAAGCGCCCCGGCATCGACATCGCGGTGACGTACACGGGCCTGCGCCCGGGCGAGAAGCTGCACGAGATCCTGTTCCATCCCGACGAGCGCTACCACCGCACCCGCCATCCGCGGATCCTGGAAGCCAGCCCGCGCGAGGTGCGCACGACCGTTCTGCGCGACCTGCTCAAGAGGCTCGACCAGCTGCTGCGCCAGGTCGGCCAGGACGAGTCGCTGATGGCGCTGCTGCGCGAGGCGGTGCCCGAATACGTGCCCGAGCAGGCCGGCTGGCCGACGCCGCAGATGCCGCAGATGCCTGCGCCGCGGGTCGACGCCGTCGAGCCGCTTCCCGATTCCGTTGTCCGACTGAAACCCCGATGACCTTCCGCATCCGCAAGGCCGTCTTCCCCGTCGCCGGGCTCGGCACCCGCTTCCTCCCGGCCACCAAGACGGTTCCCAAGGAGATGCTGCCGGTCGTCGACAAGCCGCTGATCCAATACGCCGTGGACGAGGCGATCGATGCCGGCTGCGACACGCTGGTCTTCGTCACCAACCGCTACAAGCACTCGGTCGCCGACTATTTCGACAAGGCCTACGAACTGGAACAGAAGCTCGAGAAGGCGGGGAAATCCGAACTTCTGGGCCTGATCCGCGACGTGCTGCCGCGACATGTGCGGGCCGTGTTCGTCACGCAGGCCGAGGCGCTGGGCCTGGGCCATGCGGTGCTGTGCGCGCGGCCGGTGATCGGTGACGAGCCGTTCGCGGTGCTGCTGCCCGACGACCTGATCTGGAACAAGGGACCCGGCGCGCTGCGGCAGATGGCCGACCTCGCCGAGCGCGAGGAGGCGAGCGTCATCGCCGTGCAGGACGTGCCCCGCGAGCAGACCGCCAGCTACGGCATCGTCGCCACCGACGACTTCACCGGCCGGTACGGCGCGATGACCGCGATCGTCGAGAAACCGAAACCGGAGGTGGCGCCGAGCACGCTCGCCGTGGTCGGCCGCTACGTGCTCAGCGGGCGCATCTTCGACCACCTGCAGCGCACGCGCCCCGGCAAGGGCGGCGAGATCCAGCTCACCGACGGCATCGCGGCGCTGATGGCCGAGGAGCGCGTGCTCGCCTACCGCTTCGAGGGCCGGCGCTTCGACTGCGGCAGCCGGATCGGGCTGGTCGAGGCGACGATCGAGTTCGCGCTCGAGCACGACGACCTGGCGGAGCCGACGCGCGCCTACATGCGCGCCGCGCTCGAACGCTGACCGGGTTGCGGGAGCAGCGCCCGTGAGCGTCGGCTCGGGTTATTACCAGGCCACGGCGGCCACGGGCGTGGCGTACGCCCCGCTGGCCGGCGGGCGCGAGGCCGACGTGTGCATCGTCGGCGCCGGCTTCGCCGGCCTCAACACCGCGCTGGGCCTGGCCGAACGCGGCCGTGGCGACGTGGTGCTGCTCGACGCGCAGACCGTCGGCCACGGCGCGTCCGGCCGCAACGGCGGCTTCGTGTTCGGCGGGTTCTCGCGCGGCGAGGCCAGCCTGCTCGCCGATCTCGGCCCCGAGCGCGCGCGCTCGCTCTATCGCGGCACCCAGGACGCGGTCGACCTGATCCGCGCGCGCATCGCCCGCCACGGCATCGATTGCGCCGCCACCGATGCCGGCGTGCTGTGGACGAACTGGTTCCGCGACCCGGCGCCGCTGCGGGCACGCCAGCGCCTGCTGGCGGAGCATTTCGGCGTGCACTGGGATTTCGTGCCGCATGCCGAGCTGGCGACGCAGGTCTTGACCGACCGGTACGGCGATGCGCTGTTCGAGCGCAACGCGCTGCATTTCAACCCGTTGGCCTACGCGCGCGCGCTGGCGGGGCTGGCGGCCGGGCAGGGCGTGGCGGTGCACGAAACGTCGCCGGCCATCGCCCTGGAGCGCGACGGCGCCGGCTGGCGGGTGCGCACGCCGGGCGGGCAGGTGCGTGCCCGGACCGTGGTGCTGGCCTGCGGCGGCTACCTGGCCGGGCTGCGTCGCGACGTCGACGCCGGCGTGCTGCCGATCGCGACCTACGTGATGGTCACCGAGCCGCTCGGCGCGCGGATGCACGACGTGCTGCGCACGCGCGCGGCGATCTACGACAGCCGCTTCGCGTTCGACTACTACCGGCCGCTGCCCGACACGCGCCTGCTCTGGGGCGGGCGGATCTCGGTGCGTGACCGTTCGCCCGACGCGGTTGAACGGCTGCTGTACCGCGACATGCTCAAGGTCTTCCCGCGGCTGTCGGGTGTCGCGGTCGAGCACGCCTGGTCGG
Source organism: Arenimonas sp. (assembly GCA_036676665.1). Lineage (GTDB taxonomy): Bacteria > Pseudomonadota > Gammaproteobacteria > Xanthomonadales > Xanthomonadaceae > Arenimonas. The sequence goes on along the minus strand of JAKFCL010000325.1, from coordinate 9,923 downwards.
GATTGATGAGCTATGCGCGCCACGAGATGCCGCAGGTCGGCCGCATCGACGACGGCCTGTGGCTGGCACAGGCGTTCGGCGGCCACGGCGTGGCGCCGACCACGTTCGCCGGCGAGGTGATCGCCGCGGCGATCGCCGACGGCGACCCGCGCTGGCGCGAGTTCGCCGATTACGGACTGGTGTCGGCACTCAAGCCGGCCGGATTCCTGGGCGCGCAGCTGAGCTACTGGTGGCTGCAGGCGAAGGATGCGTGGCGGGGCCGGGTCGACCGGCCGGGATCCTGAATCGCGCAGCGGTGGACGGCCGGCCCTGAACCGCAGACGGGCCGTCGCGGGACGACCCGTCTGTCCGGTGCCGACGCCGGATCAGAGCGACTCGAAGATGCCGGCCGCGCCCATGCCGGTGCCGATGCACATCGTCACCATGCCGTACTTCTGCTGGCGACGGCGCATCCCGTGCAGGATCGTCGCGGTGCGGATCGCACCGGTGGCGCCGAGCGGATGGCCGAGCGCGATCGCGCCGCCGAGCGGATTGACCTTGTCCGGGTCCAGCCCGCAGGTGCGGATCACCGCCAGCGCCTGGGCGGCGAAGGCTTCGTTGAGCTCGATCCAGTCCATCTGGTCCTGGGTCAGCCCGGCCTGGGCCAGCACCTTCGGGATCGCCGCGATCGGACCGATGCCCATCACCTCCGGGCGCACGCCGGCGACCGCGAAGCCGACGAAGCGGGCCAGCGGCGTCAGGCCGTAGTCCTTGATCGCGCGTTCCGACGCCAGCATCACCGCGCCGGCACCGTCGGACATCTGCGACGAGGTGCCGGCGGTGACCGAGCCACCGTTGCGGAATACCGGCCGCAGCTTCGCCAGGCCTTCGAGGCTGGTGTCGGCGCGAGGACCCTCGTCGTTCTCGATGCGCAGCTGCCGCACCTGGATCGTGTTGCCGCCGGCCACCGGCTGCCGCGAGACCACGTCGTACGGGGTGATCTCCGCGGCGAATTCGCCGGCCGCCTGGGCCGCCAGCGCCTTGCGGTGCGAGGCGACCGCGAACGCGTCCTGGTCCTCGCGGCTGACGTTCCATTCCTCGGCGACCTTCTCGGCGGTGATGCCCATGCCGTAGGCGATCGCGACGTGCTCGTTGTTGTTGGCGAACACCTGCGGGCTCATCGCCACCTTGTTGCCCATCATCGGCACCATCGACATCGACTCGGTGCCGCCGGCCAGCATCAGGTCGGAGTGGCCGAGGCGGATCTGGTCGGCCGCCAGCGCGACGGCCTGCAGGCCCGACGAGCAGAAGCGGTTGATGGTCTGGGCGGCGATCGTGTTCGGCAGTCCGGCCAGCAGCAGGCCGATGCGGGCGACGTTCATGCCCTGTTCGCCCTCCGGCATCGCGCAGCCGATGATCGCGTCGTCGATGCGCGAGACGTCGATGCCGGGAGTCTGCGCGACCACGGCCCTGAGCACGTGCGCGAGCATCTCGTCGGGGCGGGTATTGCGGAAGACGCCGCGCGGGGCCTTGCCGACCGGCGTGCGGGTGGCGGCGACGATGTAGGCGTCCTGTACTTGTCTGGTCATGGTCATCAGTTCCTGAGCGGCTTGCCGTTCTTGAGCATGTAGGCGATGCGTTCCTGGGTCTTGGGCATCTGCGCCAGCGCGACGAAATGCTCCCTTTCCAGCTTCAGCAGCCATTCCTCGTCCACCAGCGCGCCGCGGTCGACCTCGCCGCCGCACAGCACGGTGGCGATGCGGCTGGAGACCTCGTAATCGTGCTCGGAGATGAAGCGCCCCTCGAGCATGTTCACCAGCATCATCCGGAACGTGGCGATGCCGACGTCGCCGGCGACCGCGACCTGGCGGGCGGGCAGGGGCGGCCGGTAGCCCGACTCGGCCATCGCCCGGGCCTGCTGCCGCGCCACGTGCAGCAGTTCGTAGGCATTGAAGACGACGACGTCGCCGGCGCGGGCCAGGCCCAGTTCCTTCGCCTCGAGCGCCGACGCGGACACCTTGCCCATCGCCACCGCCTCGAAATACGGCTTGAGCTGGGCGAACACGTCGCCGCCCGGCCCGGCCGCCGCGGCCGCGCGCACCGCGATCTCCTTCAGGCCGCCGCCGGCCGGCAGCAGGCCGACGCCCGCCTCGACCAGGCCGATGTAGCTTTCCAGCGCCAGCACCGCCCGCGCCGAATGCATCTGGAATTCGCAGCCGCCGCCCAGTGCCAGCCCGCGCACCGCCGCGACCACCGGCACCAGCGAATATTTGATGCGCTGGCTGACCGACTGGAACGTCGCCACCATCGCCTCGAACTGTTCGAGCTTGCCCGCCTGCAGCGACGCCATCGCGCCCGAAAGGTCGGCGCCGGCCGAAAACGGCTCCTTCGCCTGCCAGATCACCAGGCCCTGGAAGTCCTTCTCGGCGCGGTCCACGGCTTCCAGCACGCCGGCCAGCACGCCGTCGCCGACGGTGTTCATCTTGGACTTGAAGCCGAGCACGGCGATGCCGTCGCCGTCGTGCCACATGCGCACGGCGTCGGTTTCGAACACCGTCTCGCCCGGCGACGTGCGTTCGCCGAGCACCGGGTCGGGAAAGCGCTGGCGGTTGTAGACGGCCAGGTTCGAGCGCGGCAGCTTCTCGCCGCGCACCGGGGCGAAGCTGCCCTCGGCGGCGTGCACGCCGTCGCGGCCGTCGAACACCCAGTCGGGCAGCGGCGCGCTGGACATCGACCTGCCGGCCACGATGTCCTCGGCGATCCACTCGGCCACCTGCTTCCAGCCGGCCGCCTGCCAGGTCTCGAACGGGCCCAGGGCCCAGCCGTAGCCCCAGCGGATCGCCAGGTCGACGTCGCGGGCGGTATCGGCGATCGAGGCCAGGTGGAAGGCGCTGTAATGGAACAGGTCGCGGAACACCGACCAGAGGAACTGCGCCTGCGGATGCGCGCTGGCGCGCAGCGCGGCGAACTTCGCCGCCGGATCCTTCATCTTCAGGATCTCGACGACCTCGGGCGCGGCTTCGCCGGTGGCGGGGCGGTAATCCTGCTTCGCCAGGTCGAGGACGACGATGTCCTTTCCCTTCTTCATGAAGATGCCGGCGCCGGTCTTCTGGCCCAGCGCCCCCTTGGCGATCAGCGCCTGCAGCCAGTCGGGGGCCTTGAAGTACTTGTGCCACGGGTCGTCGGGCAGGGTGTCGGCCATCGTCTTGATGACGTGCGACATCGTGTCCAGGCCGACGACGTCGGACGTGCGGTAGGTCGCCGATTTCGGACGGCCCAGCAGCGGGCCTGTCAGCGCGTCGACCTCGTCGAAGCCCAGGCCCGACTGCGCCGTGTGGTGCAGGGTCGAGAGGATCGAGAACACGCCGATCCGGTTGCCGATGAAGTTCGGGGTGTCCTTCGCGTAGACGACCCCTTTGCCGAGCGTCGTCACCAGGAAAGTTTCAAGTCCTTCAAGGACTTCCCGGTCAGTCTTCGCGCAAGGGATGAGCTCGGCGAGATGCATGTAGCGCGGCGGGTTGAAGAAGTGCACACCGCAGAACCGGTGGTGCATGGATTCCGGAAGAACTTCCGCCAACCCATTGATCGACAAGCCGGAAGTGTTCGAAGCCAGGATCGCATGCGGGGCGACATGGGCTTCGATCCGGTCGTACAGCGCCTTCTTCCAGTCCATGCGCTCGGCGATCGCCTCGATCACCAGGTCGCAGTCCTTGAGCAGGTGCAGGTGCTGGTCGTAGTTGGCGGCGGTGATCGCGCCGGCCTTGGCCTTGCTGGCGAACGGCGCCGGCGAGAGCTTGCCCAGGTTGGCGATGGCCTTGTCGACGATGCCGTTGGGCGGCCCGTCCTTGGCGGCCAGATCGAACAGGACGGTGTCGACGTCGGCATTGACGAGGTGGGCGGCGATCTGCGCGCCCATCACGCCGGCGCCGAGCACGGCCACCTTGCGGATGCGGAGTTGCGGCATGGGGAAAGCTCCGGACGGGAAGAGGGTTGGGGAGGTCAGCCGGCGCGCAGGCCGGCGGCGGCGAAGCGGATCAGGGCCTGGGCGGCCTTTTCGCAGTGGGCCTTTTCGGAAATCCCGGCCGGGCGCTTGATCAGCCCGAAATCGGCCATCGCGTAGGTCAGCGCCCCGGCGGTGAAGTCCAGCCGCCAGTACAGGTCCTCCTTGGCCAGTTCCGGCACGGCGGCGCCGATCGCCTTGGCGAATTCGCGCAGGACGTGGCCGTAGTTGTCGGACAGGAACTTGCGCAGGCGGTCGTTCTTCTCGGCGAAGGCCCGGGCCAGGACGCGCACGAAGGCGGAGCCGCCGTGGCGGTCGATCGTCAGGGCCAGCGGCGGTTCGATGAAGGCGGCCAGGATCGCCTCCAGGTCGCCGGGATTCTCCTCGCGGGCCAGCTTGAGCTGGGCCAGGCGGCGTTCGCTCATCTCGTCCATCCGGCGCCGGAAGACCTCGTTGACGAGGTTTTCCTTGCTGCCGAAGTGGTAGTTGACGGCGGCGATGTTGACGTCGGCGCGACTGGTCACCTGGCGCAGCGAGGTGCCGGCGAAGCCGTGCTGGGCGAAGAGCTCCTCGGCGGCGCCGAGGATGCGTTCCTTGGTGTTGAAGTGGGTCGTCGTCATGGCACCAGCGGTCGATTCAAACGGGTGTTGGCGAGTGTAACCGGGCTGCGGGCGGAGTCAAATGGGCAATTGAAACGAGCCTTGGGACGAAGCTTCCCGGGCGGCGGCTGAATCGCTTCCGGCCATGCTGCTGGAAATTTGCAGGGATTTGCGCTAAACCCTTCAGCGGACGGGGGTTTCGGGCTAGAATCAGCGGCTTCCCAACCCCTGCAAACACGGAGTCACACCATGGCGCTGGAGCGCACCATTTCGATCATCAAGCCCGACGCGGTCGCCAAGAACGTGATCGGTGAGATCTATGCCCGTTTCGAGAAGGCCGGGCTGAAGGTCGTCGCGGCGAAGATGAAGCACCTGTCCCGCAAGGAAGCCGAGGGTTTCTACGCCGTGCACCGCGAGCGCCCGTTCTTCAACGCGCTGGTCGAGTTCATGATTTCCGGTCCGGTGATGATCCAGGTGCTGGAGGGCGACAACGCCGTGCAGAAGAACCGCGACCTGATGGGCGCCACCAATCCGAAGGAAGCGGCGGCCGGCACCATCCGCGCCGACTTCGCCCAGTCGATCGACGCCAATGCCGTGCACGGTTCGGACAGCCTGGAGAACGCGGCGATCGAGACCGCGTATTTCTTCGCCGCCACCGAACTCTGCCCGCGCTGAGCCGCACGCCCGTGACCGAGCCCCTCGACAGGTCCATCCCGCTCAAGCTCGACCCGGCGGCGGCCTCCGCCGCCCCGGTCGCGCCGGCGCGGCTGAACCTGTTCGACCTCGATCGCGAGGGCATGGAACGCTTCTTCGCCGAGACCCTCGGCGAGAAGCGCTTCCGCGCCCACCAGTTGATGAAGTGGATGTACCACCAGCACGTCACCGACTTCGCGCTGATGACCGATGTCGGCAAGGCGCTGCGCGCCAAGCTCGAGGAACACTGCGAGATCCGCGCGCCCGGCGTCGTGCTCGACCAGGCGTCCAGCGACGGCACCCACAAGTGGCTGCTGGGCATGGACACCCGCAATTCGATCGAGACGGTGTTCATCCCCGACAAGGGCCGCGGCACGCTGTGCGTGTCCAGCCAGGTCGGCTGCGGCCTGAACTGCCAGTTCTGCAGCACCGCCACGCAGGGTTTCAACCGCAACCTGTCCACCGCCGAGATCATCGGCCAGGTGTGGACGGCGTCGAAGCACCTGGGCAACCGCACCCACCACCAGCGCAAGCTCACCAATGTCGTGATGATGGGCATGGGCGAGCCGCTGCTGAACTTCGACAACGTCGTGCGGGCGATGAGCCTGATGCGCGACGACAACGGCTTCGGCCTGGCCAACAAGCGCGTCACCCTGTCCACCGCCGGCCTCGTGCCGATGATCGACAAGCTGTCCGAGGTCAGCGACGTGTCGCTGGCGGTGTCGCTGCATGCGCCCGACGACGACCTGCGCACATCGCTGGTGCCGCTGAACAAGAAGTACCCGATCGCCGAGCTGCTCGACGCCTGCGTTCGCTACGCGCTGCGCAAGCCGCGCACGTCGATCACCTTCGAATACACGATGATGAAGGGCGTCAACGACAAGCCCGAACATGCCCGCGCGCTGGCGCGGCTGATGCGGAAGTTCGACGCGCAGGTGCAGCGCGAGGACGCCGCCAAGGTCAACCTGATACCGTTCAACCCGTTCACCGGCACCCGCTTCGAGCGGTCCGAGGAAGCCGACATCCGCGCCTTCCAGAAGATCCTGCTCGACCAGAAGGTGCTGACGATGGTGCGCCGTACCCGCGGAGACGACATCGACGCGGCGTGCGGCCAGCTCAAGGGGCAGGTGCTGGACCGCACGCGCCGCCAATCCGATTTCCGTCGCACGCTCGAGCAGAAGGGAGTCTCCGATGCGGCATGATTCGATCCAGGGCTGGCTTGTCGTCGCGTTGCTCGCCATCGGCACCGGCTGCGCCACCAGCCCGTCCAGCACGTCCGACGCCGACACCGGCGGCAAGCGCCGGACCGCCGACACCGAGATGTCGCGCACCGGCCTGGCCAATACCCGCCTGGCCGAAACCTACCTGGCCGCGGGCAAGGTCGAACTGGCCCTGGACCGCGCCACCCGCGCCGTGAAGTCCGACCCGGACTCGGCCGAGGCGCAGGTGATCATGGGCATGATCCGCGAGCGCCTCGGCGACCGCGACCTGGCCGGCCGGCATTACCTGCGCGCCGCCAAGCTGGCGCCCGACGAGGGTTACATCCTCAACGTGGCCGGGGTCTGGCTCTGCCAGGGTGGGCAGGCCGCAGAGGCCGACGCGATGTTCGCGCGGGCCACGAAGGACCCGTTCTACAAGTCTCGCGAGCAGGTGTTCTTCAACGCCGGCAAGTGCGCCTTCGACGCCGGCGACCTGGCCAAGGCCGAGGCCTACCTGCGCGACGGCCTGGCGATCGCGCCGGAAGACAAGCGCCTGCTCGAGCAGATGGTGCGGCTGAAGGTGCGCCAGGGCGACCTGATGGGCGCGCGGGCCTTCTTCCAGCGGCGCGAGGCGCTCGGCAAGCCGGGCCCGGAGATGCTCGACCTGGCCGCCCGCATCGAACAGCGTGCCGGCGATGCCGCCGCCGCGGCGCGTTATCGCGCGCAACTCCAGGCCGAACATCCCGGCTACACTCCGCCGGCCGCGGACGGAACCCCGCCATGAACGAAGAAGTGATGCAGGACTCGCTGTTCCAGGACCCGCTCGGCGTGCGCCTGCGCGTGGCCCGCGAGGACGCCGGGCTGAGCCGAGAGCAGGTCGGTTCGCAGCTGAAGCTGCCGGTCGCCATCGTCGAGGCGATGGAGCGCGAGGACTGGCCGCGCCTGGGCGCGCCGGTGTACGTGCGCAGCTATGTCGGCAGCTACCTGCGCCTGCTGGGCCTGCCGGCCGTGCTGCTGGAGCAGGCGACCGCGGAGAAGCCGGCCCCGCCGCTGGTGACGCTGGCGACGCGCTCGCGGATGCGCCACACGCTCGACACGTCGGTGCGCAATCTCGTCTACCTGGTGATGACCGCGGTGCTGGTCGTGCCGGTGGTGCTGGTTGCCCGCCATTACCAGGCGCGCGAGCGCGTGCAGGACCTCACGCTGGACCCCGGTGCCGCCGAGGGCACGCCCGCCGATCCGGCGGTCGAAATCATCGCGGCGCCGGTGGTGTCGCTGCCGGCCCCGCCGCTGCCGTCCGACCCGCCCGTGGCCGGAGTCGACACGACGGCGACGTCGGCGGCACCCGCGCCGGATCCGGTCATGGCGTCGATGGCGCCGTTCCCGAAGGCGGAGGCGTCCGCGGGGCTGGTGCTGCGGTTCCGCGACGAGAGCTGGCTGGAAGTGATGGATGCACAGGGTCGACGCATCGAGCGCGGCCTCGTCGCCGCCGGCGACGAACGTCGTTACGACGCCGGCCAGATCGGCGGCATCACGCTGGGCAATGCCGACGGCGTGGAGGTCTCCCACGCCGGCCGCGATGTCGACCTGGCGCCGTTTCGTTCGGCGAACGTCGCCCGCTTTGCGGTATCCTCCGACGGCGCGCCCGCTCCGGCGGCGGACTGACCGCAGCCGGCCTGCCCGGCTCCTTCCCGAATCACCCGCCGGCGCCTCGCGCCGGCCCGAAGAAAACCATCCATGGACCAGATCGACGAATACGAACAGGGCGAACGCGTTCGCGCCTGGCTGCGAAACAACGGCTCATCGCTGATCGGCGGTGTCGCCATCGGCCTCGCGCTGCTGGCCGGCTGGCAGTGGTGGCAGGGTCGGCAGGCGCAGGAAACCCACGAGGCCGCGATGGAGTACCACGCCTTCTCGACGGCGCTGGAAGCGGGCGAGGATGCCAAGGCGCAGGCCCATGCCACCGTGCTCGCGACCCAGTACCCGGACCTGCCGTTCAGTGCGCTGGCCTCCCTGCGCCGCGCGTCCGCGCTGCATGCGGCAGGCAAGGGCGACGAAGCCCTCGCCGCGTTGCAGGCCGTGGCCGGCGAGAAGGTCGACCCGGCGCTGGTGGCGCTCGCGAACCTGCGCGCCGCCCGCCTGCTGATGGATTCCGGCAAGCCCGCCGACGCGCTCAAGCGCCTCGATGCGGATGTCGAAAAGCGGTATCCGGCCCTCTCCGCGGAAATCCGCGGCGACGCCGAATTGGCCCTGGGCCGCCGCGACGCGGCCCGTGCCGCCTATGAAAAGGCGCTGGCGTCCCTCGACGTCGCCGCCCCGACCCGTCCGATGGTCGAAATGAAACTCACCGATGCGGGCGGTTCGCCGTCCGCCGAGCCGGAGGCCTGACCGCATGTCGTTCCGCATCATCATCCTCGCCGCACTGCTGGTCACCGCCACCGGCTGTTCCACCCTCAAGGGCTGGTTCGGCGACGAAAAGGGCAAGGCCCTGGACCCGGCCGAACTGACCGAGATCGCCAGTCCGATCGCCACCGGCGAAGTGTGGACGCGCAACCTCGGCGACGGCCGCGAACGCCAGGGCCTGCGCCAGCGTCCGGCGATCGACGGCGAGCGCCTGTACGTCTCCAACGACGCCGGCCAGGTGCTGGCGATCAACGCCGTCACCGGCGACACGCTGTGGGATTCGCAGGCGGTCAAGCTCGGCCGCACCGGCAGCAAGTGGCTGTTCTGGCGCCGCAGCAAGCCCGAGGGCGGCCTCAGCGGCGGCCCGGCGGTCGGCGAAGGCATCGTGGTGGCCGGTGGCCGCAATGGCGAGGTCGTGGCGCTGGATGCCGAGACCGGCGCCGAGCGCTGGGTCGCGACGGTCACCTCCGAAGTGATCACGACCCCGCTGGTGTACGGCGGCCTGGTGATCGTGCGCAGCGGCGATGGCCGGACGTTCGGCCTCGACGCCGCCACCGGCGATCGCAAGTGGGTCTTCGACCGCGGCCTGCCGAACCTCAGCGTGCGCGGCAACGGCGCGCCGGTGGCCGGCGACGGCCTGGTGTACCTGGGCTACGACGACGGCAGCGTGCTGGGCCTGCGCCTGGCCGACGGCGGCCTCGCCTGGGAACAGCTGATCGCCGAACCCGAGGGTCGCAACGACCTCGAGCGCATGGCCGATGTCGACGGCGAACTGCAGGTCAGCGGCTCCGAACTGTTCGCCAGCAGCGTGCGTGGCCAGACGATGGCGATCTCGCTGCAGAACGGCCGCCCGCTGTGGAACCGCGACGTGGGCAGCTACGGTGGCCTGGCCCTGGCCGGCGACCGCCTGCTGGTGTCGGACCCGCAGGGCACCGTGTGGGCGCTGGACCGCACCACCGGCAACGCGCTGTGGAAGCAGGAGGCGCTCGCGCGCCGCTGGCTGACGACGCCGGCGGTGCAGGGTGCCTACGCCGTGGTCGGCGACGTCGA
>JAKFCL010000324.1:0-10519 GCA_036676665.1 Arenimonas sp. | reverse complement strand
CTACCAGAACCTGCTCGAGGACTACTTCGACGAGAACAAGACGATCGTCGTCACCACCCACCAGGTCGAGGAGATCGAACACATCCTCACCGACCTGATGTTCATCCGCGAAGGCAAGATCGTCCTTTCGGCGTCGATGGACGACATCGGCGAGCGCTTCGTCGAGGTGATGGTGCCGGCCGACCGCGCCGAAGCGGCCCGGGCCCTGGGTCCGATCGACGAGAGGCAGGTGTTCGGCAAGTCCGTGATGCTGTTTGACGGCCGTCCCCGCGCCGAGCTCGCCACCTACGGCGAGACGCGCAATCCGGGCATCGCCGACCTGTTTGTCGCCACCATGAAGGGTACCTACGCATGAACACTTTCAAATGGCTGCTGAAGCGCGAGTACTGGGAACACCGCGGCGGCTTCTTCTGGGCCCCGATCGTGGCGGGCATCATCTTCCTGGTGATCACCTCGATGGCGATCGTGGCCGGCGAGAGCGTGCGCCGCTCGGTCGATGACGGTGGCGACCGCCTGACGATGAACGGCGTCGAGCTGTCCCGGCTCACCCAGACGATGACGCCGAAGGAACAGCTGGAAATGGCCGGCGGCCTCGACCTGGGCACCCTGCTCGCCGGTTCCTGGCCCTTCATCATCCTGGCGTTCGTGGTGTTCTTCTACTGCCTGGGCGCGCTGTTCGACGACCGCAAGGACCGCAGCATCCTGTTCTGGAAGTCGCTGCCGCTGTCGGACGCCAAGACGGTCGGTTCCAAGCTCGCCAGCGCGCTGGTCGTGGCCCCGTTGATCGCGACGGCCGCGGCGATCGTCACCTCGTTCGGCTTCCTGGTGCTGCTCAGCCTCTACGCGCTCTACCACGGCGGCAATCCGCTGCAGCTCGTGTGGGGCCCGGCGAGCCCGCTCACCGTCGCCTTCCACCTGATCGCCGCCCTGCCCGTCTACGCCGTCTGGGCCCTGCCCACCGTCGGCTGGCTGCTGCTGGTGTCGGCCTGGGCCAAGGGCAAGCCGTTCCTGTGGGCGCTGCTGGTGCCGGTGTTCGCCGGCGTGCTGGTCAGCTGGTTCGACGTGATGGAGATGTTCGGCTCCAAGGCCGAGTGGTTCTGGGCCAACATCGTCGGCCGTCTGCTGCTGGGCACGGTGCCGGGCATGGACCTGGTCTACATGAGCGCCAGCGATCCGGCGATGCAGAACTTCAACCCGGACGGCCCGCACGACATCGTGCAGCTGTTCTCGGCCCAGAACGCCTGGATGGCCTTCGGCAGCCTGGAAACCTGGATCGGCGCCGCCGCCGGCATCGCGATGATCTTCGCGGCCATCTATTTCCGCCGGGCCCGCGACGAAGGCTGAACCACCACGATGGGGGCCGGTGCGCCGGCCCCCGACGCTTTCCCGCTCTTCTTCCGCTCCACCGTTCCAGGAGTTCCCCCATGAAGACCCCGATCGCCCTCCTGTCGCTGGCCCTGGTCCTCGGACTCGGCGCCTGCCAGCGGGCCGACGACGACGACAAGCTCAGCGTGCTGGACAAGGTCACCGAGAAGGTCGAAGACAAGGTGCGCCACCAGATGGCCACCCAGTCGCTGAAATTGGACGGAGGCAACGGACTGCCGTCGGCCGAACTGACGATCCACGGCGACCTGCTGATCGACGGCGAGAAGATCGCGATGACCGACGCGCAGCGCGCGCTGGCGCTCGACTACCGCAGCGAAGTGGCGGCGGTCGCCGAGGCCGGCGCGGCGATCGGCATGCAGGGCGCCGAACTGGCGACCCAGGCGATGGCCGAAGCCGCCCGCAGCGTGATCGACGGCGACGCGCGATCGGTCGAACAACGCATCGAAGGCAAGGCGGACGCCATCCGCGCCAGCGCGAAGGCGCTGTGCGACCGCCTGCCGGGCCTGCTGGCCGCGCAGGCGGCGCTGGCGGCGGCGGTGCCCGAGTTCGCGCCATATGCCGACGCGGACAAGGACATGGTCAGCGACTGCCGGAAGGAAACGGCGGAAGGCGATCGCCCCGCCGAAGATGACCGCCCCGTAGAGGGCGACGTCGGCGCCTGATCCACGCGCCGCCGGACCGGAACACGACGACGCCCCGGAAACGGGGCGTTTCGTTTTTTTCGCCGCGGCGTCAGCCGCCCCCGCCACCGGGCTTGCCGTGGATGCCGCCCTTGGCGAGCTTCGAAGGGTCCAGCAGCGCCCGCAGCTGCTTTTCCGGCATGCCGGTCGCCTCGCGGGCGACGTCGAGCACCGGGCGTCCCTGGCGGTAGGCCTGCTTGGCGATCGCCGCGGCCTTTTCGTAGCCGATCACCGGGTTCAACGCCGTCACCAGGATCGGGTTGCGGTCCAGCGCCTCGCGCAGCCGCTCCCCGCGCACGGTGAAACCGGCGATCGCGCGGTCGGCCAGCACGCGCATCGCGCTGGCCAGCAGCGCGATCGACTGCAGCAGGTTGTGGGCGATCACCGGCAGCATCACATTGAGCTGGAAATTGCCGCTGGCGCCGCCGATCGTCACCGTCACGTGGTTGCCCATCACCTGCGCGCACACCATGCACAGCGCCTCGGGCACGACCGGGTTGACCTTGCCCGGCATGATCGAGCTGCCCGGCTGCAGCGCCGGCAGCTCGATCTCGCCCAGGCCGGCCAACGGCCCGGAATTCATCCAGCGCAGGTCGTTGCCGATCTTCATCAGCGCGGTGGCGAGCGTATTGAGCTGCCCGGAAAGTTCCACCGCGCCGTCCTGGGCGGCGATGCCCTCGAACAGGTTGTCGGCCTGGGTGAACCGGGCGCCGGACAGCTTCGACAGCGCCCGCGCCACCCGCCGGCCGAACTGCGGGTGCGCATTGATGCCGGTGCCGACCGCGGTGCCGCCGATCGGCAGCTTCTGCAGGCGGCCGAGCGCGTCCTCGATGCGGGCGGCGGCGCTTTCCAGCTGTGCCGACCAGGTGCCGAGTTCCTGAGCCAGCGTCAGCGGCATCGCGTCCATCAGGTGGGTGCGGCCGGTCTTGGTCACCTTGCCGAGCTTCGCGGCGCGGCGGTCGATGGTCCGGCGCAGGTGCTGCAGTGCCGGCAGCAGCGATTCGCGGCAGGCCAGCACCGCGGCGGCCTGGATCGTCGTGGGCACGACATCGTTGGAACTCTGGCCCATGTTGACCTGGTCGTTGGCGTGCACCGAACGGCCCAGCTCGCGGGCGGCGACCCGGGCGATCACCTCGTTGGCGTTCATGTTGCTCGACGTGCCCGAGCCGGTCTGGAACACATCGACCGGGAACTGGCCGTCCAGGTCGCCGGCCGCGACCTGCAGCGCCGCCGAACGCACCGCGGCGGCGACGTCCTCGGGCAGGTGGCCCAGACCGGCGTTGGCTTCCGCGCAGGCGGCCTTGACCAGTCCGAGCGCACGCAGGAAGCCGCGCGGCATCGGCAGGCCGGAGATCGGGAAGTTCTGCACCGCCCGCTGGGTCTGGGCGCCGTACAGCGCCTCCGCCGGGATGTGGACCTCGCCGAGGCTGTCGGTTTCGGTTCGGGTTCGGACGGACATCGGCGGGCTCCGGCGGCACGGGTGTTCCAGCATACGCTGCGCCCCCGCCGGCGCCGCGCGGGTAGAATCCACCCTCCCCGACGCCCGAGTTCCCGCGCATGTCCGAGTACGCCCTGACCGCCCTGTCCCCGCTCGATGGCCGCTACGCCGGCAAGGTCGAGGCGCTCCGCCCGATCTTCTCGGAATACGGGCTGGTGCGGGCCCGCGTACGGGTCGAGGTCGAATGGCTGCTGGCGCTGGCCGCCGAGCCGGGCATTGCCGAACTGGCGCCGTTCTCCGCAGCGGCCGCCAGCCGCCTGCGGGCGCTGGCGGACGGTTTCTCGGTCGCCGACGCCGCCCGGGTGAAGGAAATCGAGCGCACGACCAACCACGACGTCAAGGCGGTCGAATATTTCATCAAGGAACGCCTGCGCGACGACGCCGAGCTCGGGCCGGCGCTGGAGTTCGTGCATTTCGCCTGCACCAGCGAGGACATCAACAACCTGTCCTATGCGCTGATGCTCAGCGAGGCCTACACCACGGTGATCGCGCCGCGGACCTGGGACGTCGTGGAGAAGCTGCGGGCGATGGCGCACGCGCACGCCGCGCTGCCGATGCTGTCGCGCACGCACGGCCAGACCGCGTCTCCGACCACCGTCGGCAAGGAACTGGCCAACGTCGTCGCCCGCCTGCAGCGCCAGGTGGCGGTGATGCACGGCATCGAGTTCCCCGGCAAGATCAACGGCGCGGTCGGCAACTACAACGCGCACATCGTCGCCTACCCCGACGTCGACTGGGCGGCGCTGGCACAGCGCTTCGTCGAATCGCTGGGCCTGGACTTCAATGCGTACACGACGCAGATCGAGCCGCACGACGGCATCGCCGAGCTGTGCGACGCGCAGCGGCGCATCAACACGGTGCTGGTCGACCTGTGCCGCGACGTCTGGGGCTACATCTCGCTCGGCTACTTCAAGCAGTCGGTGAAGGCCGGCGAAGTCGGCAGCTCGACGATGCCGCACAAGGTGAACCCGATCGACTTCGAGAACGCCGAAGGCAATTTCGGCCTCGCCAACGCGCTGCTGGGCCATTTCGCCGAGAAGCTGCCGATCAGCCGCTGGCAGCGCGACCTGACCGACTCGACGGTGCTGCGCGCGCTCGGCACCGCCTTCGGCCACTCGCTGGTGGCGCTGGACGCGCTGCTGCGCGGCCTGGGCAAGCTCAGCGCCAATGACGAACGCCTCGCCGCCGATCTCGACGCGGCCTGGGAAGTGCTGGCCGAACCCGTGCAGACGGTGATGCGCCGGCACGGCCTGCCCAATCCGTACGAACAGCTGAAGGCGCTGACGCGCGGCCACGGCATCACCGCCGACTCGATGCGCGCCTTCATCGACGGGCTCGACCTGCCCGCCGACGCGAAAGCCCGCCTGGCCGACCTGACGCCGGCCACCTATACCGGCCTCGCCGAACGCCTGGCCCGGTCGGTCTGACCGCCGGCCGGGGACCGACATGGCGAAGCTCCCGATCGAGGTCACCGGCACCGCGAAGCGGCCGCTGGGCATGGCGCCGGCGGCTTTCCTGCGCGATTACTGGCAGAAGCGCCCGCTGCTGATCCGCGCCGCGTTCCCGGGGTTCGAGTCGCCGATCACGCCCGAGGACCTCGCCGGCCTGGCCTGCGAGGAGGCCGCGCTGGCGCGCATCGTGCTGCACGACCGCCGCAACGACCGCTGGGAACTGCGCAACGGCCCGTTCGCCGAGGCCGATTTTCCCGGCATGCCGCACCGGGACTGGACACTGCTGGTGCAGGACGTCGACAAGTGGGACATGGACGTGCGGGCGCTGCTGCCGGCGTTCGACTTCCTGCCGGCGTGGCGCCGCGACGACATCATGGTCAGCTTCGCCGCGCCCGGCGGCTCGGTCGGCGCGCACGTCGACCAGTACGACGTGTTCCTGCTGCAGGCGCACGGCCGCCGCCGCTGGCAGATCGACAGCCGCGACGGCGCGCTGGCCGCGTTCCGCGACGACGTCGAACTCAAGCTGCTGCGCCACTTCACGCCCGACCACGACTGGGTGCTCGGCCCGGGCGACATGCTGTACCTGCCGCCGGGCGTGCCCCACCACGGCGTCGCCGAGGATGCGTGCCTGACCTTCTCGATCGGCATGCGGGCGCCATCGCAGGCCGAACTGATGCTCGACTACGTCGAGGAACTGGCCGCCTCGGTGCCCGACGAGCGCCGTTACGCCGATCCCGACCTGCAGCCACCGGCCGACCCGAACGAGATCGACGAAGCCGCGTTCGCGCGCGTGCGCGCCGCGCTCGAGCCGCTGCGCCGGCTCGACGAGGACGGCCTGCGCCGCTGGTTCGGCCGCTTCATCACCCAGTACCGTTCCGCCGGCGAACTCGGCCGCCCGGCCCGCCCGCCGACCGCCGCCGCCGTGGCCACCGCGCTGGATCGGGGCGGCCGGCTTCTGCGCCACCCGCACGCCCGCCACGCCTGGGCCCGCGAGGGACGGCGCGCCCGCCTGCACGCCAACGGCCTGTCGTTCGCGATGGGCGTCGGTTCCGCCCGCACGCTGGCGGCCGCCGACAGCCTGGACGCGGGCGCCGTCGCCGGGCTGGATGCCGACGGTCGCCAGGCCGTGCAGACCCTGCTCGAACAAGGGCACTATCATCTGGAAAAACCCCGCCGCCACCGGTGATGCCATGGACCCGCAGGATTTCCGCGTCGAACCCGCCGATTTCGCCACCGACCTCGCCGATCTGCGCCTCGTGCGCGAAACGGTGTTCGTGCAGGAGCAGAACGTGCCGATCGAGGAGGAATGGGACGACCTCGATCCGCAGTGCCGCCACGTGCTGGCACGCGACCTCGAGAACCGTCCGATCGGCACCGGCCGGCTGACCCCGGAGCACAAGATCGGCCGCATGGCCGTGCTGCGCGACTGGCGCGGGCGCGGCGTCGGCGACGCGCTGCTGGTGGCGCTGATGGACCAGGCGCGCGCGCTGGGCTGGACCGAGGTGAGCCTCAACGCGCAGGTCAGCGCCGAATCGTTCTACCGCCGCCACGGGTTCGAGCCGTATGGCCCCCGCTTCGAGGAGGCCGGGATCGAGCACCAGGCGATGCGGCGCACGCTCGAGCCGATGCTCGGCCCCGAACGCCCCGGCCCGAAGCCACGGCCACCGTCGCATCCGGCGGTGGAGATCGAGGGCCTGCAGCAGACCGTCGACGCGACGATCGCGCTGATCGCCGATGCGCGCCGGCAGCTGTGGATCTACACCCGCGACCTGGAGCCTGCCCTCTACGGCCATCCGGGCGTGCTCGAGGCGCTGCGCGCCTACGCCACCTCCGGTCGCGGCGGCGTCGTCCAGGTGATCGTCCAGGAACCGGCGCTGCTGCCGACGTCCGGACATCCTCTGATCGGCCTCGCGCAGCGGCTGACCAGCGTCTTCCAGTTCCGCTCGCCGACCGAACAGGTCGACCAGCAGTACCCGTCGGCCTTCGTCGGCAACGACCACGATGGTTTCCTGTTCCGCCTGCTCGGCAGCCGCTGGGACGGCGAGTGGAGCGAGGCCCAGCCGGCCCGCACGCGGCAGCTGCGCGAGCACTTCGGTCGGGTGTGGGAGCGTTCCCGCGAGTGCACCGAGCTGCGCGCGCTCGGCATCTGAGCCGGCGCGCCGGCGGACACCGCGACCATCGGAGGGGGTGCCCGGGCACCGCCGCGGGTTCTAATGCCCGGCGGCGACGGCTATAATCGCGGGCCTTGTCGCCTGACCGGCGACGGCACCGTCTCTCCCATTCCATTCAATCACTTACCCGTCCACGGACGGGCCAGGCCAGGGTCGTGGACAGTCTGATCAAGCAGTTCAAGCAGACCTCTCAGCTTGCCGGTGGCAATGCCGGCTACATCGAAGACCTGTACGAGCAGTACCTGGTCGACCCCGACAGCGTCGCCACGTCCTGGAAAACCTATTTCGACGCCCTCAAGGGCCGCGAAGCCGGCGATGTGCCGCATTCGGCGGTCATGGCCAGCGTGCAGGCGGCGGCCCGCGCCGGTGCGCGCGGCGGTTCCGGCGGTGCCGACGAGGCGGCGGCGAAGGCGCAGGCGGCGGTCGGCAAGCTGGTCACCGCGTACCGCTCGCGTGGCCACCTCGGCGCGAAGCTCGATCCGCTGGGCATGATGGGCCGCGTCGACGCGCCGGACCTGGACCTGGCGTTCCACGGCCTGGGCGAGGCCGACCTGGACCGCGAGTTCACCGCCGACACCTGGTTCGCCGAACCGCGCTTCAAGCTGCGCGACCTGCTGGCGCGGCTGCGCGCGACCTACTCGGGCAGCATCGGCGCCGAGTTCATGCACATCTCCGACGCTGTCCAGCGCCGCTGGATGCAGCAGCGCATGGAAGGCGCCGCCGGTGCATCCGGCCTGGCCACCGCCGATCGCCTGCGCCTGCTCGAGCGGCTCACCGCCGCCGAGGGGCTGGAACGCTACCTGCACACCAAGTACGTCGGCCAGAAGCGCTTCTCGCTGGAAGGCGGCGATTCGCTGATCCCGCTGATGGACACGCTGATCCGCCGCGGCGGCGCCGACGGCATCAAGGACGTCGTCATCGGGATGGCCCATCGCGGCCGCCTGAACGTGCTGGTGAACACGCTCGGCAAGCCGCCGCTGAAGCTGTTCGCGGAGTTCGAAGGGCGCTTCGACCACGTCGACGATCCCGCCCACAGCGGTGACGTGAAGTACCACATGGGCTTCTCCGCCGACGTCGCCACGCCCGGCGGCCCGGTGCACCTGGCGCTGGCGTTCAACCCGTCGCACCTGGAGATCGTCGACCCGGTGGTCGCCGGCTCGGTGCGCGCGCGGCAGATGCGCCGCGAGGACGCCCGCCGCCAGCAGGTGCTGCCGGTGCTGATCCACGGCGACGCGGCGTTCGCCGGCCAGGGCGTGGTCATGGAACTGTTCCAGATGTCGCAGGCGCGCGGGTTCGCGGTCGGCGGCACCGTGCATATCGTCGTCAACAACCAGGTCGGCTTCACGATCAGCCGTCCGGACGACGCCCGCTCGACGCTGTACAGCACCGACCCGGCGAAGATCGTCGGCGCGCCGGTGCTGCACGTGAACGGCGACGACCCGGAGGCGGTGGCGTTCTGCGCGCAGCTGGCGTTCGACTTCCGCAAGCAGTTCCAGCGCGACGTCGTCATCGACCTGGTCTGCTACCGCCGCCACGGCCACAACGAGGCCGACGAGCCGGCGGCGACCCAGCCGCTGATGTACCAGAACATCCGCGCCCGCAAGACCACGCGAGAACTCTATGCCGACCGTCTGGTCGCCGAAGGCGTGCTCGACGCCGCGGGCGCCAAGGCGCTGGTCGACACCTACCGCGACAAGCTCGACCGCGGCGACCTCACCACCGACCTGGTCAAGGTCGGTCCCGACCCGTTCGCGGTGGACTGGTCGCGCTGGCTCGACGGCGAGCTGTCGGACCGCGTCGTCACCGCGCTCGACCGCGGCAAGCTCGGCGAACTGGCGGTGCGCATCAACACCCTGCCGGACAATCTGAAACTGCATGCCCGCGTCGGCAAGATCTACGACGACCGCCGCAGGATGGCCGCCGGCGAACTGCCGATGGACTGGGGCTTCGCCGAGAACCTGGCGTACGCGACGCTGCTCGGCGACGGCATGAAGCTGCGCCTGGTCGGCCAGGACGCCGGACGCGGCACGTTCTTCCACCGCCACGCGGTGCTGCACGACCAGGTCACCGGCGAAGCCTACCTGCCGCTGCGCGCGCTGGCGAAGAACCCCGAACACGTGATGGTGATCGACTCGCTGCTCAGCGAGGAAGCCGTGATGGCGTTCGAGTACGGTTATTCCACCGCCGAGCCGACCACGCTGAACATCTGGGAAGGCCAGTTCGGCGATTTCGCCAACGGCGCCCAGGTGGTCATCGACCAGTTCATCACGTCCGGCGAATCCAAGTGGAACCGCCTCTGCGGGCTGGTGCTGTTCCTGCCGCACGGCTACGAAGGCCAGGGCCCGGAACACAGCTCGGCGCGTCTGGAGCGTTTCCTGCAGATGTGCGCGCTGGACAACATCCAGGTGTGCACGCCGACCACGCCGGCGCAGATGTACCACATGCTCCGCCGGCAGATGCTGCGCGGCACCCGCAAGCCGCTGATCGTGATGACGCCCAAGTCGATGCTGCGGCACAAGCTGTCGGTGTCCACGCTCGACGAGCTGGCCACGGGCGAGTTCCAGACGCTGATCCCCGACACCACCTGCCGCGAGCCGAAGAAGGCGCGCCGGGTCGTCGTCTGCGGCGGCAAGGTCTACTACGACCTGGTCGAGGCGGCGGAGTCGAAGAAGATCACCGACGTGGCGATCGTGCGCGTCGAGCAGCTCTACCCGTTCCCGCGCGCCGAGCTGTCGGCCGAACTCAAGCGCTTCGGATCGGCGAAGGAAGTGGTGTGGTGCCAGGAAGAGCCGATGAACCAGGGCGCCTGGTACCAGATCCGCCACCACGTCGATTTCTGCCTCGGCAAGGGCCAGTCGTCGAGCTACGCCGGGCGCTCGCGCTCGGCGGCGCCGGCCGCCGGCCACCTCGCCACCCATGTCGTCGAGCAGGCGAAGCTGATCGACGATGCGCTGGTCAACGCGCCGATCAACCACACCGCCGAATGATCCCCACCCTCCGTTCCACGCCACCAGGACCTCGTCCATGAGCATCGAAGTCAAAGTCCCGGTCCTTCCGGAATCCGTGTCCGACGCCACCATCGCCGCCTGGCACAAGAAGGCCGGCGATACCGTCCGCCGCGACGAGAACCTGCTCGACCTGGAAACCGACAAGGTGGTGCTGGAAGTGCCCTCGCCGGTCGACGGCGTGCTCAAGGAACTGAAGTTCCAGGCCGGCGACACCGTCACCAGCCAGCAGGTGGTCGCGATCATCGAGGAAGGCGCCGTCGCCGCCGCGCCGGCCCCGGCCCCGGCCGCCGCCGCGCCCGCCGCTGCCGCCGCTCCGGCGAAGGCC
>JAKFCL010000323.1:0-1934 GCA_036676665.1 Arenimonas sp. | reverse complement strand
CGGGATCGTGGCCGAGCAGGTAATCGACGACGGGCAGGAACACGAACAGGAAGAACAGCGGGAACCAAGCCATCGCCCCGGGCCGGCCGCTGGCCGCGCCCAGCCAGGCCGCCGCCGGCATCAGCGCCGGCACGATGAAGACCAGCAGGAAGGCGAGGGCTTTTCCGCGTGGCATTCGGCACCTCGGGCGGGCGATGCCGCCAGCATACGCCGCCGCGGGTTCGGGCTAAGCTTGCCCGGCCCCGAAACCGCCGAGCCGCCATGAGCCAGTTCTCGCCGCTGCACATCACCTTCGCGATCTACATCCTGGCCATGGTCGGCATCGGGCTGGCGGCGTGGTTCTACACCCGCAGCTTCGACGACTACATTCTCGGCGGCCGCTCGCTGGGTCCGTTCGTCACCGCGATGTCGGCCGGCGCGTCGGACATGAGCGGCTGGCTGCTGCTGGGCCTGCCCGGCGCGCTGTTCCTCGGCGGCGCCTCGGAGGCCTGGATCGCCATCGGCCTGGTCGCCGGCGCCTGGTGCAACTGGCGCTATGTCGCCGCGCCGCTGCGGCTGTACACCGAGCGCAGCGAGAACGCGCTGACGCTGCCGGACTACTTCACCCATCGTTTCGAGGACCGCAACAAGGTGCTTCGGGTGTTCTCGGCGGCGATCATCCTGGTGTTCTTCGCGATCTACTGCGCCTCGGGCATCGTCGCCGGCGCGCGCCTGTTCGAGTCGGTGTTCGACGTGCCCTACGAGCGGGCGATGTGGTACGGCGCCGCCGCGACGATTCTCTACACGCTGATCGGCGGCTTCCTCGCGGTGAGCTGGACCGACACCGTGCAGGCGACGCTGATGATCTTCGCGCTGATCCTGACGCCGGTGTTCGTGATCCTCGGCACCGGCGGCCCGGCCGAGAGCCTGGCGCTGGTGCAGCAGGTGGATCCGGCCAACGTCGACTTCCTCAAGGGCGCCAGCGTCGTCGGCATCGTTTCGCTGATCGCCTGGGGCCTGGGCTATTTCGGCCAGCCGCACATCCTGGCGCGCTTCATGGCCGCCGAATCGGCGCGGGCGATCCCCGCCGCGCGCCGCATCGGCATGACCTGGATGGTGGTCTGCCTGTTCGGCGCGATGGCGGTCGGTTTCTTCGGCATCGCCTATTTCGCCCAGCATCCCGACCAGGCGGCGCCGGTGACGGCCAACGCCGAGCGCGTGTTCATCGAACTGGCGCAGCGCCTGTTCAACCCCTGGGTTGCGGGCATCCTGCTGTCGGCGATCCTGGCCGCGATCATGAGCACGCTCAGCTGCCAGCTGCTGGTGTGCTCGAGCGCGCTGACCGAGGATTTCTACAAGGGATTCCTGCGCAAGGGCGCCGGCCAGACCGAACTGGTGTGGGTCGGCCGGCTGACGGTGCTGCTGGTGTCGCTGCTGGCGATCTGGCTGGCGTCGGATCCCGAGAGCCGCGTGCTCGGGCTGGTCAGCTACGCATGGGCGGGCTTCGGCGCCGCGTTCGGGCCGGTCGTGATCCTGTCGCTGTCCTGGCGGCGCATGACCCGCAACGGGGCGCTGGCCGGCATGCTGGTCGGCGCGGTGACGGTGATCGTGTGGAAGCAGCTGTTCAACGATGGCGCCGGATCGCTGGTCGCCGACACCGGGCTCTACGAAATGGTGCCGGGCTTCGCGCTGGCGACGCTGGCGATCCTGGTCGTCAGCCGGATGGGCAGGCCGACGCCGGCGATGGAAGGCCTGTTCGACCACGTGCAGGGCGAACTGCGCCGCGACGGCCTCTGAGCGATGCAGGACCGGCGGCCCCTCGCCATCGCGCTGATGGGCCCGACCGCGTCGGGCAAGACCGCGCTGGCCGTCGACTGGGCGCAACGGCTGGACACCGAAATCGTCAGCGTCGACTCGGCGCTGGTCTACCGCGGGCTCGACATCGGCGCCGCCAA
>JAKFCL010000322.1:0-3656 GCA_036676665.1 Arenimonas sp. | reverse complement strand
TCGAAGGGCTGTCGGGTCGCCGCCGCATCGCCGGCCGGCATCACCATCGCCAACGCCGCGGCGGCCAGCCATGCGCCGACCCATTGCCACGGCGGGGCGAGGCGCGGCATCGGACTGCGGATCATCGCTGTCTCCCCCGGGGCGGAGGGTCCCGGCCGGCCCAGCATGTGCCCTGCCCCACCTCGCCGCCTTGATGGGGATCAACCGGCGCCGCCGACGTGCGTGCGATGCTCTTTCCGACATCCGGCGGGGAGCGCGACATGCCCAGGACACATCGCACATGGCGCGGCGGCGACCGGCCGCCCCGCCAGCCGAGCGCGGCACCGGTTCGAAATTTCCTGCTCGACTTCCTCGGCGCCACCGATTCGGTCACCGGCTCGCGCTACCTGCTGACCGCCGACGGTCGCCGGATGCTGGTCGACTGCGGGTTGTTCCAGGGCTACAAGCCGCTGCGCCTGCGCAACTGGAGCCCGTTCCCGGTGCCGGCGAAGTCCATCCGCGCGGTCGTGCTGACGCATGCGCATCTGGACCATTCCGGCTACCTGCCGCTGCTGGCACGCAATGGCTTCCGCGGACCGGTGTTCTGCACCGAGGCGACGGCAGCCCTGACCCGGATCCTGCTCGCCGACAGCGCCCATCTTCTCGAGGAAGAAGCGAAGTACGCGAACAAGAAGGGCTCGACCCGGCACAACCCCGCCCTGCCGCTGTACACCGCCGACGATGCGACCGCGGCGATGCGACAGCTCGTGCCGGTGCCGTTGCATGCCCCGTTCGAGCCGCTGCCGGGCGTGCAGGCGCTGTTGCGCGGGGCCGGACACATCCTCGGTGCCACCTCGGTGACGATCGAGCACGCCGGCACCCGCATCGGCTTCAGTGGCGACCTGGGCCGCGGCGACGACGTGGTGATGCATCCGCCGGAGGCGCCGGGCGCGGCGGACATCCTGGTCGTGGAATCGACCTACGGCGATCGCCGGCACGACGTCACCGACGGGGCCGCCGAACTCGGCGCCGTGGTGGCCCGGGTCGCCGCACGCGGGGGCGTGGTGGTGATCCCGGCCTTCGCGGTCGGCCGTGCGCAGGTGCTGCTGCACCTGCTGAACCTGCTGAAGGCGGACGGGAGGATTCCGGCCGACCTGCCGGTCTACCTCAACAGCCCGATGGCCGACGAGGCCACCCTGCTCTATTCGCTCTTCCCCGGCGCCCACCGCCTGGACGCCGCCGCGACCGCCGCGTTGCGCGATTCGGCGACCGTGGTGACCACGGCCGAGGAATCACGGGCGCTCAACCGCCGGCACGGGCCGATGGTGATCATCTCCGCCAGCGGCATGGCCACCGGCGGCCGCGTCGTCCACCACCTGGTCGCCTTCGCCCCCGACCCGCGCAACGCGATCGTGCTGGCCGGCTTCCAGGCCGGCGGCACCCGCGGCGCGGCGCTGGCAGCGGGGCAGCGCACGCTGCGCATCTTCGGCCAGGACGTGCCGGTCGGCGCCGAAGTGGTGCAGCTCGGCGGCAGTTCGGCACATGCCGATGCCGATGGCCTGCTCGCGTGGCTGCGGTCGGCGCCGGCGGTGCCGCGGCAGGTCTTCGTCACCCATGGTGAACCGGCGGCGGCGGACGCGCTGCGCGTGCGCATCAAGCGCGAGCTCGGCTGGCCCGTGGACGTGCCGGACTGGCTGCAGCGGGTCGACCTGCACGCACTGGCCGGCCGGAGCGGCTGACCCGGCACGTGCCGCCGTCAGCCGGGGGGAACGTCCCCGCCGGGCCGGCGGACATTCTTGCGGATGATCGCCACGACGATCAGTCCGTAGGCGACCAGGCGCGCCACGTAGTAGATCGGCGAATAGTCGGTGAGGTCGTCGCGCGTCCCCGAGTGCAGCCACTGCAGGCCCTGGATCCAGAACGCCAGGGCGAAATACAGGAAGAAGCCGTCGCGGCTCGACTTCCAGAACCGCAGGAAGTGCAGGCCGATGATCGCGCAGGCCATCACGAGGGCGCCGGTCAGCAGGCTCGACATGTCATTCGTCCTCGTAGACCAGGCCATAGACCAGCAGCGCCAGCGACACCAGCGCCGTCCACTGCCGCAGCAGCGACAGGTCGTGGTCGGCAAGCACCAGCTTGTCGAGCACGAGCAACAGGTTGTTCAACGTCAGTCCGCTGAAGCACAGCGCGCTCCAGTACAGGAGGCGCGAGCGCGTCCGGTGGAAATGCGCCCACAGCAGGATCGAAATCCCCAGCGAGAACAGCGCGCACAACGAATAGATGATCGCGGCCATGTCACTTCTTTCTCAGGGAGAACGCCTCCGCAAAGCGGTGAGCCTTGCGGTCGACGCGGGAATGGATGAGGGCGGTGATCTCGCGCAGGTGGCGCGCGTAGGCCTGGTCGACGGCGGCGCACAGCGCCAGCAGGCTGTCGGGTTCGCGCCGGCAGCGGTAGCGCCTGGGCTCGCCTTCGCACTGGATGATTTCGGCCTCGCAAAGCTCGTCGGCGACGGCCTGGGCCATCGCGGTCGGCACGTAGAGCCGGCTGGCGATGACGTCGGCGGTCCAGGCGTCACCCGGCTCGCGCCAGAGCAGCAGCATGGTTTCCAGGTGCGGTACCGTCGGGATGCTGGTCAGGATGAAGCGTCGCACGCCGTCGGGAATCGGTCCTTCCATCTCGGGCACCGTGAGGATCCGGACGCAGTGTAGGCCGGCACGCCGGCCACGGCCAAGCGCCCCGGGCATCCGACCGCCATGCCACCGCGGGTGGATTTGCGGAATGCGGCAGATTTCGGCGAGGATCGCCACGCGTACGTACACATGCCGTGCACTTTCCTGAAGGTAATTTTTCCGCCACGTTCCCAGGGGGGAACGGGCCAACCGCCGAGGAACGAAACCGTGTCCACACAGCCGCCCGTCGAGCGCGCACGGCGCACCACCGCACGTCCCCAGCCCAAGGCCGACACCGAACCGCTGCAGCAGCTGCTGGTGGCGATGAGCGCGGTGAGAGACGGCGACTTCAGCGTGCAGCTGCCGCTGCACTGGGAAGGCCTGTACGGCAAGCTCGCGGACACGTTCAACGAAATCGCCAGCGCCAACCGCCGGCTCGCCAAGGATCTGGCGCGGGTCGCGCAGAAGGTCGGCGGCGAGGGTGAAACCCGTCAGCGCGTGCTGCCCGCGAACCGCCAGGGCCAGTGGGAGGAGATGGAAGTCTCCGTCAACAGCCTGATCCGCGACATGGCGCGCCCGATCGAGACGATGACCGAGGCGATGGCCGCCGTCGCGAAGGGCGACCTGAGCAAGACCGTGCCGCTCGACACCGAGGGCCGGCCGCTGAAGGGCGAGTTCCTGCGCGCCGCGCACGTGATCAACCGGATGCTCGAGCAGATGTCCGAGTTCAGCTCGGAAGTGACGCGCGTGGCGCTGGAAGTCGGTACCGCCGGCCGCCTCGGCGGCCAGGCACAGGTCAAGGGCGTGTCGGGCGTCTGGAAGGACCTGACGGACTCCGTGAACCAGATGGCGTCGAACCTGACGACGCAGGTCCGCAACATCTCCGAGGTCACCATCGCGGTCGCCAACGGCGACCTGTCGCGAAAGATCACGGTCGACGTGCGCGGCGAGATCCTGCAGCTGAAGGAAGCCATCAACACGATGGTCGACCAGCTGCGCGGCTTCGC
>JAKFCL010000321.1:0-1601 GCA_036676665.1 Arenimonas sp. | reverse complement strand
CCGGCGAAGGCGGCGACTGCTCGACGGCGGTGCGGAACGCCTCCAGGATCCGGTCCTCCTGCGCCTCG
The DNA here is from genome assembly GCA_036676665.1 of Arenimonas sp. Taxonomy (GTDB): domain Bacteria; phylum Pseudomonadota; class Gammaproteobacteria; order Xanthomonadales; family Xanthomonadaceae; genus Arenimonas. The sequence continues at coordinate 1,533 of JAKFCL010000321.1, read as the reverse complement.
AGTGCCGCGAGGTAGACCGCATCGGGATCGTCGGCGAGCCGCGAGCGCAGGTCGATGTAACCCTGCAGCAGGCCGGCGCGCAGGCTGCCGGCGTCCTGGCGGACTTCGGCGCCCAGCGGCGCGGCCGTGCGCAGGGCATCGGCGATCGCCTGCTTGCACTGGCGGAAGTCGCGGAACAGCTGCGCATTTCCGGCTTCGCGGCTGAGCTCGGCGGCGTCGCCGAAAAAATGGATGCCGTCGTTGAGCACTTCGACCAGGTCGTCGAGCGTCGCGGCGGGGGTCACGGGGGTGTCGGGGGTCATCGTGGGCTCCTGGGATAGGCAGGCGCAGCACGGGCCATGCCAGTGCGCGCCTGCCGGGTAAGGTTTGCCTGGTCAGCGGAAATTGCGTGGCAGCGCGTTGTGGATCGCCGTCGCCGCCTGCGCGCCCTGCGCGAACGCGACGCTGACCTGGTGCAGCGACGCGACGACGTCGCCGGCGGCGTGCAGGCCGGGCACGGACGTGCTCTGGCCGGGCCGGCACACGAGCGCCTTCTGCCGGTCGCAGCGCGCGCCCAGGGCCAGCGCCAGCTGCGATCGTGCATGCCCGCCGGTCATCGGGTAGACGACGTCGAACGGAATGCGGGTGCCGTCGGCGCAGGCCAGTTCGCCGCCGTCGCCGTGCATGCGCGCACGCTGCACCGCCTTTCGCACGAGCGCGATGCCCGCCTCGGCCAGTTCGCGATGCTGGCGCGGCGGCAGGCGTGCGCCCGGCGGCAGCACCAGCGTCAGGTCGCGGGTCCAGGTACGCAGGAACAGGGCGTGCGGCACGCCGTGCCCGGCCTCCCCCAGCACCACGACCTTGCAGTCGGTGGCCTCCATGCCGTCGCAGATCGGGCACCAGCGCACGATGCCGCGCTGCGTGGCGCGCCCGCTCAGGCCCGGCAGCGGTTCGTGGTCGGTCATGCCGGTGGCCAGCAGCACCCGGCGTGCGCGCACGACGCGGCGATCGACGCGCGCGATAAAGCCGTCGCCTTCGGGCTCGATCGAGGTCACGCAGCCGGGGGAGATGGCGATGCCGGCGCGGCGGGCCTGCGCGCGCAGGCGTTCGAGCAGGTCCTTGCCGGAAATGCCGGTCGGGAAACCGGGAATGTTGCGCGAGCGCGGGATCTTCTCGGCACGGCTGTCGCCGCTGTCGACCACCTTCACGTCGCGCCGGTAGCGCGCGAGGTACGTCGCCGCCGCCAGCCCGGCCGGGCCGGCGCCGACGATCAGGCAGTCGTGGGTTCCGCGTTTCATCGCAGGGCTCCCGACGGGTCGTGCGGCGCCGGCGCGGCGCCCGCGGCGAGCGCGCGCCATGCCGCCAGCTTCGCCGGCCACGGGATCCCCGCGTTGGCCGGGCTGGTGGACGGCAGGCGCAGCAGTTCCAGTTCGTCCGGGAGGCCGACCCCGCCGGCGATCACGCGCCGGCGGAACGTCGTTTCGGCGAAGGCGCCGTTGAAACCGATCCGCCGCAGCCGCGGGTGCGCGGCGAAGAAGGCGGCGAAGTCGTTCA
>JAKFCL010000320.1:0-6950 GCA_036676665.1 Arenimonas sp. | reverse complement strand
GCGATGTCCCGGAGGTGGAGGGCGCAGCGCGGGCGGCCTGGTCCGGGTCGGATGCCCCCGGCGTGCGAAAGGTTTACGCGCAGCCTCCACCGTCGCGTGAAGCCGGCGACAAGACCGGCGCCGCAGCCAGCCCGAGCGGCTTGCGGCGGGTCCCGCTTGGGCGTACAGCTGACCGGACCGGCCCGCACCAGGCATGCCACCCGATGACCCCCGCGCCCCCGCCCGTCACGCCCCGCGCGATCGCCACCACCGGCCGGTTCCGCTGGGCGCCGTGGCGGGCGTACCTGTTCGCGATCGTGGCGACGGCGCTGGTGCTGGGACTGCGCCTGGCGCTGGATTCCCAGCTCGGGGGGCAGGCCACGCTGGTCCTGCTCGTCGTGCCGATCCTGCTGAGCGCCTATGTCGGCGGCCTGCGCGGCGGCCTGCTGGCGACGTTGCTCGCCGGCCTGGCGGCCAATTATTTCCTGCTGCCGCCGACCCTTGCGCTGGTGATGTCGCCGACGGAGCGCTGGCAGCTGCTGTTCCTGGTCGTCGTCGGCACGGCGGTCACCGTGGTCAGCGAGGGCCTGCACCGCTCGCGCGACCGCGCCGAGGTCGCGAGCCGCCGGCTCGAGGCGGCGGCCGAAGCGACACGCGAAAGCGAGTCGCGTTACCGGTCGCTGTTCGAGTCCGCGGCGGACGGCATCCTCGTCGCCGATGCCACCAGCCACTACGTCGACGCCAACCCGAGCATCTGCGCGATGCTCGGTTACACGCGCGAGGACCTGATCGGCCGTCACGCCGCCGACATCGTCGCCGTCGACGAGGTGGTGCACGTCGAGCCGGCGCTGGACGTGATCACGTCCCAGGGCCACTACCAGCGGCAGTGGCGTTTCCGCCGCAAGGACGGCAGCCATTTCGACGCGGACGTGCAGGTCTCGATGATGCCCGATGGCCATCTGCTGGCGATGATCCGCGACGTCACCGAGCGAAATCGCGCCGAACGCCGCATCCAGCGGCTCAACCGCCTGTACGCGGTGCTGAGCGCGACCAATGCGCTGATCGTGCGCGCGCCCGACCGCGAGTCGCTGTTCACGGAGGCCTGCCGGATCGCCGTCGGCAAGGGCGGCTTTCCGCTGGCGTGGATCGGCCTGGTGCAGGAGTCGCACCTGGTCACGCCGGTGGCCGCGTGGGAGGGCGCGATGCCGGCGTACCGCGCCGACCTCGAGGCGCGCCTGGGCCAGGGGCGGGTGGTGCTGCCGGAGGTCGACGGCGTGCTCGGCGGCATCAAGCCGCTGATCATCAACGACATCGCCACCGATCCGCGGATGCGCGCCAAGGACGCGGCGCTGGCGGCCGGGCTGCAGTCGATGGTGGTACTGCCGCTCAGCGTCGGCGGCAAGGTGGTGGCACTGCTGACGCTGGGATCGGACCAGAAGGACACGTTCGACGACGACGAGATGGCGCTGTTGCTGGACCTGGCCAACGACCTGACGTTCGCGCTGGAGCACCTGCAGCAGGCCGAGCGCCTCGACTACCTGGCCTATTACGACGCGCTGACCGGGCTGGCCAACCGCACGCTGCTGCTCGACCGGCTGGCGCAGCACCTGCGCGCGGCGGCGGCCGAGCATCGCAGCGCGCTCGTTCTGCTGGACCTGGAGCGCTTCAAGAACGTCAACGACACGATCGGCCCGGCGGCGGCGGACGAACTGCTGCAGCAGGTCGCCACGTGGCTGGCCGGCACGTCCGGCGACAACAGCCGGGTCGCGCGCGTCGGTGCCGACCAGTTCGCGCTGATGCTGCCGGAGTTCGTGCACGACGCCGAGGTCGCGCATTTCCTCGAGCGGACGATCGAGGGGTTCCTGCGCCACCCGTTCCGGATCAACGGCACCGACTACCGCTTCGCCGCCAAGTTCGGCGTCGCCGTCTGCCCCGACGACGGCGAGGACGCGGCGACGCTGTTCAAGCACGCCGAGGCGGCGCTGAAGAAGGCCAAGGAGGGCGGCGAGCGATTCCTGTTCTATACCCAGCAGATGACCGGCGCGATGGCCGGCCGGCTGGCGTTGGAAAGCCGGCTCCGGCAGGCGTCGGAAAACGAGGAGTTCGTGCTGCATTACCAGCCCAAGGTGCACCTGCGCACCGACGAGATCACCGGCGTGGAGGCGCTGATCCGCTGGAACGACCCGAAGGTCGGGCTGGTGCCGCCGGGCGAGTTCATCCGCGTGCTGGAGGACACCGGGCTGATCGACGACGTCGGCCGCTGGGCGCTGCGCCAGGCGGTGGCCGACCACCAGCGCTGGCGGGCGGCGGGGCACGCGGCCCCGCGCATCGCCGTCAACGTGTCGCCGCGGCAGCTGCGCGACCGCGGTTTCATCGCCGACGTGGAACGCGCGATCGGCTCGTATGAAGGCGCCGCGGCCGGCCTGGAACTGGAGATCACCGAGGGCATGCTGATGTCCGACATCGCCCACAACGCGTCGAGCCTGCATGCGCTGCGCGCGCTCGGCATCAGCGTGGCGATCGACGACTTCGGCACCGGCTTCTCGTCGCTGGGTTACCTGTCGCGGCTGCCGGTGGACACGCTGAAGATCGACCGCTCGTTCATCGAGGACATGCAGGTGTCGCCGAAGGGGCTGGCGCTGGTGTCGACGATGGTCAACCTGGCCCATGCGCTGGAGCTGCGCATCGTCGCCGAGGGCGTCGAGACCGAAGACCAGGCGCGCCTGCTGCGCCTGCTGGGCTGCGACGAGATGCAGGGCTACCTGTTCAGCCGGCCACTGCCGCGGGACCTGCTGGAGCAGCGTTTCCTGGGCCGGGCGGGCTGACCGGACGGAGTCGGGCGGACCGGGCGGGCGAAACGGCCGGGAGGGGCGGACGGGTTTTCGAGGGGCTGCGGCGGCGTCGGCTTGCGAATGCGAACGACTCGCATTTAGAATGGACGCCCGCCGCCGACCAGCACGGTCCGGCCCCTCCTACCCGGAAAAGGAATTCCCGATGTCCCGCACCCTGCCCCTGGCCCATCCGCTGGCCGCCGCCCTGGCGCTCGCTCTTTCGGCCGGCGCCGTTTCGGCCACCGACGACGCCGGCGGCGGCGCCGCGATTCCGCTGTCCGCCGCGCCCGCGCCCGCCGAACTCGATGCCGTGCAGGTGGAAGGCCATGCGCTGCCGGCGCCGAGCTCGCCGAAGCTGACCGAGCCGCTGCTGGAAACGCCGAAGTCGATCACCATCGTGCCGGCGGAAATGATGCGCCAGCAGGGCGTCAGCTCCCTGCGCGAAGCGCTGGGCAACGTGCCCGGCATCAGCCTGCAGGCCGGCGAGGGCGGCGTGCCGGCCGGCGACAACCTGACGCTGCGCGGCTTCTCGGCGCGCACCGACCTGTTCGTCGACGGCGTGCGCGATTTCGGCGGATATGCGCGCGACCCGTTCAACATCGAGCAGATCGAGGTCAGCAAGGGCCCGGCCTCGGCGCAGAGCGGCCGCGGTTCCACCGGCGGATCGATCAACCTGGCGAGCAAGACCGCGCTGCCGGGCACGTCGTCCGCCCATGCGACGCTGGCCGCCGGCAGCGCCGACCTCTGGCGCGCGACCGCCGACCTGAACCAGTCGCTGGGCGACGCCGCCGCGTTGCGCGTCAACCTGATGGCGCACGACGGCGGCATCGCCGGCCGCGACGCGGTGCGCAACGAGCGCTGGGGCGTCGCCCCGACCGTGCACTTCGGCGTCGGCGCGGCGACCGTCGACCTCGGCCTGTTCCACCTCGAGCAGGACAACGTGCCCGATTACGGGCAGCCGTGGGTGCCGGCCACCAACAATGCGATCCCGGCCAGCCGCAACGGCCGCGCGCCGGTCGACCGCGGGAACTTCTACGGCCTGCTCGACCGCGACTACGAGGACACCCGCACCGACATGGCGACCGCGATCGTCTCCCTGCCGCTGGGCGAGACGTGGTCGCTGCGCAACCTGACCCGCTGGGGCCAGGCCGACCGCGATTCGATCATCACCGCGCCGCGCTTCCTCGACGACAGCTCGACGCTGATCCGCCGCACCGCCAAGCTCCGCGACAGCGAGGACACGATCCTCGCGAACGCGACGGACCTGGTCGGCATGTTCGGCACCGGCGACGTCCGCCACACGCTGGTCGTCGGCGCGGAGTTCGCGGACGAGGCGTCGAGCAACCGCGCCCGCGCCGCGACCGACGGCGACCCGGCCGACCTGTTCGACCCGGACCACGACGCGCCGTACACCGGCACGATCACCCGCACGCCGCTGTCCGATACCCGGGCGGATGCCGACTCGTTCGCCCTGTACGCCTTCGACACGATCGAGATCGGCCCGAAGTGGGAACTGTCCGGCGGCCTGCGCTGGGACCGCTTCGACGTCAGCGCCGAAGGCCTGGACACGACGACGAGCACGCGCCGCGAATGGTCGCGCGACGATGCGATGCTCAGCGGACGCGCCGCGGCGTTGTACAAGCCGACCGCGAGCTCGAGCCTCTACGTGGCGTACGGCACGTCGTTCAACCCGTCGGCGGAAGGTCTCGCGCTGAACACCTCGACCGCCGCGCTGGAGCCGGAGAAGAGCCGCACCCTGGAGTTCGGCGGCAAGTGGGCCCTGTTCGGCGAGCGGCTGCTGCTGAGCACCGCCGTGTTCCGCACCGAAAAGACCAACGCCCGCACGACCGATGCCGATGCGATCACCGTGCTGGAAGGCGAACAGGCCGTCGACGGCTTCGAGATCGGCGCCACCGGCCGCATCGGCGACACATGGACGCTGTTCGGCGGCTACACCTGGCTCGACGGCGAAGTGGAGCACTCCCTGGATCCGCGCGAGGACGGCAACGAACTCGGCAACACGCCGAAGCACAGCGCCACGCTGTGGACCACCTGGGACGCGACCGAGCGCCTGCAGCTGGGCTTCGGCGCCCGCCATGTCGGCGCCCGCTGGACCAACACGCAGAACATCCGCGAAGCGAAGGCGTACACGACGTTCGACGCGATGGCGGCGTTCGAACTCCTGCCGACGACGACGCTGCGCATCAACGCCTACAACCTGACCGACAAGGACTATGTCGAGTCGGTCGGCGGCGGCCACTACACGCCGGGCGCATCGCGCAGCGTCATGGCGAGCGTCGACCTGTCCTTCTGATCCGGAGCCGCCGATGCTGCTGCACATCCCCGCGGTACTCGCGCCGGCCGAAGTGGCCGGCTTCCGCGACGCGCTGGCCGCCGCCGACTGGGCCGACGGCCGCGTGACCGCCGGTTACCAGTCGGCCGCCGCGAAGAACAACCTGCAGCTGCCGGAGGACTCGCCGGTCGCGCGCGACCTCGGCGAGCGCGTGCTGGCGGCGCTGCAGCGTTCGCCGCTGTTCGTGTCGGCGGCGCTGCCGCTGAAGGTGTTCCCGCCGTTGTTCAACCGCTACGGCGTCGGCCACGGCTTCGGCAGCCATGTCGACAATGCGATCCGGACGGTCCGCGGCACGCCGCACCGCGTGCGCACCGACCTGTCGGCGACGCTGTTCCTCAGCGGGCCCGACGACTACGACGGCGGCGAACTGGTGATCGAGGACACCTACGGCGCGCACGCGGTGAAGCTCGCGGCCGGCGACCTGCTGCTGTACCCGGCGACGAGCCTGCACCTGGTGCGGCCGATCACCCGTGGCGAGCGCCTCGCGTCGTTCTTCTGGATCCAGTCGATGGTGCGCGACGACGGCCAGCGCACGCTGCTGTACGACCTGGACCGCGCCACCCAGCAGGTGCACCGCGACCAGCCCGATTCGCCGGCGGCGGTGCAGCTGACCGGCGTGTACCACAACCTGCTGCGGCGCTGGAGCGACACCTGATGCCGCGGCACCTGCTGCGGACGGTCCTGTTCCGGACCCATTGGCTGCTGGGCCTGTTCGCCGGCGTCGTGCTGGCGGTGGTCGGCCTCACCGGCGCGATGCTGAGCTTCGAACACGACATCCTGCGCGCGCTGAATCCCGGCGTGCTGAGCGTCGCGGCGCGCGGCGAAGCGCTGTCGACCGCCGCGCTGCTCGCCCGCATCGGCGACCAGCGCCCGGACGATCCGATCGCGTCGCTGGCCCGCTTCGCCGATCCAACCGCGCCCGCCGTCGTCGGTTTCGCGCCGAAGGCCGACGCCCCGCCGGGGCCGGGCGGCCGGCCGCGCGGCGAATCCCGGCGGATCGACCCGTACGACGGCACGCTGCTCGGCGAGCCGCGCGGCGAAGGGTTCTTCCGGGCGACGATGCAGCTGCACCGCTGGCTGCTGGCCGATCCGGACTCGATCGGCAAGCAGATCGTCGGGGCCTCGAGCGCGGCGCTGGTGCTCTTCGCGCTGACCGGGCTGTATCTGCGCTGGCCGAAGGGACGCTGGCTGAGCCCGAAGGCGTGGCTGGCGATCAACCTGCGCAAGCGCGGCCGCACGCTGCTGTGGCAGCTGCACACGGTCGTCGCGACGTGGCTGCTTCCGGTCTACCTGGTGATCGCGCTGACCGGCATGTGGTGGTCGTACCCGGCGTACCGCACCGCGCTGCAGGCGTGGGCCGGCATCGAGGCGCCGGCGGCGCCACGCGCTCCCGACGGTGCACGCGGCGACGGCGCGCCGGGCGCCGGCGGCACTGTGCGTGCGGACGGGATGCCGCCGGCCGTCGCGCCGGCCCCGTTCGACGCGGCCGCCGCGTGGGCCGCGTTCGCGCGCGAGGTGCCGGCGTGGAGCGAAGCGACGCTGCGGTGGCCCGGTGCGGACGGCAAGGTCCAGGTGCGTTATCTCGACCCGGACCCGGCGCACGAACGCGCCGCGAACACGCTGGAACTCGACGCCGCGACGCTGGCGATCACCCGCCACGAACGCTACGCGGACGCGTCGCTCAGGAAGCAGCTCGTCGGCAGCATGTTCGCGCTGCACCGCGGCAGCTTCTTCGGCCTCGGCGGCGTGATCCTGTGGATGGTCGCGAGCTTCGTGATGCCGCTGTT
>JAKFCL010000319.1:0-2055 GCA_036676665.1 Arenimonas sp. | reverse complement strand
CGGCGCGAACGCCAGGCAGAGGGCGGCGAACAGGGCGGCGTGGCGCATCGGTGGTCCCCCGGGGAAAGTAGGGGGACGCTAGCAGACCGGGTGGCGGCGGGGAGTGCCGAAGGGCAGGGGCTTCAGCCGCTGCGCGCCCACGCGCCGGCGATCGCCGCGACATCCGCCAGCACGACATCGCGAAGGTCCGACGTCGTGTCCGCGCCATGCCATGCCGCCGCGATCAGCAGCGGCGCGCCGCCGCCGGGCGGCCAGGCGATCGCGAGGTCGTGGCCGGCCTCCGCGTCGCCGCCGCCGGTCATCGGGCCGATCCGCCAGCCGGGCAGGCCGGCGCGCAGGCCGCGTTCGCCGTGACCGGTCGCGGCCAGGGCATGCGCGGCCGGCATCGCCGCCGACGCGACGGCGTCGGCGGGCAGCAGTCCGCGCAGCACGGCGACGATCTCCGCGGCCGTGGTGCTCCCGCCCGCCTCCAGGCGCGCGGCCAGCAGCGGATTGAAGCCGCGCCCGCGCGGGAAGCGGTCGAACGCGCGGAAGGCCAGGCCCTCGCCGCTGCCGGTGTCGAGCACCGCGACGCTGAGCCGGCCGCGATGACGCAGCTCGAGCGCGGCGAGCCGGCGGGCCGGATCGTCCTCCCAGGGAAGCGTCGAGCGGGCGGCCGCCGGGTCGGCGGGAGCGAACAGGGAGGCGAGGACGCGGCGGCGGGTCGGGATCATCGGCATCGGGGGGATCTGGGGGACAGGCGCCGAGCTTGCCTGCCGGTTCTGGCAATTCGCGGGCAATCGCCGCCGCCCGGGGCCATCAATGGGCGAAACCGCGCCCGCGCCGCGCCCGAACCGCCGCGCACGCTGTCTCCGTCACCCACGGAGAGACGACGATGCGCGGCACGCTCTGCAGGAAGGCCCAGGTTCTGGCGGCGATGCTGGCGTTCGCGCCGGCGGTGGCGATGGCGACCGCGACGGTGCGGCACGAGGCGGCCGGCGCGGCGGCCGAGCCGGTGTCCGCCGCCGATGCCGCGCTGGCCGCGTTCGCCGACGCGCCGTCCTGGGCCTCGCTCGAGGTCTACGCGTGGCAGATCGACCAGGCCTGGCGCATGCGCGGCGAGCCCGGCCTGCCGCCGAAGGACCCGGCGCTGGAGGCGATGAAGGCCGAACTGGCGAAGGGGTTCTACGGCGCGCCGGCGACCCCGCGCCTGGACATGGGCCGGCTGCGCCGCCTCGCCGCCGAGGCGCAGCGCCCGGACACGGCCGCGACCGATCATCTGGCCGCGTCGCAGCGGGTCACGGCCGCGTTGCAGCTGTGGGCACCGCCGTTCTACGAAAACACGCCGGAGGGCAATCCGCGCCCGCTGGCCGTGGTGCAGGCGATCGACCTGCCGCCGGTCCGCACCTCGTTCTTCCGCGACGACGGCGCGCTGGCCGCCGCGCACGAGGACCCGGAAGCGCTGAGCGGCCGCTTCGGCATCGTGCACCGCTGGGTGACGACGCCGGCGAAACCGCCGACCCCGGAAAGCGCGGAGTACCCGCTGTACGACATCACCGCCTACACACACCTGCTGGTGCGGCCGCTGCAGCGCGCCGTGCTGATGCGCGACGGCCGCCTGCAGGTCGCGCCGAGCCACGCGCGCCGGCGCCACGCGGCCTGGAACGAACACGGCTGCGACGGCTGGCATCCGGGCTTCGCGCACGGCGATCTCGCCGCCGACGACAGCGCCTGGCACGCGTTCGACGACGGCGAGGGCGGCGTGCGCGCGGCGCGCGCCGATGCCGGCCAGGTGCCCGGCAGCGTCTATACGTTCTGGCTGCCGACGCCGACGCCGTCGCCGCTGCCGCATGCCGCGGCGACGCTCAGCACGCGCGAACAGGCGCTCGACCGCGACGTCACCGGCTTCGTGCGCGCGACGACGCTGGTGTACGACCTGGACCACGACGCCGTGCCCGACCTGCTGGTCTGGGAAGCCACCGGCGACGGCCCGGGCCACATGGACGAATCCACCGGCACCGACGACACCTGGTATCGCCTGGTGCTGGTGAACATCCGCGGCCACTGGAAGGTGCT
>JAKFCL010000318.1:0-1584 GCA_036676665.1 Arenimonas sp. | reverse complement strand
GCCAGGCCGAGCGGCGCGACGTGCGAGCCGAGGCTGTAATCGGGCGCGATCGCCGCCGCGACCTTGTCCGGGTCCTGCGGCTGCACCCGGGTGTCGACGTGCTGGCCCCAGTAGCTGTACGGCCAGCCGTAGAAGCCGCCCGCGCGCACCGACGTCAGGTAATCGGGAACGAGGTTGGGGCCGAGTTCGTCGCGTTCGTTGACCACCGTCCACAGCACGCCGGTGCCGGGCTGCACGGCCAGCGCGGTCGGATTGCGCAGGCCGGTCGCGTACGGCCTGTGCGCGCCGGTGGCGGCGTCGACCTGCCAGACCATCGCCCGGTCGACCTCGGCGATCATGCCGCGCTCGGTGATGTTGCTGTTGGAGCCGATGCCGACATACAGCGTGCCGCCGTCGTCGCTCGCCGCCAGCGCCTTGGTCCAGTGGTGGTTGATCGCCGCCGGCAGCTCGGTGACGGTCACCGGCGGGCCGCTGGCCTCGGTCTGGCCGTCGCGATAGTCGAACCGCACCAGCGCATCCTGGTTGGCGACATAGAGGACACCGCCGGCCAGCGCGAGCCCGTACGGCGCGTCGAGGTCCTGTGCGAAGACGGTGTTGATCTCGTAGGTGCCGTTGCCGTCGGCGTCGCGCAGCAGCGTCAGCCGGTCGCCGCCGTCGACCGGCGAGGTGCCCTGCTTCTTGATGTAGCCGGCGATGATGTCCTTGGGGCGCAGCTTCGGCGCGTGCCCGCCGCGGCCTTCGGCGACGAGGATGTCGCCGTTGGGCAGCACCAGCGTCTGCCGCGGGATCTTCAGCCCGGTGGCGATTGCGGTGATCGTGTAGCCCGCCGGCACGGTCGGCCGCTGCTCGCCCCAGCTCGCGGGGTGGGCGATCTCCATGCTCGGCAGCAGCGTCTTCTGCGGTTCGGGCAACGGCGGCGTGGCGCCGTACTGGGACGGGTCCGGATCGCCGCCGCCGCAGGCGGCCAGCAGCAGCATCGGCAGCAGGCACATCGTGCGCGTCGACGGGCGGGTCATGGCGCGCCTCCTGCGGGCCGCGCGTATCCGGCGAAGCCCAGCCAGGTCGCCGCGATCACCAGCACCGCGACGACGAGCGACAGCACGAGACCCGTCGGCATCGCCGCCCACGCGTCGCGCGCATGTACCAGCGCGTTGACGAAGCCGAGCCCCCACGCCACCAGCAGGACCAGGAAGTACACCAGTCCGGGGCCGGCGAAACGCCGCGAACGGATCATGCGCACCAGCGCGCAGGCCAGCGCGATGCCGGCGAACACCAGGCCGCCGGCGATCAGCCAGGACGCGAAGTTCGCCCACTGCATCTCGTGGCTCTTCCAGTACGCGAGGTCGCCGAGCAGCGCGCCGAGGAACAGCGGGATCGTGCCGGCGAGGACGACAGCGTGCAGCGGGTGCAGCGCGCGCGGCGGCGGCAGTTCGTTGGCGGCGAACACGGTCGGCTTCTCCTCGCGCCGGCTCGCCCGTGGGCGTCCGACGATCGCGCCGATGCTCGCGCGTGGCCCGTGAAGCAGGCGTGTCAGGCGCCGGCCACCGGCAGCTGCCAGTTGCGGCGGATCGCCAGGAAGCGCAG
>JAKFCL010000317.1:0-17021 GCA_036676665.1 Arenimonas sp. | reverse complement strand
GGCCGGGCCGGCCCGGACACGCCGTCGGCATGGCGCACCGCCACGGTCGAACGCGGCGACGTGCGCGTCGTGATCTCGGCCACCGGCACCCTGCGCGCCACGACCACCGTCGATGTCGGCTCGCAGGTCAGCGGCCAGGTCGAGGAGGTGCTGGTCGACTTCAACGACAAGGTGGCCAGGGACCAGCCGATCGCCCGGCTCGATCCGGCGCCGTTCCGCACGCGGCTGCAGCAGGCCGAGGCCGACCTCGGCAGCGCCCGGGCGTCGGTCAACGAGGCGCAGGCGACGCTGCGCAACGCCGAGGCCGACCATGCGCGCAAGGCCGGTCTGGTCGCGCGCCAGCTGATCGCCCGCAGCGAGGCCGACCTCGCGCTGGCCGCGCGCGACCAGGCGCGGGCGCGCATCGCCTCCGCCCGCGCGGCCGTGCAGCAGCGGCAGGCGGCGGTGGACAACGCCCGGCTCGACGTCGACTACACGGTGATCCGCGCCCCGGTGGACGGCGTCGTGCTGCTGCGCGCGGTCGAGCCCGGGCAGACGGTGGCGGCGAGCTTCCAGACGCCGGTGCTGTTCCAGATCGCCGAGGACCTGGCGCGCATGCAGATCGACCTGAGCATCGACGAGGCCGACGTCGGCCAGATCCGCGAGGGCCTGCCGGTGTCGTTCACCGTCGATGCCTTTCCCGACCGGCAGTTCGCCGGCGAGGTCCGGCAGGTGCGGCTGTCGGCGACGGCGTCGTCGAACGTGGTCAGTTACCCGGTGGTCGTGCAGGTCGACAACGCCGACCTGAGCCTGCTGCCGGGCATGACCGCCAGCGCCGAAATCGTCGTCAGCCAGCGCGATGATGTGCTGCGCGTGCCCAACGCGGCGCTGCGCTTCACGCCGCCGGGCGTCGAGCCGCCGCCGACCGGGCGCGGCAGCCTCGTGCAGGAACTGCCGGCGCTGGCCGACACGCTCGCGCTCGATCCGGCGCAGCGCGCCGCGTTCGAGTCGGCGCTGGACCAGGTCCGCGAACGGGCCGCGGCGCGCGCGCCCGCGGCGTCGGCCCAGGCGCAGACCGGCGCCGGCATGTTCGGCGGCCGCGGCGGCCGCGGGGGCCAGGGCTGGGGCGCCACGGAGGCCGGCGGTCCGTCACGCGAGGCGATGCGCCAGCGCATGGCCGAGGCGATGACCCGCACGTTCGCGCCGTTCCGCGACTCGCTGTCGCCGGCGCAGCAGCAGCGTTGGGACGCCGCGCTGCGCGCACTCGCCACGGCGCGCCGCGGCGTCGCCTGGAAGCTCGTGGACGGCGAGCCGCAGCCGGTGACCGTGCGGCTGGGCGCGTCGGACGGCACCGTGACCGAGGTCGAGGGCGACCTGGCCGAGGGCGACTCGGTGCTGGTCGGCCAGGAAAGACCGGCCGAATGAACGCCGTCGCGCCGGTGATCGAACTGCACGGCCTGGGCAAGGTGTATTCGCCGGGGACGCCGGCCGAGGTGGTCGCGCTGCGCGGGGTCGACCTGGTCGTGCCCCGCGGCGAGTTCCTCGCGATCATGGGCGCCTCGGGCTCGGGCAAGTCGACGCTGATGAACCTGATCGGCTGCCTCGACACGCCCAGCAGCGGTCGCTACCGCTGCGACGGCGTCGACGTCGCCACGCTCGACGCCGCCGGCCGCGCGCGGCTGCGGCTGCAGAAGATCGGCTTCGTGTTCCAGGGGTTCAACCTGCTGTCGCGGCAGACCGCGCTGGAGAACGTGATGATGCCGCTGGCCTATGGCGACCTGCCGCTGGCCGAACGCGCGCCGCGGGCGTTGGCGGCGCTGGCGGAGGTGGGACTCGCCGAGCGCGCGGGCCACACGCCGAGCGAACTTTCCGGCGGCCAGCAGCAGCGCGTGGCCATCGCCCGCGCGCTGATCAACGAACCGCCGCTGCTGCTGGCCGACGAGCCCACGGGCGCGCTCGATTCGCGCACGAGTGCCGAGATCCTGGCGCTGTTCGACCGGCTCAAGCAGGGCGGCCGCACGATCGTGCTGATCACCCACGAACGCGACGTCGCCAGCCACGCCGACCGGGTCGTGGTGATGCACGACGGCGAGCTGCACCCGGACGGCTGGCAGCCGGCGCAGGCCGCGGCATGACGCTGCCCGACGTGCTGCGTTCGGCGGTGGCGTCGCTGCGCGGCAACTGGCTGCGCAGCATCCTCACGGCGCTGGGCGTGATCATCGGCATCGCCGCGGTGATCGTCATGGTGTCGGTCGGGCAGGGCACGCAGGCCGAGCTGGATACGATGATCTCGCGGCTGGGCTCCAACCGCCTCGACGTCTCGGCGGCATCGGCGCGCGGCGCCGGGCCGGTGCGCGGCGCCGCCGGCAGTGCCGGCACACTGACCGACGACGACGTGCAGGCGATCCGCGACGAGATCCCGGAAGTGCAGTCGGTCACCGCCTCCAACCGGGGCGGCGGCCAGGTCGTCCATGCCGAGAACAACTGGTCGACGAGCTGGCAGGGCATCGACGCCGATTATTTCGTCGTGAACGACTGGGAGCTGGCGCTCGGCGAGGGGTTCACCGCACGCGACTACAGTTCCGCGGCGAAGGTGGTCGTGCTCGGCGAGACGGTGCGGCGCGAACTGTTCGGCGCCGACGACCCGATAGGCGCCACCGTGCGGCTCGGCCGCGTGCCGCTGCGCGTGGTCGGCGTGCTGGCGGGCAAGGGCCAGGGCAGTTGGGGCAACGACGCCGACGATCTGCTGCTGGTGCCGATGGAAACCGGCCGCCGGCGGCTGGCGACCGCGGCCACGTCGGCCGCCGCGCCCGCCACGGCCGCCGCGACGGCCGCCACGGCGGCGGTCGTGCCGCGCCAGGCCGACACCGTGCAGCAGATCTCGCTGATCGTCGGTCGCGCGGAGGATCTTGCCTACGTGCAGGAGCAGCTCGAAGCGCTGCTGCGCCAGCGCCACCGCATCGGGCCCGGCGACGAGGACGACTTCGCCGTGCGCAACATCGCCGAGATGGTCAGCACGCGCACGCAGACGACACGGCTGATGTCGCTGCTGCTGGGCGCGGTGGCGGGGATCTCGCTGATCGTCGGCGGCATCGGCATCATGAACATCATGCTGGTGTCGGTGACCGAGCGGATCCGCGAGATCGGCCTGCGCATGGCGGTCGGCGCCGGGCCGAAGGAGATCCAGCGGCAGTTCCTCGCCGAGGCGATGCTGATCTCGCTGGGCGGCGGCTTCATCGGCATCGTCCTGGGCGTCGGGGGGGCGTTGCTGGCGGAGAAGTTCGGCGCGCTGCCGGTGCGACTGGACCTGGACGTGGTGCTGCTGGCGACCGGGTTCTCGGTCGCCACCGGCCTGTTCTTCGGCTGGTACCCGGCGCGCAAGGCGGCGCGGCTGGACCCGATCGAGGCGCTGCGCCACCAGGGGTAAGCTCCCGGTCGGCACGCCCGGCATCCGCCCACGGCGGCCAGGTTCCGGGGGGTGCGGGGATGGACGAAGGCGCGCGGCGAATCACGTTCGAGGAGTTCCTGCAGGTCGAGCTGCGCGTGGGCCGTGTGCTCGCGGCCGAGCCGTTCGCCGCGGCGCGCAAGCCCGCCTACGTGCTGCTGGTCGACTTCGGCCCCGGGATCGGCGTGCGCAAGTCGAGCGCGCAGATCACCGACCTCTACCGGCCGGAGGACCTGGTCGGGCGGCTGGTCGTCGCCGTCGTCAACTTCCCGCCCAAGCAGATCGGGCCGCTGATGTCCGAGTGCCTGGTCACCGGCTTCCACGACGCCCTGGGCCGCGTCGCGCTCTGTGTTCCCGACGCGGAGGTGCCGCTCGGTACGCGGTTGCTGTAGCGGCCGGCGTATCCTGATCGCCGCCGCCCTCCCACCCCGATGCCGGAGAAACCATGCGCCATGCCCTCCTCGTCCTGCTCGCCGCCGCCGCGATGAATGCCTCCGCCGGCACCCCGCCGACCGCCGAGGCGATGCCGCGCACGGCCCTGGTGATCCACGCCGGCGCCGGCGTGATCGAACGCAGCGCGTTGTCCGCCGACGACGAGCGGGCGGTGCGCCACGATCTCGATGCGGCGCTCGACGCCGGCCACAAGGTGCTGCGCGAAGGCGGCAGCGCCCTGGACGCCGTCGGCGCGGCGGTGCTCGTGCTCGAGGAGTCGCCGTGGTTCAACGCCGGCAAGGGCGCCGTGTTCACCGCCGACGGCACCCATGAACTCGATGCGGCGATCATGGAAGGACACACGCGCCGCGCCGGCGCCGTCGCCGGCGTCACCACGGTGCGCAATCCGATCCGGCTGGCGCGCGCGGTGATGGAACACTCCAACCACGTGATGCTGACCGCCGCCGGCGCCGAGCGCTTCGCCGACACCCGCCCGGAGATCGAACGCGTGCCGAACGCCTGGTTCGATACCGACAAGCGCCGCGAGCAGCTCGAGGGGGCGAAGGCGCGCGAGCAGGCCGGCCACGCCGCCGCGCCGGGCACCTATTTCGGCACCGTCGGCGCGGTCGCGCTGGATGCGCAGGGCCGCCTCGCCGCGGCGACGTCGACCGGCGGCATGACCAACAAGCGCTGGGGCCGCATCGGCGACGCACCGGTGATCGGCGCCGGCACCTGGGCCGATGCCCGCTGCGCGGTGTCGGGCACCGGCTGGGGCGAGTACTACATCCGCACCGCCGCCGCGCACGAGATCTGCGCGCGCGTATCGCTGCGCGGGGACAGCCTGGCGGCCGCCGCCGATGCCGTCATCAACACCGACATTCCCGCGCTCGGCGGCGACGGCGGCGCGATCGCCGTGGATGCCGACGGCAACATCGCGCTGCCGTTCAACACCTCGGGCATGTACCGCGGCTGGATCCATCCGGACGGCCGCCGCGGCACGGCGATCTTCCGCGGGGACTGACCGGCGCGGCGTCAGTCGAAGGAGCGCTGCACGTCCGGTTTCGTCAGGACCACCAGCGTGAACACGCCGAGCACCGTGCCGAGCGGAATGCTGATGCAGTTCAGCGCCGCGACGACGATGCAGAACGTCCGGTTCCGGCGCGCCTGCAGCCATCGGCCCGCGAGCGCGTTGAGCACCATCGTCGTGACGCCGTACACGGCGAACGCGGCGTAGAACCAGCCGAAATGGGCGAAGATCCGGATCATCTCCGGCGGCGGTGGGTTCTTCTGCCGGGCCAGGAATTCCGGGTCGAGCATCGGCGACATGATCGACCAGTGCAGCGCGAGGAAGCCGAGGCCGAAGATGCCGAGCGCAGCCCAGATGTAATGGAAGACCGACAGCAGCCGCAGGTGGTCTGCGGACGGGGAAGCGGGTTCGACCGCAATCGTGGTCATCAGAAGCCCCGGTCGCCGGAAAGGATGCCGCCGAGCCCGCCGAGGACCGAGCCTTCGTCCTTGCCGCCGCCCTTCTGGTAGGCCGCGCTGAACATGCGGCCAGCCAGCCGCGAGAACGGCAGCGACTGGATCCAGACCTTGCCCGGCCCGGTCAGCGTCGCCAGGAACACGCCCTCGCCGCCGAACAGCATCGACTTCACGCCGCCGACCGGCTTGATGTCGAAATTGACGGTGCTGGTCATCGCCACGACGCAGCCGGTGTCGACGTCGAGCCGCTCGCCGGGCTGCAGGTCGCGCTCGACGATGGTGCCGCCGGCGTGCACGAACACCAGGCCGTCGCCGGTGAGCTTCTGCATGATGAAACCCTCGCCGCCGAACAGCGCCGTCATCACCTTCTTCTGGAAGAACAGGCCGATCGACACGCCGCGGGCGGCGCACAGGAAACTGTCCTTCTGGGCGATGATCGTGCCGCCGTAGTTGGACAGCGTCATCGGCACGATCGTGCCCGGGTAGGGCGCCGCGAACGCCACCTTCGCCTTGCCGCCGGCACCGGTGTGCGAGAACACGGTGGTGAACAGGCTCTCGCCGGTGATCAGGCGCTTGCCGGCGCCGACCAGCTTGTCCATGAAGCCGCCGCCGGCCGGCGCGGCGCCGTCGCCGAACACCGTCTCCATCGCCACGACCGAATCCTTGTACATCATCGATCCCGCCTCGGCGACGGCGCTTTCGCCGGGGTCGAGCTCGATCTCCACGAACTGCATGTCCTCGCCGAAGATCCGGTAGTCGATCTGGTCGGCGCGCTGACCGGCGCCCGCACCGGCCGGCGGTGGCGGTGCCGGCACCGGCAGGCCGCCCGGCGCCGACTCGGCGCGCAGTTCGGCGCACGCGGCGATCGGGATCCATTCGGCGAACCCCTGCCGCCAGCAATGGCCGTTCGGATTCTTCGCCGCCTGGGCGATGGCGGCGGCCTGGTCGAGCGGGCCCATCTGCTGGCCGTTGTAGCTGAGGAACCACTGGTGCATGGAATGTCTCCGGGAAGAAGCCGGTCAGGCGTCGTGGGTTCCGGCCTGGGGTTGGCGCGTCAGGCGCCGGTGCCCAGGCCGAGTTGGGTGTGCAGGTGCGCGCGCCGCGCGGTATCGAGTTCCAGCCGCGTCGCCAGGTCGTCGAGGAAGGCACGTTCGGCGTCGGTGTCGGCGTGGATCGTGATCAGCGCCGCGGCATACACCTCGTCGCGCAGCTCGGCCGGCGTGCGCACGACCAGCTGCTGCACGGTCAGCGGCGCGCGGATCTCGGCGTCCAGCGCCTGCAGGCTCTCCTCGTCCAGGCCGGCGGCGCGGGCGCGGCCCAGGATCGCCTCGCGCTCGCCCGCGTCGATCAGGCCGTCGGCGTCGGCGGCGGTGACCATCGCCCGCACCAGCAACATCGCGTGCTCGCTTCGGGCCGGGCTCGGGGCGGCCATCGGCGGCGGCGGTGGGGTCGCCGAGGCGCCCGGGGGCGGGGGCGGCATTCCGGTTCCGGCCAGTGGCGAGGGCGGGGTCGCGGCCTGTCCCTGGTAGTGCTGGTAGGCCGCCACGGCGATGCCGAGCAGGCCCAGGCCCAGCTTGGCCTTGGTGCCGGTGCTCATCGAGCCGCCGAGCAGGCCACCCAGGCCGGAAGGCTTGCGGGGGCGTCGACGGCCACCGAGGCTGCCGGACATCGCATCGCCCATCAGCTGGCCCAGCAGGCGTTCGGGATCGAACATCGAAGACTCCTCGAGGGTGGGACCGGGAATGGTGGGGGCGCCCGACCAGCGGCCGCAAGGGCGGAAAGGCCCGGGCCGGGACCGGCGGCGGACTGTGGCAAAATGCGCGGCTTGTGACCCCCGGGCGTCCCGCCATGCCGATCGCGTGTTCCATCCCGTCCTGCGTTCCGGCCCGTCGCGGGCCCGGGCGTGCCGGCCTGTCTGCCGGCTGACGTGGCGGACAGCACCGGCAGCCACGCGCCACGCAGCCCGTTCCGGGCGTGGCGTGCCTTCATCTGGTCGATGCAGGGCCTTCGGGCAACGTGGTCGGTCGAGTCGTCGTTCCGGCTCGAGGTGTATCTGCTGGTGGTGCTTGCGCCGCTGGCGTACTGGCTGGGCGACACCGGCGTCGAGCGCGCGATCATGATCGGGGCGATGCTGCTGGTGCTGGTGATCGAGGTGCTCAATTCGGCGGTCGAGGCGGTGGTCGACCGCTGGGGCCCGGAGCTGCACGAACTGGCCGGCCGCGCCAAGGACATGGGCTCGGCCGCGGTATTCCTGGCCGACATGAACGTACTCATCTGCTGGGGCCTGATCCTCGGCCCGCGCTACCTGAACTGACAGAGGCTTCGTACACGATGGAATGGATGTTCAGTCACGAGATCTGGATCGCGCTGCTGACGCTGGCCACGCTGGAAATCGTGCTGGGCATCGACAACCTCGTGTTCATCTCGATCGCGGTCAGCAAGCTGCCGCCCGAGCAGCGCCCGCGCGCCCGCCGCTTCGGCCTCGCGCTGGCCTGCGTCACCCGGATCCTGCTGCTGCTGTCGCTGGCCTTCCTGGCCAGCATGCAGAACAACCTTTTCCACCTGTTCGGCATGGATTTCTCCGTGCGCGACCTGGTGCTGATCGCCGGCGGCCTGTTCCTGCTGGTGAAGGGCACGATGGAGATCCACGACTCGGTCGAGGGCCGCGGCGAGGAGGAGGACATCGGCACCAAGCCGTCGGCGGTGTTCGGCTACGTGATCGCCCAGATCGCCATCATCGACATCGTGTTCTCGCTCGATTCGGTCATCACCGCGGTCGGCATGGTCGACAACCGCTGGGTGATGGTGGCCGCGATCATGGTGGCGGTGGCGGTGATGCTGTTCGCCGCCAACCCGATCGGCAATTTCATCGACAAGCATCCGACGGTGAAGATGCTGGCGCTGGCCTTCATCATCCTGGTCGGCGTGGCGCTGATCGCCGACGGCTTCGAGTTCCACATCGACCGCAAGTTCCTCTACTTCGCGATGGCGTTCTCGGCCGGCGTGGAGTCGCTGAACATCATCGCCGGGCGAAAACACCGCAAGCGACCGGGCTGAGCGCATGACCGTACTCCACGATATCGACCCGGTGGCATTGCCGCTGCCGTTCTGGCCGCACGGGATCCACTGGTACGGGATCATGTACCTGGTGGGTTTCGCCTTCGCCTGGTGGCTCGGCCGTCGTCGGGTGCGCGCCGGCCGCCTGCCTGGCGTCAACGAGGACGGCTTCGGCGACCTGCTGTTCTACGGCATGCTCGGCGTCGTGCTGGGCGGCCGCATCGGCTACGTGCTGTTCTACGCTTTCGATGCCTTGCTGGCCGACCCGCTGATGCTGTTCAAGATCAACGAAGGCGGGATGAGTTTCCACGGCGGACTGCTCGGCGTGATGGTCGCGGCGACGTACTGGTCGTGGCGGCGGCGCCTGCACCTGTTCGACACGATGGACTTCGCGGCCCCGCTGGTACCCGCGGGGCTGGGTTTCGGCCGGCTCGGCAACTACATCGGCGGCGAACTCTGGGGCAAGCCCACCGGCGGCGACTGGGGCGTGGTGTTTCCCGGCAGCCTGCCCGCGGACATGGCGCGGCTCCCGATCGAGCGCCTGCGCGAACTGCATGCCAGCGGCGCGCTCGACCCGTTCGCGCGGCATCCGTCGCAGCTCTACCAGGCGGCGCTCGAGGGCCTGGCCATGCTGACGGTGCTGGTCTGGTATTCGCGCAAGCCGCGGCCGCGGTATGCGGTGTCGGGGCTGTTCGCGCTGCTCTACGGCGTGTTCCGCTTCGCGGTGGAATTCGTCCGCGAACCCGACGCGCACCTGGGCTACCTCGCCTTCGGCTGGCTGACGATGGGGCAGGTGCTGTCGCTGCCGCTGGTGGCCGTGGGCCTGTTCCTGCTGGCGCTGTCGCGGCGCGCGCCGACGCTGCAGCCGGCGCCGCCGGCCGCGCCCGATCCGGTGCCCGCGCGCTGATGCGCCAGTATCTCGACCTGCTGCGGCACGTGCTGGAGCACGGCACGCCGAAGGCCGACCGCACCGGCACCGGCACGCGTTCGGTGTTCGGCTGGCAGATGCGCTTCGACCTGCGCGAGGGTTTCCCGCTGGTCACGACCAAGAAGCTGCACCTGCGCTCGATCGTGCACGAACTGCTGTGGTTCATCCGCGGCGAGACCAACATCGCCTCGCTGCACGAGAACAAGGTCACCATCTGGGACGAGTGGGCCGATGAACACGGCGAACTCGGGCCGGTGTACGGCAAGCAGTGGCGGCGCTGGACCGGCAGCGACGGCCGCGAGATCGACCAGCTGCGCCAGGTCGTCGACGAGATCGGCCGCAACCCCGATTCGCGCCGGCTGATCGTCAGCGCGTGGAACGTCGCCGACCTGCCGGCGATGGCGCTGCAGCCGTGCCACACGATGTTCCAGTTCTACGTCGCCGAGGGCCGCCTGAGCTGCCAGCTCTACCAGCGCTCGGCCGATATCTTCCTGGGCGTGCCCTTCAACATCGCCAGCTACGCGCTGCTGACGCACATGGTCGCGCGCCACTGCGGGCTCGGTGTCGGCGACTTCATCCACACGCTCGGCGATGCCCACGTCTACGGCAACCATTTCGAGCAGGCGCGCGAACAGCTTTCGCGCGAGCCGCGGCCGCTGCCGACGCTGGAACTGGCGCCGGCCGCGACCGACCTGTTCGCGATGCGCTACGAGGACATCACCGTGTCCGGCTACGACCCGCACCCGGCCATCAAGGCGCCGGTGGCGGTGTGAGCGCGGCGCTGGTGCTGGTGGCCGCGCTGGACCGCGCCGGCGCGATCGGCCGCGACGGCGACCTGCCGTGGCGGTTGCCCGACGACCTGAAGCGTTTCAAGGCGCTGACCCGCGGCCACACGGTGCTGATGGGGCGCAAGACCGCCGACTCGCTCGGCCGGGCGCTGCCCGACCGCCGCAACCTGGTGCTGACGCGCAGCGGCCGCGTGCCGTTCGCGGGCATGGAAGCGGTGGCGTCGCTGGGCGAGGCGCGTTCGCTGGCCGGCGACGGCGAACTGATGGTGATCGGCGGCGGCGAGGTCTACGCGCTGGCATTGCCGCTGGCCACGCGCCTGCACCTGACCCATGTCGATACCCGCATCGACGGCGCGGACGCGTACTTCCCCGACTGGGAACGCGGCGAATGGCGCGAGCTGGCGCGCGAGCGGCACGACGCCGATGCGCGCCATGCGCACGCGTTCGATTTCGTCGATTACGGGCGTATCGCCACCGGCTGACGGCTCAGCGGCCCTCGCTGCGCTCGAGCGTGGCGATGCGGCGTTCGAGCAGCAGGTAACGTGCGAGTTTCGCCGGCGGCAGGTTGTCGCGCAGGCGATCCCAGGCGCGCTCGGTCAGTTCGGCCTGGTCGAGGTCGGCCTCCACCAGCGCCTCGGCCGCATCGGCCACCGCCTCGGCACCACCGTTGGCGGCGATCGCCGCCAGCGCGGCGCGGCGACGCTCGGCGACGTCGGCCAGGCCGCGCTGCAGTTCGTCGTACACCGGCCAGAAGTCGGATTCCTCGGCCGGCGTCAGCGCCAGCTGGCGTGCGACCACGACCTGCTTGCCGGACGCCAGCTGGGCCTTGAGCTCGGGAAGCGGCAACGTCGCCAGATCGGCGTCCTGGGCGGTGACGGGACTCGCCAGCGCGGCGGCCAGCAGGAGCGGGAGCAGGGTGCGGCGCATCGGGTGGTTCTCCGGGAAACGGGTGCGGGGGCCACGATACCCGCAGTCGACCGAGGAACCACTCCAAATCCGGAACGGGCGGGCCCGAACCGGCGATCGGCGGCGGGGCGGGTCAGTCGCCGCCGCGCTCGCCGGCCGCTACCGTGCGCCCGGGGACCTGGTGCAGGCGCAGTTCCGGACCCAGTTCCAGCGCCGTCAGCGCGCCGCCCCAGACGGCACCGGTGTCGATCGCGTAGATGCCCAGGCCCATGAACAGGCCCAGCGTCGACCAGTGGCCGCACACCACCGGCAATTCGCGCGGCGCGTGCCCGGGCACTTCGAACCAGGGGTACATGCCGGCCGTCTGCGTGCCGGGCCGGCCCTTCTGGTCGAAGCCGATCCGGCCCGACGGCGTGCAATAACGCAGCCGGGTGAACACGTTGATGATCGCCCGGTCGCGGTCGGGCCCGGTGAGCTTCGGGTTCCAGCTCGGCTTGTCGCCGTACATGTTCTTGACCAGCTTGAAGAAGGCGTCGCCCTGCAGGCGCTCCTCGATCTCGCGGGCGCGCGCCTCGGCCAGGCTGATCGTCCATTTCGGCGCCAGGCCGGCATGAACCATCGCGAACCCGAGCGTGCGGTCCACGTGCATCAGCTTCTGCCGGCGCAGCCAGTCGATCAGCATCGGGCTGTCCTCGGCGAACAGCGCGCGCTGCAGGTCCGGGTTGACCTTGCGCTGGTCGGCCTCGCGCCGGGTGGAGATCGCCAGCAGCGACAGGTCGTGGTTGCCGAGCACGATCGTGCTGTGGATGGCCAGCGAATGGATCAGCCGCAGCGTTTCCAGCGACTGGCCGCCGCGATTGACCAGGTCGCCGCAGAACCACAGCCGGTCCTGCGCGGGGTCGAAACGGATCTTTTCCAGCAGCCGCTGCAGCGCGTCGTAACAGCCCTGGACGTCGCCGATCGCGTAGGTCGCCATCAGTGCAGCGTCCGCGGGATCGACAGGGTGAAGCTGGCGATCGGCGCGTCGAACTCGGTGCCGTCGTCGGCGACCATCCGGTAGCTGCCGCGCATCGTTCCCAGCGGCGTTTCCAGCACGGCGCCGGAGGTGTATTCGAACTGCTCGCCGGGCTCGAGCCGCGGCTGCTCGCCGACGACGCCGTCGCCGCGCACCTCCTGCACCTTGCCGTTCGCGTCGGTGATCACCCAGTGGCGGGCGAGCAGCTGCGCCGGCACCTGGCCGGTGTTGCGGATGCGGATCGTGTAGGCGAACACGTAGCGGTCGTCTTCCGGGATCGACTGGTCGTCCAGGAACCGGGTCGCGACGAGGACCTCGATGGCGTGCTGCGGCGATGACATGCCGGGATTCTACCCGCGGACGTCGTCCGGCGGCGTCTGCGACAGGTGATCGGCCAGGCGCTTGAACGCGTCGACCTCGAGCTGCTCGGCGCGGATGTCCGGGCGGATGCCGGCGGCCTCGATCTGCGCGCTGGTGCAGACCTGCGACAGGGCGTTGCGCAGCGTCTTGCGCCGCTGCCCGAACGCGTCGCGCACGACCCGTTCGAACAGCGCCGGGTCGGCGATGCCGATCGATCCGGCCGGGCGCGGCACCAGCCGCACCACCGAGGAATCGACCTTGGGCGGCGGCCGGAACGCGCCGGGCGGCACGTCGAACAGCGACTCCACGGTGCAGTAGGCCTGCAGCATCACGCTCAGCCGGCCGTAGACCTTGCTGCCGGGCGGCGCCGCCATGCGGTCCACCACTTCCTTCTGCAGCATGAAGTGCATGTCGCGCACCGCCCCGGCGTGCTCCAGCGCATGGAACAGGATCGGCGAGGAGATGTTGTAGGGCAGGTTGCCGACCAGGCGCAGCGGGCCCTCGTCGCCGGCCAGCCGGCTGAAATCGACCTGCAGCACGTCCTTGTGGATGATCGTCAGCCGGCCGATGCCTTCGGCGGCCTCCATCAGCGGCGTCACCAGGTCGCGGTCGAACTCGATCACCGTCAGCTCGCCGTGCCGGCGCAGCAGCGGGAAGGTGATCGCGCCCTGGCCCGGGCCGATCTCCACCAGCCGGTCGCCCGGCTGCGGGTTCACCGCCATCACGATGCGGTCGATGTAGCTGCGGTCGGCCAGGAAATGCTGGCCGAGGCTCTTCTTCGGCGGGGCCTTGAAGGCGCTCATGGCGTCGGGCTCATGCCGCCACCCTGCGCGATCCGAGCCGCGCGCACAACTCGGTGGCGGCGAACAGGCTCGACGGGTCGGCGAGGCCGCGACCGGCGAGCTCCAGCGCGGTGCCGTGGTCGACCGCGACGCGCGGGTAGGGCAGGCCGAGCGTGCAGTTCACCGCCTGCTCGAAACCGGAATGCTTGAGCACCGGCAGCCCCTGGTCGTGGTACATCGCCAGCACCGCGTCGCACTGCGCCAGTTTCTGCGGCAGGAACGCGGTGTCGGCCGGCAGCGGTCCGGACAGGTCCATGCCCTCGGCGCGCAGTGCCTGCAGGGCCGGGATCATGACGTCCAGTTCCTCGCGGCCCAGGTGGCCTTCTTCCCCGGCATGCGGGTTCAGTCCGAGCACGGAGATGCGCGGCGCGTCGATGCCGAAATCGCGGACGAGCGCCGCATGCAGGATCCGCAACACCCGCCGCAGACGGTCGCCGGTGATCGCATCGGGCACCGCGCGCAGCGGCAGGTGCGTCGTCGCCAGCGCGACCCGCAGGTGCGGGTTGGCCAGCATCATCACCACGTCGACGCCGGCCTGCGCGGCCAGCAGCTCGGTGGTGCCGGTATAGGCGATGCCGCCGGCGTTGATGCTGGCCTTGTTGACGGGACCGGTGACCAGGCCGTGCAGGTCGCCGCGCAGGCAGGCGGCGGCGGCCGTCGTCATCGCCGCGATCACCGCCGGCGCGTTGGCCGGGTCGGCGTCGCCGAAACGCACCGGAGCGGCCTGTGGCACCGGGTGCAGGGCCAGTTCGCCCGGGCCGCAGTCGGCGTCGGCATCGCGCAGGCGTAGCGGCAGCCGCAGCGTGTGCGCGGCCGCCATCAGCGTGTCGGGATCGGCATAGGCGACCAGCGCGGCGGCCTGGGGCCGCTGCGCCAGCCGCACGCAGAGTTCGGGGCCGACGCCGGCCGGTTCACCAGGAACCAGGGCCAGGCGCGGCCGCATCGCCGTCAGGGCGTGGCGGGTGCGGCGGCCGCGGGGGTCAGGCGGCTCTCGACGAACGCCTCGGAACGCATCTGCCGCAGGAAGCGCTCGAATTCCTCTTCCGACTTGCGCTGGGCGATGAGTTCGCGCGCCTGGTTGCGGCGGTTCTTCTCGGTGACGTCGGACTGGCGCGTTCCGAGCCGGCGCACGACATGCCAGCCCACTTCGCTGCGGAACGGCTGCGAGAGCTCGCCGTCGGCGAGCGCCTGCAGCTGCGCACCCACCGAGGTGCCCCACGCACCGATCGGGAACCAGCCCATGTCGCCGCCGTCGGCCTTGGTCATCGTGTCGTCGGATTCGGCACGGGCGACCGCGGCGAAATCCTCGCCCGCGGCGATGCGGTCGCGCAGGTCCTGGGCCTTCTGGCGGGCAGCGTCGTCCGGACGGGTCGGGGTGATGCGGACCAGCAGGCCCAGCGCGTTGTATTCCTCGAGCGTCTGCTGGCCGGCCGTGCGGGTCTCGATCAGCTGGACGATCTGGTAACCGTTCGGGCCGCGCACCGGCTGGCTGACCTGGCCCGGCTGCATCGCCTGCAGCATCGCGGCGAACGCCGGCGGGATCGCGTCGTAGGTGCGCCAGCCGATCTGGCCGCCGTCGAGCGCGTTCTGCGCATCCGAGTAGCGGATCGCGGCGGCGGCGAAGTCGAGTTCGCCCTTTTCGATCAGGGCGCGGATGCCGTCGATCTTCTGCTTGGCGGTGGCCACCTGTTCCGGCGTGGCGCCATCCGGCAGGCCGACCAGCAGGTTGGCCAGGCGGATCTCCGGACCGCCGACCTGGCGCACGGCCAGCAGCTGGTCGATCTCGGCCTCGCTGACCTGGACGCGGGCCTGCACGTAACGCGTGCGCAGGCGCTCGAGGATCATCTCCTCGCGCAGGCTGGTGCGGAATTCCTCGTACGAAATGCCGTCGGTGGCGAGGCGCTGGCGCAGCTGGTCGGCGCTCAGGCCGTTGCGCTGGGCGACGCTCGCGATCGCCTGCTCGAGTTCGGTGTCGGCCACCCGCACGCCCGACTCGCTGGCACGCACCAGCTGCAGGCGCATCAGCACCAGGCGGTCGAGCACCTGGCGCTCGAGCACGTCGCGCGGCGGCAGCTGGCCGGGCTGGCTGGCGTACTGGGCGACGATGTTGTTGACCGCGCGGTCGAGCTCGCTGCGCAGGATCACGTCCTCGTCGACGACCGCGACGATCGAGTCGACCGGCGTCGTGGCCTGCGCCAGCGCCGGGGTCGGCGCGACGAAGGCACACAGGGCCAGCAGCCCGGCGAGAAGGGTATGGAGGGCGGTGTTCATGCGGTCTGGGGCTCCGGCGCCGGGAGCCGGCGCGGTGGGTTCAACGGGTGTATTCGGAGTAGTCAAGGATAGCATCATCGAGCACGCGGGCCGTGTTGCGGCCGATGCCGCCGACGCCGTTCAGTTCGAGTTCGAAATAGATTCCCGACTTTTTCTCGCCGGTGAATTCGCGGATGTATTCGCGGGCCAGGATACGCAGGGCGACACAGCAGCTGCGCCATTCGAAACCGCCCATCGCCTCCAGGGTCTCCCGGTCGAGCAGCGAGTAGTTCCAGCGGCCCATGATGCTCCAGCGGTCGTTGACCGGCAGGGCGAAGGAAATGTCCGTCTGCTCGACCTCGTCGGCGCGGTAGCGGTAGGCGGCGTTGAGCAGGCCGCCGCGGTCGAAGCGCCACTGGCCGCGGACCGCGGACAGGTAGGTGCGCGAGTCCTCCGGGTCCCACTGGTGGGCGATGCCGACATTCCAGCGCTCGGAGATCGACACGCTCGCTTCCGCCACCCAGGCCGAGCCCTCGTCGGTGAGCGGCGGCGAGCCGGGCAGCGTCACCCGCGGCGGGTCGAAGTAGTGGATGCGGCCGATGCCGGCGCTGAGCAGTTCGCGGCCGTCTTCGGCCGCCAGCACCCGGCTGGTCAGCGCGAGGGTCACCTGGTCGGCATCGCCCTGGCGGTCGCCGCCGCTGAAGCGGTTCGTGCGGAACAGGCCCGGCCAGCCGAACGTCAGCGGCCGCGTGTCGAACAGCGGCAGGTCGTCCTGCTCGCGGTACGGCACGTTGAGGTAGAACAGCCGCGGTTCCAGCGTCTGCAGGAAATCGCCGCCGCGCCAGTCGAACTCGCGCTCGAAGAACGCGCCGGCGTCCAGGCTCATGATCGGCGTGCTGCGCGACGGCGAGCTGTCGCCGCCGGCGGGGACGAGGCCTTCGTCCAGCGAGTAGGCGGTGTAGCGCCAGGCGAACTCCGGCGTGACGAACCACGCGGCTCCGCCCATCGGGAAACGCACGAACGGACGCACGTCGATGCGGTCACCGGCAGCGAGGGTTTCGTGGTCGAAGCGGATCGCCTCGCCGGTCGCGCCGACCTCGAGCCACGGCGCCAGCGGCCTGGCCCAGCTCGCGCGCGCGGCCGGCAGCTCCCGGTAGGGCTCGGCGCCCGGCGCGATGTTCGGCGAGGCGATCTGCCAGCTCTGCGCGTCCAGGCTCGCGGTCCAGCCCAGGCCGCGGCCGTAGACGCCGGCGCGGCTGGTCACCATCGTGATCGACGTCGTCGACAGGCGGTCGCCGAAGTCCTCGAAGTAGTGGACGTCGCTGACGTGGTTGAGGTTCGCGTCGGCGTACCAGTGCGGGCTGATCGTCGTCAGGTGGCGCCACGACGCCAGGCCGCGGTCGTAACCGGCGATGTCGTCGTTCGGCATCCAGGTCGCGTCGATCTCGCCGCGGTGGCGCGGGAACAGGTAGCGGAACTCGCCGCCGAACATGAACCCGCGCTCGCTGATGAGGCGCGGCTTCAGCGTCGCGTCGTA
>JAKFCL010000316.1:0-2609 GCA_036676665.1 Arenimonas sp. | reverse complement strand
CGAACCGCCGCTCTCGGCGACGTTGCTCCGGGCCCAGTCCATGTAGCGTTCGTCGAGCACGTAGTCGGGGGTCGGGCACAGCAGGGTGACGTCCATGCCCATGCGCGTGGCGATCGTCAGCGCCGAGTTGGCGACGGCGGTGTTCAGCGGCTTCGGATGGTAGGTCCAGGTCAGCACGTACTTCTTTCCGCGCAGGTCGGCGGTGCCGAAGTGTTCCTGCAGCGCCAGCACGTGCGCCAGTTCCTGGCACGGGTGGGTGATCGTCTCGAGGTTGATCACCGGCACCGTCGCGTACTGCGCGAAGCTGCGCAGCACCCGGTCCTCGCGGTCCACGGCCCAGTCCTGGAACTTCGGGAACGCCCGCACGGCGATCAGGTCGACGTAGCGCGAAAGTACCCGCGCCACCTCGGCGATGTGCTCCTCGGCCTCGCCGTCCATCACCGTGCCCGGCGCGAACTCGATCGGCCAGGCGTCCTTGCCGGGCTGCAGCACCACCGCGTGGCCGCCGAGCTGGAAGGCGCCGAGCTCGAAGCTCGTGCGCGTACGCAGCGACGGATTGAAGAACACCAGCGCGATCGACCTGCCCTTGAGCTGGTCGCCGGCCTTGCTGCGCTTGAAGGCCGCGGCCTGCGCCAGCGCGTCGTCGAGCTGCGCGCGGGTCCAGTCCTGGGTATTGAGGAAGTGCTTCATCCGCTGTGTCCTGGAGGGAGGGGGGAACCGGAAAACGAAAAAGCCCAGCGCGGAGGCTGGGCTTTTCCCGGTGACGAAATCACGAACGTCCGGTTTACCCAGCTGGCGTTTGGGGTTCCGGTCGGCGCGCGCGCGACGTCATGCCTGCCGCCATGCGGGCGGAAGTGAGGATGTCGGCGTCGGCGGCGAAATGCTTCATCGGTGGCGAAGTATGCCGGGGCGCGGCCCGGCCCGCAATCAGCGGCCGGCGCTGCCGTCGGGGGTCACCGAGACCCGGATTCGCAGGCGGTTGCCCGGGTCGTATGGCAGCCGCGACATGTATTTCTCGCCCTTGTACATGTACTCGACGTCGTAGCCGACCACCTGGCGCTGCTGGCGTTCGACCTCGACGATGCGGCAGCCGCGCGCCTCGGCGTCGGCCCGGTTCGCGGCCACGGAATGGCCGATCGCGCCACCGGCGACGGCGCCGACGACAGTGGCCGCCTTGCGTCCGTTGCCCTTGCCGACCTGGTTGCCGACCGCGGCGCCGACCAGCGCGCCGATCACCGTGCCGCCGGTCGTGCGGCCCGCGGGGCGGTATTCGGCTTCGTCGCAGCGCTCTTCCGGCGTGCGGGTGACCACCGTCTCGGCGACCTCGTCGGCACGCAGGACCTGGGCGTAGCCGTAGCTGACGTTTTCCTCGACCGGCATCGCGTAGGGCGACGACGGGTCCTCCGCCTCGTAGCGGGTCTCGTACTGGGCCGCCACCGGCGCGGCGGCGACCAGCAGGATAAGGGGCAACAGGCGGTGGATCGTCGACATTCACGGACTCCGGCGGGTGCGGGCGCGATCGGCATGGCCTCCCCGGCCCTGCCCCGGTAATCCGGACGCGCGTCTACGCTGACGGCGGATTCAAACATTCCAGCCCTGAACCCAAGCCTAAGATTTTCGTTAAGCGGCCCGGCGGGCCTTGCTAGAATCGTGTCTTTCCGCACGACGGACCCCATGGAAATCCGCCTCTACAACAGCCTGACCCGGCAGTCCGAACCGTTCGTCCCCCAGGACCCGGCCCGGGTGACGATGTATGTCTGCGGCCCGACGGTCTACAACTACGTGCATATCGGCAATGCCCGGCCGCCGGTGGTGTTCGGCGTGCTGGCGACGCTGCTGCGGCGGCGCTACCCGCAGGTGGTCTACGCGCGCAACATCACCGACGTCGACGACAAGATCAACAACGCCGCCCGCGAGCTCGGCGTCCCGATCGGCGACATCACCGGCAAGTACGCCGCCGCGTATGCGCAGGACATGGCCCGGCTCGGCGCCGCCGCGCCCGATGTCGTGCCGCACGCGACCGACCACATCCCGCACATCGTCGCGATGATCGAGCGGCTGATCGCCTCCGGGCACGCCTATGCCGCCGAAGGCCACGTGCTGTTCTCGGTCGGCAGCTTCGCCGACTACGGCCGCCTGTCGCGCCGCGATCCGGACGAGATGCTCGCCGGCGCCCGCGTCGAGGTCGCGCCGTACAAGCGCGATGCCGGCGACTTCGTGCTCTGGAAGCCATCCACGCCGGACCTGCCCGGCTGGGAGTCGCCGTGGGGCATCGGCCGTCCCGGCTGGCATATCGAATGCTCGGCGATGGCCGAGGCGCACCTGGGCGACACGATCGACATCCACGGCGGCGGCGTCGACCTGCAGTTCCCGCACCACGAGAACGAGGTCGCGCAGAGCACGTGCGCGCATGGCGGCCGGGTCTTCGCCCGCTACTGGCTGCACAACGGCATGCTGACCTTCGACGGCTCGAAGATGTCCAAGTCGGTCGGAAACGTCTCCCTCGTGCACGACCTGCTCGACGCGCACCCGCCCGAGGCACTGCGCTACGCGCTGCTGTCGGCGCATTACCGGCAGCCGCTGGACTGGTCGGACACGCTGATCGAGCA
>JAKFCL010000315.1:0-1625 GCA_036676665.1 Arenimonas sp. | reverse complement strand
GCCGGCCTGACCGGGCTCACCGCCGCGCTGGAACTGGCCGAGGCCGGACTCAGCGTCGTCATCGTCGAGGCGAAGCGGGTCGGCTGGGGCGCCTCGGGTCGCAATGGCGGCCAGGTGATCTTCGGCTTCGGCTGCGACCAGGCGGTGATCCGCGACCAGGTCGGCCTGGAGATGTCGAAGCGCATGTTCGACTGGTCGCTGGAGGGCGTCCAGGCGGTGCGCGAACGCCTGCGCCGGCACGACATCGACGCGCACTGGCGCGACGGCCATGCGCACGTGGCGATCAAGCCGCGCCATGTTGCCGAACTCGGCGCCTGGCAGGACGACCTGCTTCATCATTACGCCTACCCGGTGCAGTGGTGGAACCGCGAGCGCCTGCACTCGGTGCTCCCGAGCCCGCGCTACCTGGGCGGGCTGTACGACCCGAAGTCCGGCCACCTGCATCCGCTCGAATACACGCTGGGCCTGGCGCGGGCAGCCATCGATGCGGGCGTGCGCATCTTCGAGGACTCGCCGGTGACCCGACTGGACCGCCGTGGCGGCCCGGTGCTGGTGACCGCGCAGGGCGAGGTCGCCGCGGACTTCGTCGTGCTGGCCGGCAACGCGCTGGTGCACGGCATCGCGCCGGCGCTGGACGCGAAGATCATGCCGGTCGGCACCTACGTCGGCGCCACCGAACCGCTCGGCGAGGCGGTCGCGCGCGAGCTGATCCGCAACGACATGGCAGTGGCCGACATCAACTGGGCGCTGGACTACTTCCGCCTCAGCCACGACCACCGGCTGCTGTTCGGCGGCCGCGCCAGCTATTCGACGCTGCCGCCACCGGACCTGCCGGGCACGATGCGCCGGCGCATGACCCGCGTGTTCCCGCAACTCGCCGGCGTGCGCTTCGACAGCGTCTGGGGCGGTTTCGTCGACATCACCCGCAACCGCGCCCCGCACTGGGGCCGGCTGCAGGACGACGTCTATTTCGCGCAGGGTTTCTCCGGCCATGGCGTCGCCGCGACGGCGCTGGCGGGCCGCGTGATCGCCGAGGCGATCAGTGGGCAGGCATCGCGCCTGGACGCCTTCGCGAAGATCCGCCATGCGCCCTTCCCCGGCGGCCGCGCGCTGCGCACGCCGCTGCTGGTCGCGGCGATGGCCTGGTTCAAGCTGCGCGATGCGCTCTGGTAAGCCACCGGCGCCGTGGCGGCGCGACCGACGGCGGCGCGGGCCGCGTGTCGTCGCGATCGCCGCCCTGGTCGTCCTGTTTTCCGCGGCCGGCACCTACGCGCTGTGGCGTATGCGGCCGGCGCCATTGCCCTGGCATGCATTCGGCGGCGAACGGATCGCGACACCGGCGTTCGACATTTCCGACTCGGCGGTCCGCGAGGCGAGCGGCTTCCTGTCGGGCGGTACGCTCAATGCCTACCGTGGACAATGGCTCGGACGACAGTGCTCGTCGGAAGCACCGTCGAACGTCGAAATCTACGTGTTGACTCGCGACGGGGTCGGGGTGGGCTCGGGACCGCCCGTGGCCAGTCGCACGGTTTTCGAACTGTCGGGCGGGGGCGTCGTCACGCACGAGCAGTTCGCGGCCGGGAGCGTCCTCCCCTTCGCGCGGACAAGCCGAGCCTTCGACGAAC
>JAKFCL010000314.1:0-7670 GCA_036676665.1 Arenimonas sp. | reverse complement strand
CCGAACACGATGCTCAACCTGCTGCCGGGCCGCCTGCAGACCAACCGGGTGCTGCCGCTGGGGCCGGACCGCTGCGTGGTGGAGTTCGACTACTACTACGCCGCCGACGACAGCGACGCCGCGCAGGCGCGCAGGCAGGCCGACCACGACTTCGCCCACCAGGTGCAGGACGAGGACATCACGATCTGCGAACACGTGCAGCGGGGCCTGGCGTCGGGTTCGTACGTGCCGGGGCGGCTCAACCCGCTGCGCGAGAACGCCGTCTTCCACTTCCACGAACTGCTGCGCGCGGCGTACCGCGCGGTGCCCGGCGCCGCCTGACGTCCGCGGCGCGGCGGCGCCTTCCGCCGGTCAGAGTTCCGTGGGTTCGTGCCGGCCGACGTTCGGGTCCGGATCGGGCACCGGGTCGGGAAAGCGGGCGCTGTGCGAGACGTACCAGCGCCACAGCGCCCACGCCACCCCCGTGAACGCCGCCGACGCGACCGCCAGCGACAGCGCCGAGCCGCTGACCACCGGCGACAGCAGCCCGGCGATCGCCGCGTTCGACAGCAGGCCGACGAACGCCTGCATCGAGGAGGCGCCGCCGCGCTGGCGCGGGTACATGTCCAGGATCGCCAGCGTCACGATCGGGAACACCAGCGCGATGCCGAACGCGCACATCGCCGTCGGCAGCACCGCCCACGGCAGTGTCGGCGTCGTGTCGAGCGCGTTGTAGGCGATGTTGTAGACGGCGGCCAGGCTGCAGCACAGGAACCCGATCTCGACCAGGCGGCGCCCGCTGATCCGGCCGGCGGCACGGCCGCTGACGAATGCGCCGAGCATCATGCCGCCGATGGTCGGCGCGAAGAACCAGCCGAAGTCCTGCTCGCCGAGCCCGAGGATGTCCATCACGAACGCCGGCGCCGAGGCGATGTACAGGAACAGCGCGCCGAAGTTCAGCGTGCCGGCCAGCGTCAGCAGGCGGAACTTCCGGCTCGCCAGCATGCCGCCGTAATCGCGCGCCAGCGTCAGCGGGTGGAACGGCTTGCGCGCCGACGGCGGGTGCGTCTCCGGCAGTCCCCACATCGTCAGCACGAACAGCAGCACCCCGAATGCCGCCAGGAACCAGAAGATCGCGTGCCACTCGCCGACCCCGAGGATCCAGCCGCCGATCACCGGCGCGATCGCCGGTGCGATCGAGAAGATCATCGACACCTGGCTCATCAGCCGCTGGGCGTCGTCGCCCTGCAGGCAGTCGCGGATCACCGCGCGCCCGACGATCAGGCCGACGCCCGCGCTCAGCCCCTGCAGCGCCCGGAACGCCAGCATCGTCGGCATGTCGGTCGCCAGCGCGCCGCCGACCGAGGCCAGCGTGAACACGACGATGCCGGCGATCAGCACCTTGCGGCGGCCGATCGCGTCGGAGATCGGTCCGTGGAACAGCGACATCGCCGCGTAGCCGAGCAGGTAGACGCTGATCGTCTGCTGCATCGCCACCTTGCCGACGCCGAGGTCGCGCGCCATCACCCCGAATGCCGGGAACACGGTGTCGATCGAGAACGGCCCGAACATCGCCAGGCCGGCCAGGATCAGCGCCAGCCGGCGCCGGGAAATCGTCAGCGGCGTGGAGGCGGTCATCGGCGTCCGTTCCGGTGCGCGGGCATCAACCGGCGGCGCCGTCGGCCGCGGGGGGAGCGGGCGGCGGGTCGAACCGGTACGGCGTCGCCTGCGCCGAAGGCCGCGACGCGAATGCCGCGGCGAACGCCAGGAGCTTCGGCCGAGCCGACAGGTCCAGTGGGTTGCGGAACGGCAGGTGATCGAGCAGCGCGAACAGCGCCAGGTCGAACCAGCGCACGCGATCGGCCGGCAGCCGCGCCTGCAGGGCGTCGAGGTGCCCGTCGAGCCAGGCCAGGCAGTTGATGAGGCTGGCGCGGCGCTTGCGCGACGCGGCATCCGGCGGCCGCGCCGACACGATCTCGTGGAACACCACCTCGACCTGCGCGGCCATCGCGTGGGCGACGATCTCGTGCGCGTTCATCACCAGCGGGTCGGTCGGATCCTCGGGCCAGGCCACCGCCGCCTCGCCGCCGGCCGAACGGCGGGCGATCCAGCGGGCGACGTTCTGGCTGCCCCATACGACCGCGGCGCCGTCGCGCAATGCCGGCAGCTTCAGCGCCGGATTGCCGGCGAACGTGGCCGGATCGGTGTCCAGCAGGGCGTGGATCGGCGCCAGCCGGTACGGCACGGCCAGCTCGTGGGCCAGCAGCCGCACGAGCCGGGTGTAATGGGAACTCTGCCGGCCGACGATTTCGATCACAACGTTCTTCCGTGGACACCGGTGTCCGGCGCGCGATGCGGCATGATACGCCGCCCTGTCCGCGCGGCCGTGCCGCCCACCCCGCCGCGGCCCCCGGAGATGCAGAACGATGAGTGTCGATTCCGCCGCCGCCCCGCCCGTGCCCGAACGCAGCCTGCGCGCGGTGCTGGTCGAACTGCTGCCGTTCCTGCGCCCGTACGCCGGCCGCATCGCGCTGGCGCTGGCCTGCCTGGTGGTCGCCAAGCTGGCGAACCTGGGTGTGCCGATGGTGCTCAAGGGCCTCGTCGACCGCCTCGACGTCGAACCCGCCGCCGGCACGGCCGGCTTCCTGCTGGTGCTGCCGGTCGGGCTGCTGCTGGCCTACGGCGCCGCCCGGCTGTCGGTGACGCTGTTCACCGAGCTGCGCACGGTGGTGTTCGCGCGGGTGATGGCGCGCAGCTCGCGCACGGTGATGCTGCAGGTGTTCCGCCACCTGCACGCGCTGAGCCTTCGTTTCCACCTCAACCGCCGCACCGGCGGCGTGGCCCGCGACGTCGAGCGCGGCGGCACCGCGATCTCCGACCTGCTCGACTGGACGATCTACACGATCCTGCCGACGCTGCTGGAGATCACCCTGGTCACGGCGGTGCTGGTCTGGAACTACGACTGGACCTTCGCCGCGATCACGCTGGGCACGATCGCCGCGTACGTGGTGTGGACGTTCCGCGTCACCGAATGGCGCACGCGGTTCTACCGCGCCGCCGTCGAGGCCGACACGCGGGCGTCGGCGCGCGCGGTCGACTCGCTGCTGAACTACGAGACGGTCAAGTACTTCAACAACGAGGACCACGAGGCGCGCCGCTACGACG
Source organism: Arenimonas sp. (assembly GCA_036676665.1). Taxonomy (GTDB): domain Bacteria; phylum Pseudomonadota; class Gammaproteobacteria; order Xanthomonadales; family Xanthomonadaceae; genus Arenimonas. Next base: position 4,526 of record JAKFCL010000314.1, on the reverse strand, counting down.
AGAACCTCAAGGCGATGGAAGAGGCCACCGTGCGCAGCCTGAAGTCGCTGGCGGTCCTGAACCTGGGCCAGAGCGCGATCATCGCCGCCGGCATCACCGCGCTGATGTGGCGCGCGGCCGCCGGGGTCGTCGCCGGCGAGATGACGATCGGCGACCTGGTGCTGGTCAACGCCTACCTGCTGCAGCTGTCGGCGCCGCTGAACTTCCTGGGCATGGTGTACCGCGAGGTCAAGCAGGCGATCACCAACATCGAGCGCCTGTTCGGCCTGCTCGACGAGGCGCAGGAGGTGCGCGACCGGCCCGATGCCGGCGTGCTGTCGACCCGCCGCCCGCAGGTGGATTTCCAGGACGTGCATTTCGGCTACGACAGCCGGCGCGAGATCCTGCATGGCGTCGACTTCTCGATCCCGCCCGGCGGCACGCTGGCGGTGGTGGGGCATTCGGGCAGCGGCAAGTCGACGCTGTCGCGGCTGCTGTACCGCTTCTACGAGATCCAGTCCGGCGCGATCCGCATCGACGGCCGGGACGTGCGCGGACTGACCCAGGATTCGGTGCGCGCGGCGATCGGCATCGTTCCGCAGGACACCGTGCTGTTCAACGACACGATCCGCTACAACATCCGCTACGGGAAACCCGATGCGAGCGACGCCGAGGTCGAGGCCGCGGCGAAGTCGGCGCACATCCACGACTTCATCGCCTCGCTGCCCGACGGTTACGAGGCCGAGGTCGGCGAGCGCGGCCTGAAGCTGTCGGGCGGCGAGAAGCAGCGGGTGGCGATTGCCCGCGCGCTGCTGAAGAACCCCGCCATCCTGATCTTCGACGAGGCGACCTCGGCGCTGGACTCGGCCAGCGAGAAGGCGATCCAGGCCGAGCTGGACCGCATCGCGATCGGCCGCACGACGCTGGTGATCGCCCATCGGCTGTCGACCGTGATGGACGCCGACGAGATCCTCGTACTCGACCAGGGCCGCGTCGTCGAACGCGGCAGCCACGCGGCGCTGATGGCGGCCGGCGGCCGCTACGCGACGATGTGGCGGCTGCAGCAGCAGGAAGCGGCGCTGCCGGTTTCCCCACTTTCCTGAACGGCCGGGGTTTGTATTCGCGGCGACAGCGGGTATCGTCCGCCAAGCATCGCTAACCGCGGCAGGCATGGATCAGGGGCACCGACCCGGGAACCACCGCAGCCGATGGCTGCCGGCGACGACGCTCGCCGGCGTCTTGGCGTTTCCCGCCGCGGGCGCCGCGGCCGCCTCGGCGGGTCCGACCGGCTGGGCCGGGTGGCTGCTGGTCATCCCGTCGCTGCTGCTGCTCTGGGGCCTGGTGCGGGTGCTGCGGGCGGTCCGCCGGCTGCGTGCGGAGAGAGACAGCATCCGCCAGCGCCAGCGCGAACTCGAATCGGCGCACGGACTGCTGCAGAGCCACACCGAGCACCTGCGCCGGCAGGTCGCGGTCGATCCGCTGACCGGGGCGATGACCCGGGCCGCGTTCACCGCCGAACTCGCCCTGCTGCTCGAGCACGCGGCCAACCATTCCCGGCCGGTGGCGATGCTGGTGTTCGACCTGGACCACTTCAAGTCGATCAACGACCGTCTCGGGCACCTCGCCGGCGACGAGGCGCTGCGGCTGGTGACCACCATCACCCGGGAGAAGCTCGACCGGCAGGACCTGCTGGGCCGGTTCGGCGGCGACGAGTTCCTGGTCGCGGTCGCGGGCCTGGACGGCGCCGCGGCCGAAGCACTGGCCGAGACGATCCGTTTCGATGTCGTCTGGCGCGCGCCGGACCAGTCGCCGCCGATTCCCGACCTGTCGATCAGCGTCGGCATCGCGGTCGCCGATCCGGACCGGGGCTACCACGCCGAGGCGCTGTTCCGCCGCGCCGACGGCGCCCTGTACCGGGCCAAGCGCGCCGGCCGCAACCGGGTGGTGGCCGACGACCCGGCCGCCGCCGGAACGATCGTGGACGAACGCGATACGCGCCCGTGGACGGCCCCGCTTCCGGACTAGCCGGCGCCCAGCATCGGCCCCAGCAGCAGGTACAGGCCGATCAGCACCACGCCGATCATCGCGATCCGGACGAAGAGCTTGGCCACCTTCCAGGCGACGAGCAGGGCGACGACGATCAACACGATTCCAACCAGGCTCATGCGGGGCTCCTCCAGGGGTGCCCCAGCCTGCACTCCGCCGCCTGACGACCGCGCGAACCCGTCGGCGCCGCGCGGTCCAGCGACGGGAAGCGGCGAGCGACGCGGGATGTGAGACGCGGGCCGGTAGAATGGCGGCTTTCCGGAACACCGAAGCGCCCCGATGACCGAACCCGCCCGCCCGACCTTCCACGGCTTCGAACAGATCCCGCTGCGCGAATACGCCGAACGCGCCTACCTGGACTATTCGATGTACGTGGTGCTCGACCGCGCCCTGCCCTTCCTCGGCGACGGCCTCAAGCCCGTGCAGCGCCGCATCATCTACGCGATGAGCGAACTGGGCCTGGGCGCCGGCGCCAAGCCGAAGAAGTCCGCCCGTACCGTCGGCGACGTCATCGGCAAGTTCCACCCGCACGGCGACAGCGCGTGCTACGAGGCGCTGGTGCTTATGGCGCAGCCGTTCTCGTACCGCTATCCGCTGATCGAGGGCCAGGGCAACTTCGGCTCCACCGACGATCCGAAGTCGTTCGCGGCGATGCGCTACACCGAGTCCAAGCTGACGCCGATCGCCGAGGTGCTGCTGGGCGAACTCGGCCATGGCACCGTCGACTGGGTGCCCAACTTCGACGGCACGCTGCAGGAACCGAGCTGGATGCCGGCGCGGCTGCCGCACCTGCTGCTCAACGGCACCACCGGCATCGCTGTCGGCATGGCCACCGACGTGCCGCCGCACAACCTCAACGAAGTGGTCAGCGCCGCGGTCCGGCTGCTCGACGACCCCGACGCCAGCGTGCGCGACCTGTGCGAGCACGTGCGCGGCCCCGACTACCCGACCGCCGCCGAGATCATCACCCCGGCCGCCGACCTGGTGGCCCTCTACGAGACCGGCGGCGGCAGCGTGCGCGCCCGCGCCACGTGGACGCGCGAACACGCCAACATCGTCATCACCGCGCTGCCCTACCAGGTGTCGCCGTCGAAGATCATCGAGCAGATCGCCGTGCAGATGCGCGCGAAGAAGCTGCCGTGGCTCGAGGACATCCGCGACGAGTCCGACCACGAGAACCCGGTGCGGGTCGTGCTGGTGCCGCGCAGCAACCGCGTCGACTACGACGGCCTGATGGGCCACCTGTTCGCGACGACGGACCTGGAGAAGAGCTTCCGCGTCAATTTCAACATCATCGGCCTCGACGGCCGCCCGCAGGTCAAGAACCTCAAGGCGTTCCTCGCCGAGTGGCTGGAGTTCCGCACCAGCACCGTCGCCAAGCGGCTCAAGCACCGCCTCGACAAGGTCGAGCGGCGCATGCACATGCTGCAGGCGCTGCTGGTGGTGTTCCTGAACCTCGACGAGGTGATCCGCATCATCCGCACCGAGGACGAACCCAAGCCGGTACTGATGGCGCGCTTCGGGCTGGACGAGGAGCAGGCCGAGTACATCCTGGAAACCAAGCTCAAGCAGCTCGCCCGCCTGGAGGAGATGAAGATCCGCGGCGAGCAGGACGAACTGGCGAAGGAAGCCGAGAAGATCCAGTCGATCCTCGCCAGCAAGGCCAAGCTGAAGAAACAGGTCAAGGACGAGCTGCTGGCCGACGCGAAGAAGTTCGGCGACGCCCGCCGCTCGCCGCTGGTCGAACGCGGCGCCGCGATGGCGATCAGCGAGACCGAGCTGGTGCCGAGCGAGCCGGTGACGGTGGTGCTGTCGAAGAAGGGCTGGATCCGCGCCGCCAAGGGCCACGATGTCGACGCGGCGACGCTGGGCTACCGCGATGGCGACGGCTTGCTGCAGGCGGTGCGCGGGCGCAGCACGCAGCAGGTGGCGTTCCTGGACTCCAGCGGCCGCGCGTATTCGACGCTGGCGCACACCCTGCCCAGCGCGCGCGGCAACGGCGAACCGCTCAGCGGCCGCTTCGCGCCGCCGGCGGGCGCGTCGTTCGTCGGCGCCGCCGCCGGCGACAACGACACGCGTTTCGTGGTCGCGTCGAGCTGGGGTTACGGCTTCGTCACCCGCTTCGAGAACTTCACCGGCCGCAACAAGGCCGGCAAGCAGCTGATCAATGCCGACGATGCCGCGGCGATCCTGGCGCCGGTGCCGGTCACCGACCCGAAGACCGACTGGATCGTCGGCATCACCAGCGCCGGCCACCTGCTGGCGTTCCCGATCACCGAACTGCCGGAACTCGACAAGGGCAAGGGCAACAAGATCGTGCAGATCCCGCCGGCGAAGCTGAAGTCCGGCGAGGAGAAGGTGATCGCCGTCGCCAGCGTCCGCCAGGGCGGCGAACTGGTCGTGTTCTCGGGCAAGCAGAAACTGGTGCTGAGCTGGCGCGACCTGCAGGCCTACGAAGGCAGCCGCGCCGCCCGCGGCAACCTGCTGCCGCGCGGCTTCAC
>JAKFCL010000313.1:0-13962 GCA_036676665.1 Arenimonas sp. | reverse complement strand
CGCGGCGAGCTTCGCCAGCGCCCTCAGGGTCGGCTCGTCGCTGCGCACGTCGGCGGCGCGGCCGAGCACGCGATCGGGCAGCCGACCGGCGCCCCAGAAGCAAAGGCTGTTGGCCGTGGGCTTGCCGGCGGCGGCGCGCGCTTCGTTGATCGGGTGGTTGTGCAGCAGGATCTGCGCCTCGTTGAGCAGGGCCCGCCACCGGCGGCCGTCCGGGCCATCGGGCAGGTGGGCCAGCAGGTCGTCGCCGAGGACGTCTTCCGGCATCGCGAAGGCCGGCGGCTTCGACTCCACCGGCAGCGCGACGTACCAGCGCGCCGGATGCGGCACCGACAGCTGGAACCCGTGGTCGCCGAACAGCGGCCGCAGCGGCCGGGCCAGTTCCGCGGCCTCGTCGAGAGTCAGGCCGAGTTCGCCGATCGCCAGCACGCGCGCACCCGCCATGTCGGGGCGCACATGCGCCGGGTCCGCGCGCAGCCACTGGTGCAGGTGGGCGTCGTCGGCATCGAGCGCGCGTGTGATCGCGGCGACCGGCCAGCCGCGCGGCAGCAGGTCGAAATGCCGCTGCAGCTGCGCCGTCTCGCCGGCGGCCGCGTCGGCGGCGCGGTCGGCGCGTGCCAGCCAGCGGCCGGCTTCGTCGCCGAGCGGCTGTCCGGCGAAGCGGCGCCGTTCCGGCAGCAGCAGGGTCAGCGTGGGCGCGGTGGCTTCGGCCACGCGCGGTCAGCCTTCGTAGCGGACGGCGACGATGTCGTAGTCGCGGGACCCGGCCGGGGCCTGGATCGTCACCGTGTCGCCCTCGTGCTTGCCGATCAGCGCGCGCGCCAGCGGCGAGGAGATCGAGATCAGGCGCTGCTTGATGTCCGCTTCCAGGTCGCCGACGATCTGGTAGGTCACCTCGTCGCCGGTTTCGCAGTCCGCCAGCTCGACGGTGGCACCGAACACGACGCGGCTGCCGGCATTCAGCGCCGCGGTGTCGATCAGCTGGGCGTGGGACAGCACGAACTCCAGTTCCTGGATGCGGCCCTCGATGAAACCCTGCTGCTCGCGGGCGGCATGGTATTCGGCGTTTTCCTTCAGGTCGCCGTGGGCACGCGCCTCGGCGATCGCGCTGATCACCGCCGGCCGTTTGACCGACTTGAGGTTCTCCAGTTCGCCGCGCAGGCGCGCGGCGCCCTTGACGGTCAGCGGGGCTCTCATCCGTGAAGTTCCTTGTGCAGTTCCTGCAGCGACCACACGCGCGGGTTGCCGCGGGTGTCGGCGGCACGGATCAGCGCGCGCGCGCCGGGGATCGTCGTCGAATAGGTGACGCGGTGCTGCAGCGCCTCGCGACGGATCGAGAACGAGTCGGCGATCGCCTGCTTGCCCTCGGTGGTGTTGACGATGTAGCAGATCTCGCCGTTCTTGATCAGGTCGACGATGTGCGGCCGGCCCTCGATCACCTTGTTGATGCGCTCGCATTCGATGCCCTGCTCGCGCAGGAATTTCGCGGTGCCTTCGGTGGCCACCAGCGTGTAGCCGCGCTCGATCAGGTCGTTGGCGACCGGCAGCAGGCGGCGCTTGTCCGGATCGCGCACCGACAGGAACGCCTTGCCCGGCACCGGCGCCTTGATGTTGGCCGCTTCCTCGGCGCGGCCGAAGGCTTCGGCGAACGTGCGGCCGACGCCCATCACCTCGCCCGTGGAACGCATCTCCGGGCCGAGGATCGGGTCGACGTTCTGGAACTTGGCGAACGGGAAGATCGCCTCCTTCACCGAGTAGTACCCGGGCACGACTTCCTTCGTCGCGCCCTGTTCGGCCAGCGTCTTGCCGGCCATGCAGCGGGCGGCGATCTTCGCCAGCGGGATGCCGATGGCCTTGGACACGAACGGCACCGTACGCGACGCGCGCGGGTTCACTTCGAGCAGGAAGATCGTCTCGACGCCGTCGCCGTCGGTCTGGATCGCGAACTGGGTGTTCATCAGCCCGACCACCTTCAGCGCCCGCGCCAGCTGCGCGACCTGGTCGCGCAGGATGTCCTGGGTGGCGGCCGACAGCGAGTACGGCGGCAGCGAGCAGGACGAATCGCCCGAGTGCACGCCGGCTTCCTCGATGTGCTCCATGATGCCGCCGATCAGGACGTTGCCTTCCTTGTCGGCGATCACGTCGACGTCCACCTCGACCGCATTGTCGAGGAAGCGGTCCAGCAGCACCGGCGAATCGTTCGACACCTGCACCGCCTCGCGGATGTAGCGGGCCAGGTCGGCATCGGAATACACCACTTCCATCGCGCGACCGCCGAGCACGTAGCTCGGGCGCACGACCAGCGGGTAGCCGATCTGGTTGGCCATCGCGATCGCCTGCTCGGCATTGCGGGCGGTGCGGTTGGGCGGCTGCAGCAGGCCGAGCTGTTCGACCAGCTTCTGGAAACGCTCGCGGTCCTCGGCCAGGTCGATGCTTTCCGGGCTCGTGCCGATGATCGGCACGCCGGCGGCCTCGAGCGCCCGCGACAGCTTCAGCGGCGTCTGGCCGCCGTACTGCACGATCACCCCGACCGGCTTTTCCAGGTCGACGATCTCGAGCACGTCCTCCAGCGTCACCGGCTCGAAGTACAGCCGGTCGGACGTGTCGTAGTCGGTCGACACCGTTTCCGGGTTGCAGTTGACCATGATGGTCTCGTAACCGTCGTCGCGCAGCGCCAGCGATGCGTGCACGCAGCAGTAGTCGAACTCGATGCCCTGGCCGATGCGGTTGGGGCCGCCGCCGAGCACGATGATCTTCTTCCGGTCGGTCGGCATCGCCTCGCACTCGTCCTCGTAGGTCGAGTACATGTAGGCGGTGGTGGTGGCGAACTCGGCGGCGCAGCTGTCGACGCGCTTGTAGACCGGGCGCACGCCGAACGCGCGGCGCAGCGCCCGCACGGCCGATTCGTCGGTGCCGGTGAGCTGTGCCAGGCGCGCATCGGAGAAACCCTGGCGCTTGAGCGCGCGCAGGCGCGGCTTGTCGAGCCCGGACAGGCCGGCGGCGGCGACCTCCTTCTCGGAGGCGATGATTTCCTCGATCTGGTCCAGGAACCACGGGTCGATGAAGCTCAGCCCGTAGACGTCCTCGACGCTCAGGCCGGCGCGGAACGCCTCGGCGACCTGGAACAGCCGCTCCGGGCCCGGCTCCTTGAGCTCGCGGCGGATCGTCAGCAGGCCTTCCTCGCCACGGGCGGCGTCGCCGGTGGGGTCGAAGCCGACCTTGCCGATCTCCAGCCCGCGCAGCGCCTTCTGCAGCGATTCCTGGAACGTGCGGCCGATCGCCATCACCTCGCCGACCGACTTCATCTGCGTGGTCAGGCGGGCATCGGCGGCCGGGAACTTCTCGAATGCGAAACGCGGGATCTTGGTGACGACGTAGTCGATCGTCGGCTCGAACGACGCCGGGGTGGCGCCGCCGGTGATGTCGTTGCGCAGCTCGTCGAGCGTGTAGCCGACGGCGAGCTTGGCGGCGATCTTGGCGATCGGGAAGCCGGTGGCCTTGGACGCCAGCGCCGAGCTTCGCGACACGCGCGGGTTCATCTCGATGACGACGACGCGGCCGTCGTGGGCGTTGATGCCGAACTGCACGTTCGAGCCGCCGGTGTCGACGCCGATCTTGCGCAGCACCTTGACCGACGCGTCGCGCAGGCGCTGGTATTCCTTGTCGGTGAGCGTCTGCGCCGGCGCGACGGTGATCGAGTCGCCGGTGTGCACGCCCATCGGATCGAGGTTCTCGATCGAGCAGACGATGATGCAGTTGTCGGCGGTGTCGCGCACCACCTCCATCTCGAATTCCTTCCAGCCCAGCACCGACTCCTCGATCAGCACCTCGTGCGTCGGCGAGAGCTCCAGGCCGCGGGTGACGATCTCGAGCAGTTCCTCGCGGTTGTAGGCGATGCCGCCGCCACTGCCGCCCAGGGTGAAGCTTGGGCGGATGATCGTCGGGTAACCGACCGTGGCCTGGATTCGGATCGCGTCCTCGAGCGACTTCGCCACTTCAGCCTTCGGGCATTCCAGGCCGATCTCGCGCATCGCCACCCGGAACAGCTCGCGGTCCTCGGCCATGCGGATCGCCTCTCGCGAGGCACCGATCAGTTCGACGCCGTACTTCTCCAGCACGCCGGAATCGGCGAGGTCGAGGGCGCAGTTCAGCGCCGTCTGCCCGCCCATCGTCGGCAGCAGCGCGTCGGGCTTCTCCTTGGCGATGATCCGTTCCACCGTCGCCGGGTTGATCGGCTCGATGTACACCGCGTCGGCCATGTCCGGGTCGGTCATGATCGTCGCCGGGTTGGAGTTCACCAGGATCACCCGGTAGCCCTCGTCGCGCAGCGCCTTGCAGGCCTGCGCCCCCGAATAGTCGAACTCGCAGGCCTGGCCGATGACGATCGGGCCTGCGCCGATGATCAGGATGGATTTGAGGTCGCTGCGCTTGGGCATGGAAGTCCGGGTGTCCTGCGGTGGATCAGTGTTTCGGTTCGGCGTCTGCCGCGGGCGCCAGCACGACCTTGGTGATGTGCTCGCGCGGCATGCTCATCGCGAACCCGCCTTCGGCCGGCACCAGCGTGAGGTTGATGCTGATCGAACTGGCGCCGGTCAGCAGCCCGCGCCTGACGGTGCGGGCCTTGGTGCTGACGATCACCTCGGAGCCGACGTAGGCCGGCAGCTCGTCGAACGCGACCTCACCGCCCGGGGCGACCCGGGCGGCCGGGGCGGCCGCCGCCGGCTTTGCCGCCGGCGTCGCCATCGCGACGGGAATCGTGACTGCGGCGAGCGCGATGCCCGCCAGCAGCGTGCGGTGCCATCCAGGATGTCCGTACTTCATCGTGGTCTCCCGTCGTTGGAGGGAACGAAGGCCCGACCCGGCCTCAGGGCGACGCCGGCGCCTGCGCGCCGCCGCCGATGTGCTTGTCCAGGAACTTTTCCATCGCGTTGTAGAGGTCGACCTGGTTCTGGTAGTCGTAGAAGCCGTGGGCTTCCTTGTCCTCGACGATCGTCAGTTCCGGCGGGCGGCCCGCTTCCTCGAGGCCCTTGCGCAGGATGTTGTACTGCGAGATCGGCACGCGCTCGTCCTTCGCACCCTGCACCAGCATCACCGGGATGCGGATCTTGTCGATGTTGTAGGCGGGCGACTGCGCCTGCTGGCCGGCCAGCGTCTCGGGCATCACGCGCTTGAGGAACGCCTGGCCCGACTCGGTTTCCGGGATGTCGCCGTCCTTGAACATCAGCGGCAGGCTGTACACGCCGACGTAGCCGATCGTGCACTTGTACTTGGTCGGCTCGCGCACCACGGTCTGCAGCGCCGCGTAGCCGCCGTAGGACGCACCGTACGTGCAGATGCGGCCGCGGTCGGCGACGCCTTCGCGGATCGCCCAGTCGACGCCGTCGGTCATGTCGTCGATCATCGTCGTGCCCCAGTTGCGGTAGCCGAGCTTCTCGAACGCGTTGCCGTAGCCACCCGAACCGCGGAAGTTGACCTGCAGCACCGCGTAGCCGCGGTTGGCGAGGAACTGCACGTCCGGATTGAAGCCCCACTGGTCACGCGGGCCGTGCGGGCCGCCGTGCGGGTGCAGGATCATCGGCAGGTTCTTGCCGTTGCTGCCGTTGGGGATCGTCAGGTAGCCGTGCACCTTGACGCCGTCGCGGGCGGTGAACGAGATCGGCCGCATCTGCGACATCTGTTCGGGCTTGATCCACTCCATCGACGACAGCAGGAACTGCGCCTTGCTGGTCTGGCGGTCGAACAGGTAGAACGAGCCCGGGTCGACGTCGCTGTAGGCGCGCACGAGCACGTAGCGGCCGTCGCGGCTGATCCCGCCGAAGCGCACCGCGTGGTTCGGGAACGCGTTGATCAGGCCCGCGTACGTCTTGGACTCCGGATGCGCCGGGTCGACGAACGAATAACCCGGCATGCCGTCGAGGTAACGCACCGCCAGCAGTTCCTTCTCGTCGCTGCTGAGCACGTACGCGTCGGATTCGACGTTCGGGTTGGAGACCACCGGGACCTGCTTGCCGGTCTCGGGATCCATCAGCACGAGCGCCGCCGGCCCGCCCTTGTCGCTGGCCTCGAAGAAGACCTGGCGGTTGTCCTTGGAGAACATCACCGGGGTCAGCACGTCGCCGCCCATCTCGGTCTGGTGGATCGGCACCCAGCGTTCGCCGTCACGACGCATCGTCACGCCGGTCGTGTCTTCTTCCTGGCCGACGACGTAGCGGACCTTGCCTTCGTTGTCGAGCACGAAGTTGCCGAAGCGCACCGGCGCGGTCGCCACCGTGGTGACGCGGCCGTTGTAGATGTCGTACTTGGACAGGAACGCCGACTCCACCGAGCGCTGCACCAGGATCGTGCGCGGGTCGTCCCAGGTCAGGTCGACCACGTCGTAGACGCCGAGGTTGGGCATGTCGGCGCGCTGGGTGCCGTCCACGTTCGACGCGTAGACATCGGGGGTACCGACGCGGAAGTCGAACCGGCCCAGCTTCAGCGAAACGAACATCAGGAAGCGGTTGTCGTTGACCCAGAGGACGCGGTCGATGTGCTTCTTTTCGCCGTAATCCCACTTGCCGACGAGCTCCATGTCGGCCACGCGGAACGCCGCCAGCACCGTGCGGTCGCCCTGCGGCTTGGACACGGTGATGTATTCGCCCGTGGGCGACAGCGACACGCTGGTGAACTCCGGGTCCTTGAAGAAATCACCGACCGGAACCTGCTCGGCGGCGACGGCGACGGACAGCGGAGCGGTCGCGGCGAGCAGCAGCGACAGCGCGAATACACGGAATCTGTTCATTTTTTCCTTCCCCAAGGTCATTTCGGCGTCATCATGGTTACGAACTTGTCGAACAGCCCCGCCACGTCGTGCGGGCCGGGGCTCGCTTCCGGGTGTCCCTGGAAGCTGAAAGCCGGGGCATCGAGCAGCTCGATGCCCTGGTTGGAACCGTCGAACAGCGAACGATGCGTCACGCGCACGTTCGCCGGCAACGTCGCCTCGTCCACGGCGAAACCGTGGTTCTGGCTGGTGATCATCACCCGCTTGCTGTCGAGGTCGATCACCGGGTGGTTGGCACCGTGGTGGCCGAACTTCATCTTCAGCGTCCTGGCGCCGGCGGCCAGGCCGAGCAGCTGGTGGCCCAGGCAGATGCCGAACACCGGCGTCTTGGCCGCGACGAACTCGCGGATCGCGGCGATCGCGTAGTCGCACGGCGCCGGGTCGCCCGGGCCGTTGGACAGGAAGATCCCGTCGGGCTTCTCGGCCATCACCTGCGCCGCCGGCGTCTGCGCCGGCACCACCGTGATGCGGCAGCCGCGCTCGGCGAGCATGCGCAGGATGTTGCGCTTCACGCCGAAGTCGTAGGCCACGACGTGGAAGCGGGCGTCGGCGCGGACGAATTCGTCGCGGTCCAGGTCGAGCTGGCCCTCGGTCCAGCTGTAGCGCTCGCGCGTGCAGACTTCCCTGGCCAGGTCCATGCCCTTGAGGCCCGGGAACTTGCGCGCCGACTCGATCGCCTTGTCGACGTCGATGTCGTCGCCGGCCCACAGACAGCCATTCTGGGCCCCGCGGTCGCGCAGCAGGCGGGTCAGCCGGCGGGTGTCGATGCCGGCGATGGCGACCACGCCGCGGGCAGCCAGCCACTCGGGCAGCGGCGTCTGGCTGCGCCAGTTGCTCGGACGGCGCGGCACGTCGCGCACGATCAGGCCGGCGGCCCAGACCCGTTCGGCCTCGTCGTCCTGCATCGTGCAGCCGGTATTGCCGACATGCGGATAGGTCAGCGTCACCAGCTGGCGCGCGTACGAGGGGTCGGTCAGGATTTCCTGGTAGCCGGTGATCGCGGTATTGAACACGACCTCGCCGACGCTGGAGCCGCTCGCGCCTGCGGAAACGCCCTCGAATACGGTGCCGTCTTCGAGTGCGAGGATTGCGGGTTGGGTCACGGGGCAGTCGCCTTCGGGTCGAGGGGGGAACCCGATTCGCTGGTGTGCGAACACCCGCGGACAGGGACGAGCCGTGTCCGTACGGGTGAGGGGTTCAGGCGAGCCGGAATTTTAGCGGCTCGCGTCGCAAAAGGGAAACGCCGGCCCGCCCTGCCGGCCGGTTCAGCGGGGTCCGCCCGCCAGCAGCAGCACGCCGAAATCGTGCCGGCCGGGGCCCCGCTGCGCCAGGCGCAGCGCGGCGTCCAGGGCGCCGCGGGCGAAGATGTCGCGATCGGTGGCGCGGTGGATCAGCTCGAGCCGCTCGCCGCGCCCGCTGAACTGGACGGTGTGTTCGCCGACGATGTCGCCGGCGCGCAGGCTGGCGTAATGGGGCGCCCTGCCCCGCCCGGCCGTCACGGCGGCCCCCAGCAGCAGCGCCGTGCCCGACGGCGCGTCCTTCTTGTGCACGTGGTGGGCCTCGACGATGTCGGCGTCCCAGCCCGGCAGCGCGGCCGCCGCCTGCCGGACCAGTTCGGCCAGCACAGCGACGCCGGCACTGAAGTTCGCGGCCCACAGCACCGGGATCCGTCCGGCGGCGGCATCGAGCGCGGCGAACTGGGCCGGCGACAACCCGGTGGTCCCGCTGACCAGCGGCACGCCGCGCTGCAGGCAGCAGGCGAGCACCGCGTCGAAACCGTCGGGCTGGCTGAAGTCGATCGCGACGTCGAAAGGCGGCGCCTCGTCGAGCCGCGCCGACGGCACCATCGGTACCCCGGGATCGGACGGCTCGGTCGCCCGGCCCGAGGCGGTGGCCACGACCTGCAGCCCCGGGTCGTCGGCGGCCAGCCGCATCAGCGCGCGGCCCATGCGTCCGGTGGCACCGTGTATGAGAAGTCGTTTGCGGATCGCCGTCATGCCCGAACGCTAGCCGATCGGCCAGGGCGCGGCAAACGCGGCACACCGGCGCGGGGGGCGGCGCGCGACCCGCTACACTTCGCGGCGCGAACCCGCCACCTGCGTCGAGACCCGATGGCCGCCAAGCGCACCCCGCTCCGCCTGCCCCTGCTGGCCCTGGCCGTCACCGCGCTGGCGCTGTGGTTCGCCGGCGCGCTGGATCGGGTCGACACCGCGCTGGCCGACGCGATGCTGCGCCGGCACGCGCAGTCACGGCAGCCGCCGGCCGACATCGTCATCGTCGCGATCGACCAGAAGAGCCTCGAGGCGCTCAACGAGGACGCCGGCAAGTGGCCGTGGCCGCGGGCGATCCACGCCGAACTGATCGAGGGGCTGGAAGCCTGGAAACCGAAGGCGGTGGTCTTCGACCTGCTGATGAACGAGGCCGATTCGTTCAACCCCGACAGCGACCAGTACCTGCGCGATGTCGCCGCGGCGCAGGACAACCTCTTTTTCGCGTCCGCGCGCCTGGGCGACGGCGAGTCGGCGCCGCTGGCGATGCTGCCGCCGTCGTTCGGCGCGGTACGCACCGCCCAGGCCCGCGACGACGCGCGGGCGACGCTGCTGGTGCCGCGCGTGCTCGATCCGGTCAACTGGCGGGGCGGGCTGGTGAACTTCGATCCCGACGCGGACGGCACCAGCCGGCATTCGCTGCTGTGGCAGGAGGTCGACGGCTGGCGCCTGCCCGGCATGGGCGCGCAGATCGCCCGGTTCGCCGGGGCGACGCTGCCGTCGCAGCCGCGCATCCGCCTGCACTGGTACGGCGTGGCGCCGCGGATGATCAGCTATGCCGACCTGTGGCGCGACGTCGGCAGCGCGCAGCCGCGGATCGCCCCGACGCTCGCCGGCAAGATCGTGCTCGTGGGCACCTACGCGCCGGGACTGGTCGACCTGCGGCCGACGCCGATGGCGGCGCAGACGCCCGGCGCGGAGATCATCCTGACCGGGCTGGCCAACCTGCGCGACGGCGACTGGCTGCGCGACGTACCGGCGCGCTGGCCGCTGGCCGCGCTGCTCGTCGCCGGCGTGGTGCTGGGCTTCATCCGCCGGCGGCGGGCGCCACTGGTGATCGGACTGTGGCTGGGCGCGGCCTCGCTGGCGGCCGGGCTGGCGGCCTGGGCCGCGCTCGATAGTAATTTTTACCTGCCCGTGGCGGCGCCGCTGCTGCTGGGCTGGCTCGCGTTCGGCCTGTTCACCCTGCAGGCGCAGTGGCTCGAACGCCGCGAGCGCGAGGCGACGATCGGCATCTTCGGCCGCTTCCTGGATCCGCGCGTCGTCGAGGGCCTGGTGGAAACCGGCGAACTGTCGCGCGACCAGAAGCCCCGGGCGAAGGAGATCACGATCCTGTTCTCCGACATCCGCGGTTTCACGACGCTGTCGGAAACCCGCACGCCGGAAGCGGTCGTCGCGTTGCTGAACGACTACTTCACCCGCCAGGTCGACGTCGTGTTCCGGCATGGCGGCACGCTCGACAAGTTCATCGGCGACGCGATCATGGCGTTCTGGAACGCGCCGGGCGACGTGCCCGACCACGCCGACCGCGCGGTCGCCGCCGCCCTGGACATGTGCCGGCAGCTGGACGAGTTCCGTGCCGAACTGCTCAAGACCGAACCGGACCTGGGCGACTTCGACGTCGGCATCGGCCTTCACACCGGCCCGGCCGTCGTCGGGTTCCTTGGCAGCGACACGCGGATGGAGTACACCGCCATCGGCGACACCGTGAATCTGGGCAGCCGCATCGAGGGCACCACCAAGGGCGTCGCGCGTGTCCTGGTGTCCGAATCGACGCGGACGGCCTGCGATCCGGCCCGCTTCCGTTTCGAACACAGGGGCCAGTTCCATGTCAAAGGCCGGGAAAAACCGGTCGACCTCTACGAGCCCTCGCACCACCCCCAACCCTGAAGCAGGAGGTTCCCCATGCATTCCTTCTCCCCCCCGCCGTCGCGGCGGCGGGCCCTCGCACTGGCACTGGCGGCGGCGTTGGCCAGCGGCGCCGTGTTCGCCGAGTCGGCGACGGTGCTCAAGTCCACCGAGTTGCGCGCCAGTCCGGCCGCGTCGGCCGAGGTGCTCGGCGAACTGAAGGCGAAGGACACCGTCGAAGTCACGGCCCGGCAAGGCGCGTGGGCGAACGTGAAGACCTCCGCCGGTGTCGCCGGCTGGGCACGCAGCCTGAACTTCCGCGGCTCCGCCGTCGCCGGCGCCGCCGGCAGCGGCCGCGCCGACCTCGGTGCGCTGTTCGCGACCGGCTCCACCGGCGCCACGTCGACCAACAGCGCGAAAGGCCTCACCGGCAACGACCTGATGAACGCGTCGCCGAACATGAGCGAACTGGCCGAGCTCGACGGCTTCGCCAGCAATTCGGGCGACGCCCGCAGCTTCGCCGGCCAGGCGCCGGTGCAGCCGCAGCAGGTCGCCTATCTCCCTGAAGGCCGCGGTGGCCGGAGGTCACGATGAAAACCCTTCGCATGAAACTGGTGGTCGCCGCCCTGGGCCTCGCGCTCGCCACGCAGGCCGGCGCGCTGTCGCGCCTGGGCGATGCCCAGGAACTGGTGAACTTCGGCAAGAAGGCCGCCGACGCCAACCGCGAGATGACCCAGGAAGAGGAAATCGAACTCGGTCGCGGCCTCACCGCGCGCGTGCTCGGCGCTGCGCCGCTCGTCGACGATCCGAAGCTGCAGGCCTACGTGAACCGCGTCGGTCTCTGGATCGCGCTGCAGTCCGAACGCCCGGACCTGCCGTGGCGCTTCGGCGTGATCAGCAGCACCGACGTCAACGCGTTCGCGATGCCGGGCGGCACGATCCTGATCACCAGCGGCTTGTACGACCGCCTGCGTGACGAGAGCGAGCTGGCCGGCGTGCTCGGGCACGAGATCGCCCACGTCGTGCAGAAGCACCAGCTGGATGCGATCAAGAAGGCGGCCGGGCGGTCGCTGATGGCCGACCTCGCCGGCGAGGCGGCGTCGCGCAGCGGCAACGAGGCGGTGCGGATGTTCGGCGACGAGGTGTTCGCCGCCGGCATGAACATCTTCGCCAAGGGCCTGGACAAGAAGGACGAGTACGACGCCGACCAGCGCGGCATGGTGCTGGCGGCGCGTGGCGGCTACAACCCGTACGGACTGGTCGGCGTGCTGCAGACGCTCGACGGCTCCGCCAGCGCCGGCGGCGGCATGGCGCTGATGCTGTCGACGCACCCGTCGCCGGCCGACCGCATCAGCCGTCTCGACGACTCGGTCGGCGAGAAGCTCGATGCGTACGCCAACGTGCAGACGCCGGCGAGGCTTTACCGTCCGGGCATGTGACTCCGCCCGGGTCGCACGACAAGACGCCCGGCATGCCGGGCGTTTTGTCGCGGCAGCTCCGGATCTCGCTGCCCGCCCCCGGCGGACCGCACGTCAACTGGTCATGCGGTCCCAGAAGGCCTTGACGCTGTCGAGGAAGCCGCTGGAACGCGGCGAATGCCGCGCGCCGTGTTCGCCGTCGAACGTGTCCTCGAACTCCTTCAGCAGCTCGCGCTGGCGCGCCGTCAGGTTCACCGGCGTCTCGACCACGACCCGGCACAGCAGGTCGCCCGGCGCATGCGCGCGCACCGACTGCACGCCCTTGCCGCGCAGGCGGAACATCCGCCCGGTCTGGGTCTCGTGCGGCACCTTGATCAGCGCTTCGCCGCCCAGCGTCGGCACGATGATGTCGGCGCCGAGCGCCGCCTGCGAGAACCGCACCGGCACCTCGCAGTACAGGTCGTTGCCCTCGCGCTGGAACACCGGGTGCTCGCGTACGCTGACCTCGACATACAGGTCGCCGGCCGGCACGCCGGCGGGACCGGCCTCGCCCTCTCCCGACAGCCGGATGCGGTCGCCGTTGTCGACGCCCGCCGGGATCTTCACCTGCAGCACCTTCTCCTGCTGGACGCGGCCGTTGCCGTGGCAGGTCTTGCAGGGCTTGGGGATCGTCTGGCCGCGACCGCCGCAGGCCGGGCAGGCCTGCTGCACGGCGAAGATGCCGCGCTGCATCCGCACCTGGCCGCGGCCGGCGCAGGTCTTGCACGTCTCGACCTTGCCGTCCTCGGAGCCGCTGCCGCTGCACGGCGCGCAGGCCACCAGCGTCGGCACCTCGATGCGGCGCTCGACGCCGAACACCGCTTCCTCCAGGTCCAGCTCGATCAGGTAACGCAGGTCGGCGCCGCGACGCGGGGCGCGCTGGCGGCCACCACCGAAGATGTCGCCGAAGATGTCGCCGAAGATGTCGTTGACGTCGCCGAAGCCGGCGCCGCTGCCGGGATTGCTGCCGCCCATGCCGTGTTCGAACGCCGCGTGGCCGTGCTGGTCGTACAGGCGCCGCTTGCCGCCGTCGGAAAGCACCTCGTAGGCCTCCTTGGCCTCCTTGAAGCTGGCCTCGGACGCCTTGTCGCCCGGGTTGCGGTCCGGGTGGAACTTCTGCGCGGCGCGCCGGTAGGACTTCTTCAGTTCCTCCTCGGTGGCGTTGCGGGCGACGCCCAGCACTTCGTAGTAGTCACGCTTGCTCATCGTCGAACTCACTGACGCATCCCCTGATAATCAGATGCCCGCGCGGACCGGATCCACCGGCCCGACGCGGGCAGTCCGCCCCCCGCCTCTCGGGCGGGGGGCCGTTGCAGCTCAACCCTTGCGGTCTTCGTCCCGCACCTCGGTGAATTCGGCGTCGACGACGTCGTCGCCGGCCGGCGCACCCTGCGGGGCATCGCCATCGGGCGCCTGGCCGCCGCCGGCCGCTACCGCGTACAGCGACTGCGCCGCCTGCTGCAGCGACCCGGTGCGCGCCTCGATCTGCGCCTTGTCGTCGCCCTTCATCGCGGTCTCGAGGTCGGCCAGGGCCGTCTCGATCGCCGCCAGCTGCTCGCCGGGCACCTTGCTGCCGTGCTCGGTGATCGCGCTGCGGGTGGCGTGGATCAGGCCATCGGCGGAGTTGCGCGCGGTGACCAGCTCGTGGAACTTCTTGTCCTCTTCGCGATGCGCCTCGGCGTCGCGCACCATCTGCGCGATCTCCTCCTCGCTCAGGCCCGAGCCGGCCTTGATCTCGACCTTCTGCTCCTTGCCGGTCTTCTTGTCCTTGGCCGACACGTGCAGGATGCCG
>JAKFCL010000312.1:0-14418 GCA_036676665.1 Arenimonas sp. | reverse complement strand
TTCATCGCCGCCCGGATGGAGGAAGCGGGCATCGTCGGCGTCGGGGCGGCGATCGTCGTCGACGGCGAGGTCGCCTGGCAGCACGGCTACGGTTACGCCGACCGCGCCAGCCGCCGCCCGTACACGCCCGGCACCGTGCAGAACATCGCCTCGATCAGCAAGACGTTCACCGGCGTGGCGATGCTGCAGGCGGTCGAGGACGGGCTGCTGTCGCTGGACGCGGACATCGACACCTACCTGCCGTTCGCCGTGGTCAACCCGCACGACCCCGACGGCCGCATCACGCTGCGCGACCTGGCGACGCATTCGTCCGGCCTCGTCGACCGCATGGCGGTCTACCGGGAGACCTACCACTACCGCGGGGAAACGCCGGAACCGCTGGCCGACTTCCTGCGTGGGTACCTGGTGCCCGGCGGCGCGCACTACTCGCCGGACAACTTCCTGGACGCCGCGCCGGGCGAACAGGTCGCCTACTCGAACATCGGCGCGGCGCTGGTCGGGCTGATCGTCGAACGCGCCGTCGGCGAACCACTGCCCGACTACGCGGCGAAGCGCATCTTCGCCCCGCTCGGCATGGCGTCGACGGTGTGGCGGCTGGCCGACGTCGACCCGGCCACGCAGGCGACGCTGTACATCGCCCAGGACGGCCTGACCAGCCCGATCGAACCCTACGAGGGCACGACCTATCCCGAAGGCGGCGTGCGCACCTCGGTCGCCGACCTGTCGCGGTTCTTCCTCGCGCTGCTCGGCGATGGCAGCCATGGCGGCGGCCGCCTCCTGGAGCCGGCATCGGTGCGCGAACTGCGGCGCTTCCAGTTCGACGCGGAGCACAAGCCGGAGAACCTCGACCTGGCCGAAGAGAACGCCGGCCTGTTCTGGGCGACGAAGTTCAACGGCCGCTTCGTCGGCCACGGCGGCACCGACCCGGGCCTGAAGACGGAGATGATCGCGCGCCCCGGGCTCGACGTCGGGATGATCGTCTTCACCAATACGTCGCTGTCGGGCGAGGAAATGCGCCATTACGTCGCGATCCTGCTCGAGGTCTGGAAGTACGCCGAGACCCTGGCCGGCCCGCCGGACCCGGCGACCGGGGGGAATACCGCGGGCCGGTAGAATGCCGGCATGGACCGCCGCCGTTTCCTGAAGCTGACCGCCGCCACCGGTGCGGGTCTCGCACTCGTCGCCGGCGGCAGCGGCGCGCTGTGGCTGGCCGGCGTGCCGGCGCCGGTGGCGGGCTTCCCGACGGTCGACGCGGCGCGGGCCTGGCTGGCGCGGATCGCCGCATCGCCCGCGGCGCGATCGCTGACGGCCTGGCCGCTGGCGCAGGTGCTCGAGCATTGCGCGCAGAGCGTGGAGTTTTCCCTGCATGGGTTCCCGCAGGCCAAGCCGGCGTGGTTCCAGCGCAGCGCCGGCGCGCTGGCGTTCGCGGCGTTCGATCGCGCCGGGGCGATGCGTCACGGCACCACCGAACCGATTCCGGGGGCGCCCGCGCTGGCGGAAACCTCGCTGGCCGCCGCCTCCGCCCGGCTCGACGCGGCACTGGCCACGTTCGTCGCGCACGACGGCGCGCTGCGGCCGCACTTCGCCTACGGCGCGCTGGACCGTCGCCAGTACACCCGCGCCCACCTGATGCACCTCGCCGAACACGCCGCCGAAGTGGAAGGCGTCGCGTGATGCAGATCGGCCCGCACGCGATCGCCCCGCGCGTGGTGCTGGCCCCGATGGCCGGCGTCACCGACAAGCCGTTCCGGATGCTGTGCAAGCGCCTGGGCGCCGGGCTGTGCGTGTCGGAGATGACGATCAGCGACCCGAAGTTCTGGCACACCAGCAAGTCGCTGCACCGCATGGACCACGCCGGCGAGCCCGACCCGGTCAGCGTGCAGATCGCCGGCACCATTCCCGAGGTACTGGCCGAGGCGGCGCGCTGGAACGTCGACCACGGCGCCCAGCTGATCGACATCAACATGGGCTGCCCGGCGAAGAAGGTGTGCAATGCCTGGGCCGGGTCGGCGCTGATGCGCGACGAGGCGCTGGTGGCGCGCATCCTCGAAGCCGTGGTCGGGGCGGTCGACGTGCCGGTGACGCTGAAGATCCGCACCGGCTGGGACCGCGACCACCGCAACGCGCTCACCATCGCCCGCATCGCCGAAGACAGCGGCATCGCCGCGCTGGCCGTGCACGGCCGCACCCGCGACCAGCAGTACACCGGTTTCGCCGAATACGACACGATCGCCGCGGTGAAGGCGGCGCTGCGCATCCCGGTGCTGGCCAACGGCGACATCGACTCGCCGGAAAAGGCCGCGCACGTGCTCGCGCACACGCAGGCGGACGCGGTGATGATCGGCCGCGCCGCGCAGGGCCGGCCGTGGATCTTCCGCGAGATCGCCCACTTCCTGGCCACCGGCGAAAAACTGCCCGAGCCCGGCCTGGCCGAAGTGCGCGACGTGCTGCTCGGGCATCTGCAGCACCTGCACAGGTTCTACGGCGAAGTGGCCGGCGTGCGCATCGCCCGCAAGCACCTGGGCTGGTACGCGAAGGACCGCCCGGAAAACACCGCCTTCCGCGCCGTGGTCAACCGCGCCGACAGCGCGCACGACCAGCTGCGCCTGACCCGGGACTATTTCGACGCGCTGGTGGCCGGCGTCGCGCCGGACCTGCCGGCGGTGGCCTGAGTCAGCGCCAGAACGCGGCGATCAGCACCGACGTCATCAGCACGATCAGCAGCCAGCGCCCCGAGCCGGGGCGGTCGCCCGGGCGGATCGTCTCGTTGAAGTGACCCTTGGGCAGCAGCCGCGCGACCTGCCGCGCCGCCTCGGTGGCGCGCTCGCGCACCGCGGTCGCGGTCGCCGCGGCGGACGGCGGGTGGCGCGAGCTGCCGTGCTGGCCGGCGCCGGGCAACGGCGGCGGGCCGCCGCCGGCTTCCTGCAGCTTGCCGATCAGCTTGCGGACCATCGGTCCGCCCTCGCGCAGGAGCTTCTCGCGGGCGCCCGGCGGCAGCTTCGCCAGCTGCTGCTCGACCTTGTGCCGGAGTTCCGGCGGCAGGGTGCTCAAGTCGATGCCGTTGCTCATCGCGCCTCCGGCGGCCGGTCGGGAAGTCCAGGGCCACAGCGTAGCGCGTGCGCCGCGCCTTAACACCGGGGCAACGTCGTCGGCGGCAGGATGCACCCACCGGTCCCGGCGTGTATCATGCCGGCCCTTCCCATCCTTTCATCGCAATCAAAGGATATAAGCCCGAATGTCCAGCTACCTCTTCACGTCCGAGTCGGTCTCCGAAGGCCACCCGGACAAGATCGCCGACCAGATCTCCGACGCCGTCCTCGATGCGATCCTCGCGCAGGACAAGCGCGCGCGCGTCGCCTGCGAGACGCTGGTGAAGACCGGCGCGGCGATCGTCGCGGGCGAGGTCACCACCTCGGCGTGGGTCGACATCGAGGCGCTGGCGCGCAAGGTCATCAACGACATCGGCTACAACAATTCCGAAGTCGGCTTCGACGGCCACACCTGCGCGATCATCAACATGCTCGGCAAGCAGTCGCCGGACATCAACCAGGGCGTGGACCGCAAGAGCCCCGAGGAACAGGGCGCCGGCGACCAGGGCCTGATGTTCGGCTACGCCTGCGACGAAGCCCCGGAATACATGCCGGCGCCGCTGTATTACGCCCACCGCCTGGTGGAACAGCAGGCCAAGGTGCGCAAGGCCGGCAAGCTCAAGTGGCTGCGCCCGGACGCGAAGTCGCAGGTCACCCTGCGCTATTCGTCCGACGGCAACGTCATCGAGGGCCTGGACGCCGTGGTGCTGTCCACGCAGCACGATCCGGACATCAAGCAGAAGGACCTGGTCGAGGCCGTGCGCGAGTCGATCCTCAAGCCCGTGCTGCCGAAGAAGTGGTTCGCGGCGCTGCCCAAGTCGAAGGTGCACATCAACCCGACGGGCAAGTTCGTGATCGGCGGCCCGGTCGGCGACTGCGGCCTGACCGGCCGCAAGATCATCGTCGACAGCTACGGCGGCATGGCCCGCCACGGCGGCGGCGCGTTCTCGGGCAAGGATCCGTCCAAGGTCGACCGCTCGGCCGCGTACGCCGCGCGCTACGTCGCCAAGAACCTCGTCGCCGCCGGCCTGGCCAAGCGGTGCGAGGTGCAGGTGTCGTACGCGATCGGCGTCGCCGATCCGACCTCGATCTCGGTCACCACCTTCGGCACCGGTGCGATCAGCGACGACAAGATCGAGAAGCTGATCCGCGCGCACTTCGACCTGCGCCCGTTCGGCATCACCAAGATGCTCGACCTGGAGCACCCGATCTACCAGTCCACGGCCGCCTACGGCCACTTCGGCCGCGCGCCGAAGGAAATCTCGTACGTCGACGGCGCCGGCAGGAAGCACAAGGCCACCGCCTTCTCGTGGGAGAAGACGGACCGGGCGGAGTCGCTGCGCAAGGCCGCCGGCCTGAAGAAATAAGGGGTGCTTCCGGCCCGGGCCGGAACCTGCCACCGCGTCATGAAGGGCCGCCTCCGGGCGGCCCTTTCCTTGCCGGGAACCGCCCGCGCCGGCACCACCGCGGCCATGGCCGGCGATGCGCCGGCGCCGCCTAGCCGCCCTTGTGGCGCCGCACGCGCGCCTCGATGCGCTCGCGCATGCGCCAACGCCCGGCATCGGAAAGCATCCGCCCGGCCCAGCGGAACACGTTGAACTCGGAGACACCGACGCGCAGGCTCGCCATGCGCTCGCGCTGCTCGGCGGCGGACATCTGCGCGGCCCGATGCAACGCATCCGCCGTCTCCTCGACGTGGTACGGATTGACGATCAACGCTTCGGCCATCTCCCGTGCCGCCCCGGCGAACCGGCTCAGGACCAGCACGCCCTGCTCGTCGTCGCGGGCGGCGACGAACTCCTTGCAGACCAGGTTCATGCCGTCGTGCAGGCTGGTCACGACGCACTGGTCGGCGGCCCGGTACAGTTCGTTCAGCGCATCGTGCTCGTGGTGCGCCGCCAGCAAGTACACCGGCTGGTAGCCGTCCCGGGCAAAACGCGCGTTGATGCGGTCCACCAGCCGGTGCACCCGCTCCTGGAAGCCGTGGTATTCGTCGAGCTTGCTGCGGGTGGGCGACGCCACCTGCACGAACACGAACCGCCCGATCCACGCCGGGTGTTTTTCCAGCAGCCGCTCCACCGCGTTGAAGCGCTCGATGATGCCCTTGGTGTAGTCGAACCGGTCGACGCCGATCGCCAGGCTCACGTCCGCCGGCAGGCCCAGCCGCGAGATCACGCGCTGCCGGCACTCCGCCACCGACGGCCAGTCGGCGACCTCCTGCGCCTCCGGCCATTCGATCGAAATCGGGTAACTCTCGACGTAGGTCTCCTTGTCGCCGACCGAGATGATCGAGTGCTCGTGCTCGATCCGCGCCTCGAGGAAGCGATCGACCGTCTCGATGAAGTTCTTGCAGTGGTATCGCGTGTGGAAGCCCAGGATCGTGCTGCCCAGCAGACCGTGCAGGATCTCGCGCCGCCACGGGCAGATGCCGAACGACTCCGGATTCGGCCACGGGATGTGCCAGAACGTCAGGATCGTCGCGTTGGGCAACCGCTCGCGCACCATCTGCGGCAACAACGCGAAATGGTAGTCCTGCACCAGCACTACCGGGTCGCTCACGCGCGCCTCGGCGACCACGGCGTCGGCGAAGCGCTGGTTGACGGCCCGGTAGCATTCCCAGTCGGACTCGCGGAAAACCGGCCGCACATGCGCGACATGGCACAGCGGCCACAGGCCCTCGTTGGCGAAGCCGTAGTAATAGCCCTGCTCCTCCTCGGGCGTCAGCCACAGCCGGCGCAGCCAGTAGTCCTGCTTGCCCGGCGGCACGGCGACGCGGTCGTGCGCATCGACCGCGTCCCGGTCGGCGGTGCCGCTGCCGTGGGCGATCCACGTGCCCGAGCAGGCTCGCATCACCGGCTCGACCGCCGTCACCAGCCCGCTCGCGGGCCGGCGCACGACCACGCCCTCCTCGGTTCGGTCGTGGATGTAGGGCTCGCGGTTGGACACCACGATCACCTGGTCGCCGCGCAGGTGCGTGTGCAGCAGGCTGCGCAGGCGGGCGGCGGTCCACGCCGATTCGGGTCCCTGCGAGCGCCGGTATTCGTCCTCCAGGTCGCGCAGGCGGCCCTTCAGTTCCTCGACCAGCGGCTCGAGTTCGGGCGGCGGTGCCAGTGGCTGCAGCAGGCCCTCGCCGCGGAACAGCGAGCGCACGCTGTTCATCCAGCCCTGCCAGCTGAGCTGCGCGACGACGATGGTGATCAGCGCGACCAGCAGCCCCAGTCCGGCGATGAAGCCGATGAGGTAGCGCCGGGTGTCGCTGCTGCGCCGCTCGATGAAGCTCATGTCGTGCAGCAGCACCAGGTGGCCCAGCCGCTCGGCCGGCGGACACGGGCCGGTGATGCGCGCGTCCTCGGCGGCGCCGGGACCGCTGGCCGGGGCGGCCGCCGGGGGGCACTCGTCGACGATTTCATGCGTGCTGACCAGCAGCGGTCCGGTGGACAGGTGCACCCGCGGCTCGGCCTCGTCGCGCAGCGCCAGCGCGGACGCGCACGTCACGCCCGCCGGGAATCCCGCGGTCGCCTGCAGGAGCCGGCCGCCGCGGTCGCACACGCCGAGACCGAACAGCCGCTCGTCCTGGGCCGTGCGGTCGAACAGCCGGCGCAGGCGATCACGGTCATCACCGCGAAGGCTGTCGATGATCGAGTCCGAGAGTGCGTTCGCCACCAGCGAGCCGCGGGCGGTCACGTCGCGGCTGAACCAGCGAAGCGTGACGCGATCCATCAGCGGCAGCGCGACATAGGCCGCCACGACCATCGTGATCGCGAGCGGCACGAGGAACCTCGCCTGGAAGCGCAGCGACTTCAGCACGGCGGCGCCCCCCGTCCGGCGGCGGCCCCGTCCGCGGGCGCGGCCGGACTCATACGACGTCCTCCCAGCGGCGGCTGAGCCGCACCGCGGCGTTGATCAGGCCCACCATCGAATACGTCTGCGGGAAGTTTCCCCACGCCTCGCCGCTGGCCGGGTCGACGTCCTCCGAAAGCAGGCCCAGCGCCGTGCGCCGCGCCAGCATCGCCTCGAACCACGCGCGCGCCTCGTCGTGACGGCCGATGGCGGCCAGCGCGTCGATGTACCAGAACGTGCACACGTTGAAGGCGGTCGCCGGACGGCCGAAATCGTCCTCGTCGTCGTAGCGGAACACGCAGCCGTCGCGGCACAGCGTGCGGCCGATCGTTTCGACAGTCGCCACGAAGCGCGGATCATCCGGCGCCACGAAGCCCAGATCGGCGAACAGCAGCGCGCTGGCGTCCAGGCGGCCATCGACGGGGTCTTCCACGAAAGCCTGCCGCTCCGGGCTCCACGCGCGCTCGAGCACGATCGCGCGGATCTGGTCGGCATGCGCCCGCCAGTAGGCAGCGCGCTCGTCGAGGCCCAGGTGCAGGGCGATCTTCGCCAACCGGTCGCAGGCGGCCCAGCACATCACGCTCGAATAGGTGTGTACCCGCGCCCGGCCGCGGTATTCCCACAGGCCGGCATCGGGCTGGTCCCACGTCCGCACCGCGGCCTCGCCCATCGGCTCGAGGCGGGCGAACGTCGCCGCGTCGCCGCGGCCGTACAGCCGGTGGTCATAGAACGACTGCGATGCGGCCAGCACCACGCTCCCGTACACGTCGTGCTGCACCTGGCGCCACGCATCGTTGCCGATCCGGACCGGACCCATCGCCCGGTAGCCCGCCAGGTCCGGCGCCGTCTGCTCCACCAGCTCCGCCTGGTAGTGGATGCCGTACACCGGCGCGAGCCCGTCGCGCCCGCTGGCGATGTTGATCACGTAGCGGATGTACTCCTCCATGCTGCGCGTCGCGCCCAGGCGGTTGAGCGCGCGCACCACGAACGTGGCATCGCGCAGCCAGCAGTAGCGGTAGTCCCAGTTGCGGCCGGAATCGGCGTGTTCGGGGATCGACGTGGTCATCGCCGCGACGATGGCGCCGCTGCCCTCGTACTGGCACAGCTTGAGCGTTATCGCGGCGCGGATCACCGCGTCCTGCCACTCCACCGGGATCGACAGGAAGCGCACCCACTCGCGCCAGTAGCCGCAGGTCTGCTCCAGCTGGTCGCGGAAGAAGGCGGCGACACCCTGCGGCAGCGTTTCGTCCGGCCCGATCACCAGATGGATCGGGGCGTCCAGGATGAAGGCGTGCTCGTCGCGCAGCAGTGCCACCGCCATGTCCGTCGTGGCACGCAGGTTCCACCCGTCGAGCAGGAACCGCAGGTGATTGCTGCCGAACGTGCGTTCGGGACGGGTGGCGCCCCACCCCATCAATGGCCGCAGCTTCAGGCGCACCCGCGGCGCACCGGCCAGCGGCCGGATCCGCCGCAGCAGCATCACCGGATGGTAAAGGCGGCCGAACTGCTTGAAGCGGGGCGCGAAGTCGGTGATCTCGACCACGCCGCCACGGGCATCGCGCAGCGTGGTCACCAGCACCGCGGTGTTCTCCACGTACCGCTGTTCGGCCGATGCGAAGTCCTCCATCTCGACTTCACAGTAGCCGGCGTCGTGCGCCGTCGGCGACAGCAGCGCGCAGAATGCCGGGTCGCCGTCGAAGGCAGGCAGGCAGCTCCAGACGATCTTCGCCGCGTCGTCGATCAGCGCGGAGAAACTGCCGTTGCCGACGATGCCCAGTTCCAGGGACTGCCGCGGGGGGTTCGTCGCCGTCATGGCATCTCCTCTTGCACGAGTCGCTCCAGCCAGCCGTGCACCGCCGCCGGGCCCGCGAGCCGGTAACGGGCCACCGTCGGTTCGCGCGTGCCGACCACGACGCCGAAGCCGCCGAGGCGCGTGGCCGCGGCGAAGGCGAATTCGTCGGTGAAGTCATCGCCGACCATGACGGGCCGGCGGCCGTGGAACGGCGCGTTCTGCATCAGCCGCTGCAGCGCGGCGCCCTTGTCGGCGCCGGCGGGCTTGAGTTCGGCGACACAGGCGCCGTGCTGCACTTCGTATTCGCCCTCGGAGGCGGACGCGATCGCCTCGGCGGCGGCGATCGTCGCCGCGGCCTGGGCCGGCACCCGGCGGAAATGCAGCGCGAAGCCGATGTCGCGCTTGGTTTCCAGCGTCACGCCCGCGAGCCCGGCGACCTGCGCGCGCGCCATCGCGCCCACCTTCGCCGCCGATTCCGGCGACGGGGCCCGCAGCGAAAACGTGCCGTCGGCATCCCGATGCTCGTGCCCATGCATCGCGCCGGCGGGAAGGACCAGCGGATCGAACAGCGCGTCGATCTCGGCCAGGCAACGGCCACTGAGGATGCCGAGCGCGCCACCGAACACGGTCTGCAGCCGATGCACGACGCGCCGGGTGGGCTCCCCGATCGCCACCAGCGCGGGATCGTCGACGAATCCCGCGAGCGTGCCGTCGATGTCTAGAAACATGGCCCACCGTTCGCCGGCGCCCGGAAGCGGCGGCGGCGGCAGTCCCGAGGTCATCCCCATTAACTGATGCCGGTTGCGGTTTCGACCGGTGATCGTAATGCATGAACTGCTAGGGCAACGTGAATTGCGGGTCGTTCCCGTTCGGTGTCATTCTCGTCGAAAGCGCCTTTTTCCCCGGGCGCGAAGGGTCCCATCGATGGCGGCGCGCTACGGGTGGCAGTGCATCGCGTGCGGCGCGCGGCCGGCGTGGACGGCGGTGTGCGCGTCCAGGAGCATCGCCGCGTTCATCCACGACGAACTGATGCCCAGCGGCTGGGACCAGACGCTGCTTCGGCGCAAGTGCGTCTGCGGAAAGCGGTCGCTGTACATCACGTGGCGGCTCAGGCGCGGCGATCCCGAGCGGGTCAGTGCGAGGCATGTCGTCGGGCTCGCGCTCGAGGACGATTACCTGCCGATGCTTTGGGAAACCTTCCGCCACGGCGATCCGAAAATCCGCTGGATCGACTTCAAGTACCAGCGCGGCCGCAGCCCCTGGGGCCTGACCAAGCGGCTGGTGCTGACGCAGCCGCAGCTGTCGCGGCTGCTGGCCGCCTACACGAAGGCCACCGGGCGGAGCCTCGGCGCCAGCCGCTGAGCGATGCGTTGCTTCAATGGCCGCCGACCGGCTCGTGCGGCGTCCAGTGCGCGTCGATGTCGAGCGGTTCCAGCGCGGTCGTCTCGTCGAGGTGGAACACCGCGTCGAACTGCGCCGACAGCGAGGCGTGGAAATAGTGGCTCGCCCGTTCGGTCTCCGGCCGGTAGATCACCCCGATCGCGCGCTCGAGCAGCGGCTCGCGCAGGTCGTCGGCGACCCGGTCGTGCAACGGCAGGAAGAACCGGTCCAGGCCGGTGCGGTAGAACAGGTGCTCGAAGGAATCCGTGCGCGCCGGCCGCACCCAGCGCCGCTCCGCCGGCGCGTCCCAGTCGCGTGCGGCGGTGACGTGGCCGGTGTAGGTGCTGAAGCCGACCAGCAGCGCCTGTTCGGGCGCGGCCTCGCGCAGCAGCTGGCCCACGTTCCATTCGCCACGCTCGCCCATCTCCGTCGCGCGCGCGTCGCCCAGGTGCGAGTTGTGCGCCCACACCACCAGCCGGCCGGCGCGGCCGCTGGCGCGCAGGTGCCGCGACAGCGCCTGGATCGTGTTCACCATGTGCGCGTCGCGCAGGTTCCAGCTGCTGGTGCGGCCGGCGAACATCGAGCGGTAGTAGGTTTCCGCGTTCAGCACCACGCAGGCGTTGCGCTCGGCCTCGAACTGCCGCTCCGTCGCGGCCGCACCGTCGTCGGCCAGGTACTCGGCGCGGCGCTTCGCCAGCCCGGTCAGCAGCGCCGCCGCGCCGTCGCGGCACGGCTCGCGCAGGCCGCGCGCGGCCTCGTAGCCGTAGGCCTGCGGATCGCGCACGTGGTCCAGCCCGCGGTACAGGTCGCGGGCGATCCGCGCCTGGTCCGGATCCACGCCCTCCAGGTACGCCACCACCGCGTCGGCCGAGCGGTACAGGCTGTACAGGTCCATGCCGTAGAAGCCGGCGCGCTCGCCCGCCGGCCGGTCCTGGTTGTGCGTGCGCAGCCAGGCGATGAAGTCGTGCACGGGCCGGTTGCGCCACAGCCAGGCCGGGAAGCGCTCGAATACCGCGAACGCCTCGTCCAGCGTCGCCGGCGAGCGCCCCTGCACGACGTCGTTCAACGCGAGCACGTCGGGCCAGTCCCCTTCCACGACCACCGCGTCGAAGCCCTGCTCGTCGATCAGCCGGCGGGTGATGTCGGCGCGCAGCGCGTAGAACTCGTGGGTGCCGTGGCTGGCCTCTCCCAGCAGCACCAGCGAGCGCGAGCGCGCCATCTGCAGCAGCGGGTCGAAGTCGCGCGGCCCGTCGCCGAGCCGGTGTGCGCGCTCGCGGATCGCGGTGAGCAGCGGCGGGTGGTGGACGATCATCGGGCGGGGCCCCGGTCTGACCCGGGTTCAGGCTGCGCCCGGGCCGGGGCGGCCTTCTTGATGCAGGTCAATCCACGCCGGGCCGCGCGGGATCACGCTGTGGGTGCGCCCGCTGCCGCCCCCGAGGGAGAACGCCATGGCCACCCTTCCGTTCCCGAACCGGACCGTCGCGGCCCAGTACCTGGCCGCCGCGCTCGACGACCTGCGCGGCCAGCGGCCGCTGGTGCTGGCCATTCCGCGCGGTGCGGTGCCGATGGCGCGCGTGCTCGCCGATGCGCTCGGCGGCGACCTCGACGTCGTGCTGGTGAAGAAGCTCGGCGCCCCCGGCAATCCCGAGTTCGCGATCGGCTCGGTCGACGAACAGGGCAATATCGTCCTGAACGAGAACGCCCAGTGGTTCGACGCCGGCGCCGCCTACGTGCGCGCCGAGGCGGCACGCCAGCAGGCGGCGATGCAGGCCCGGCGCGCCCGCTACGGCGGCCGTGCCGGCGCGAGCGTCGCCGGCCGCACGGTGGTGCTGGTCGACGACGGCCTGGCGACCGGCGCGACGATGGCCGCGGCGCTGCGTGCGGTCCGCCGCCAGGGCCCGGCGCGACTGATCTGCGCGGTGCCGGTGGCGTCGCGCGATGCGCTGGCGCTGGTCGAACCGCTCGCCGATGCCACCGTGTGCCTGGCGACGCCGTCGCCGTTCGGCGCCGTCGGCCGCTTCTACCGGGACTTCTCCGAAGTGCGCGATGACGAGGTCATCGCCGCGCTGGCTGGCGCGCCGGCCCGCGCGGCAAACCCGGGTCTGGCGGGCGCCGAGGAAATCGCGATCTCGATTCCGGCCGGAGCCACCCGCCTCGACGCCGACCTGGCGCTGCCGCCGGCTCCACGCGGCCTGGTGCTGTTCGCGCACGGCAGCGGCAGCAGCCGCCGCAGTGCCCGCAACCGGGCGGTGGCGCGGGCGCTGAACGGGCACGGGTTCGCGACGCTGCTGTTCGACCTGCTCACCGAGCAGGAAAACCAGGATCCGGCCGCCCGCTTCGACGTGCCGCTGCTGGCGCGCCGCCTGCGCGCCGCCGTGGACTGGACCGGTTTCCAGCCGCTGCTGGCGACGCTGCCGCTGGGGCTGTTCGGTGCCAGCACCGGCGCCGCCGCCGCGCTGCGGGTCGCGGCCGCGGAGCCGGCGCGGGTGGCGGCCGTGGTGTCGCGCGGCGGCCGCCCGGACATGGCCGGTCCGCAGGCGCTGGCGGAGGTGCGGTCGCCGACGCTGCTGATCGTCGGCGGCGACGACCACCCGGTGCTCGAACTCAATCGCCTCGCCGGCGAGGCGATGGGCGAATACGCCGAACTGGCGGTCGTGCCCGGCGCCACCCACCTGTTCGAGGAACCGGGGACGCTGGACCAGGTGGCGGCGCTGGCCGCCGGATTCTTCGCGCGCTGGCTGCCGGCGGCGCTGCCGCGGCGTTCGGCGACCGGATGAGTCCGGGGCCCGCGCGCGACGCGGTACGGCTGCGCGCGATGGTGCTCACGCACATCGGCCAGCCCCTGGTGCTGCAGGAATCGGCGCTGCCCGTGCCCGGCCCCGGCGAGGTACGGCTGCGCGTGCGCGCCTGCGGCGTCTGCCG
Organism: Arenimonas sp.; assembly: GCA_036676665.1. Taxonomy (GTDB): domain Bacteria; phylum Pseudomonadota; class Gammaproteobacteria; order Xanthomonadales; family Xanthomonadaceae; genus Arenimonas. The sequence goes on along the minus strand of JAKFCL010000312.1, from coordinate 1,395 downwards.
CACCGACCTGCACGTGGTCGACGGCGAGTTGCCCGACGTGCAGCCGCCGCTGGTGCCCGGCCACGAGATCGTTGGCGACGTCGACGCGCTCGGCGACGGCGTCGCCGGCACCGGCCCGGCGATCGGCGACCGCGTCGGCGTGCCGTGGCTGGGCTCGACCTGCGGCCGGTGCCGCTACTGCCGCGGCGGCCAGGAAAACCTCTGCGACCAGCCGCAGTTCACCGGCTACACGCGCCCGGGCGGCTACGCGAGCCACGTGGTGGCGCGCGCCGCCTTCTGCGTGCCGCTGCCGGCCGGCGCCGACCCGGTCGCGACCGCGCCGCTGCTGTGCGCCGGTCTGATCGGCTGGCGGGCCCTGAAGATCGCCGGCCCGGCCACCGCGCTGGGCCTGTACGGCTTCGGGGCGGCGGCCCACCTGCTGGCGCAGATCGTCCGCGCCCAGGGGCGGCGCGTGTTCGCCTTCACCCGCCCGGGCGATGTCGACGGGCAGGCGTTCGCGCGCTCGCTCGGTGCCACGTGGGCCGGGGATGCCGGGCAACCGCCGCCGGAGCCGCTGGACGCGGCGATCCTGTTCGCCCCCGACGGCGCGCTGGTGCCGCTGGCGCTGCAGGCGGTGCGCAAGGGCGGCTGCGTCGTCTGCGCGGGCATCCATATGTCCGACATCCCGTCGTTTCCATACCGCCTGCTCTGGCAGGAACGCCAGCTGCGCTCGGTGGCCAATCTCACCCGCGACGATGCCCGCGGATTCGCCGCGCTGCTGGCGACGCGGCCGCCGGTCGCGCACACGACGACCTACCCGCTCGAGCGCGCGAACGAAGCGCTGGCGGACCTGCGCGCGGGCCGGTTCCACGGCGCGGCCGTACTGCGCTGCGACGGTTGATCCACGTCAAGGCGGGCGCGCGGTCGCAGGCGCAGGATTTTCGCCGGGAGAACACCTCCCGTTCTCCTGATTCCACCCCCCAAGGAGACTTCCATGAACCAGCTCACCCACTGGAACCCGTTCAAGGCCCTGACCCGCGCCGCGTCGCCGTTCGAGTTCGACGACGTCTTCCGTGCGTTCCCGATGCGGCCGCTGCTCGACACGATGCAGGTGCCCGACATCCGCGTCGACGTCAGCGAAACCGACACCGCCTATGCGATCAAGGCCGACATCCCCGGCGCGAAGAAGGAAGACATCGACGTCTCGGTCGAAGGCCGGCTGGTGACGATCAGCGCCCGCACGGCGAAGGAAACCGAGAAGAAGGACGCCACCTCGCTGTATCGCGAACGCAGCGAAGGCCAGGTCTTCCGCTCCTTCAGCCTGCCCGGCGACGTCGACCAGACGAAAGCCGAGGCCCGCTACGAGAACGGCGTGCTCGACCTGACGCTGCCGAAGAAGGGCAACGGCAACAACCA
>JAKFCL010000311.1:0-13970 GCA_036676665.1 Arenimonas sp. | reverse complement strand
AACGCGGTCGAGCGCGGCTCGGCCGCCGAGAAGGCCGGCCTGCGCGCCGGCGACCGCATCCTGACGATCGCCGGGCAGCGCGTCGACGCGGCGCAGCCGGTCGATGTGCCGGCGCTGCAGCGGCGCATCGCCGAGATGCCGATCGGCGAGGAGATCGTGCTCGGCATCGACCGCGACGGCGCCCGCCGCGAGGTGCGGGTGCGCGCCGTCGCGCAGCCGCAGGACCGCGGCGACGAACACGCGTTCCTGCCGTTCGGCCTGTCGGTGACCGAACTGACGCCGGCGATGGGCCGGCGCCGCAACCTCGACACCACCCAGGGCCTGCTGGTGACCGGCGTGCGCCCCGGCGGCCCGGCGGCGATCGCCCGGCCGCCGCTGGCCGAGGGCGACCTGATCCGCCGGGTCGGCGGCGTCGCGGTGGCGTCGGTGGCCGACCTGGAGCGTGTCGCCGGCAAGCCGCCGGCCGACGGCAAGGCGCTGGTCATCGAGTTCCAGCGCGAGGCCGAGCAGCGCCTGGCGCTGCTGGCGCCACTGCACGGCGACCGCGTCCGCACGCCGCTGCCGGAACTGGCGAAGGCCTGGTCGGGCGTCGAGGTGCAGCCGGTCACCGCGTCGCTGGCGCGCGACCTCGGGCTTCCGGCCGCCGGCTACCGGATCACCCGCGTCTATCCGGGCAGCCCGCTGGCCGCCGCCGGCGCGAAGGTCGGCGACCTGCTGACCGTGCTCGACGGCGAACCGCTGCGCGCCGCCAACGAGTCCTCGTCGGACGGTTACCACCAGCGCGTGCGCGACCTGGCGATCGGCGCGACGGCGGTGTTCGAGGCGATGCGCGACGGCGAGGCGAAGCGTTTCGACGTGACGCTGGCCGAGTCGCCGATCAACACCTCGGGCCTGCGCACGCTGGCGCTGACGCGGCTGCGGGCGCAGCTGCGCGAGTTCGGCTTCTACGACCGGGCGGCGCGGCGCATGCCGGCCTCGCAGGCCGGCGTGGTCGTCGACGGCGTCGAAGCCGGCGGCCCGGCCGGCCTCGCCCACCTGCAGGGCGGCGACGTCATCATCAGCCTGGCCGACACGCCGGTGCGCGACCTGCCCGGGCTCGCGAAGGCGCTCGACGCGGCGCTGGCGGCCGGCAACGGCAGCGTGATCCCGCTGCAGGTCATCCGCGGCCAGGAAACCCGGATCCTCTACCTCGAACGTTACTGGCTCACGGAGAAACCATGACCCCGGCCCGCCCGATCCTGACCGCGATCCTGTCCGCCGCGCTGCTGCCGGCCCTGGCCATGCCGGCCGCCGCGGCGCCCGACGCCGCGCCGGATGCGGTCCCCGCCGCCGCGGCCGCGCCGGCCGACTTCGAGGACTACCGTGCGATCTATCGCGACCTGGTCGCGCAGCATGCCGAGGCGATCGTCACCGTCAAGTTCGTGATGTCGGTGACCAACTCCGGCAACGAACAGCGGGTCGAGGACCGCACGCAGGCGGCGCTGGTGAGCGCCGACGGCCTGCTGCTGGTGCCCGACCGGGCGGTCAGCATCGACTTCGCGGCGTTCGGCGGCGGCACGCCCGGGCAGGCGGCCCCGGTGGCCAAGTCCAGCGAGTTCCGCGTGCGCCTGGCCGGCAGCGAAGACTGGCTGCCCGCCGACCTGGTGACGCGCGACGCCGAACTCGGCCTGGCCTGGCTGCGCCTGCGCAAGCCGCCGGGCAAGCTGCATTTCATCGACCTGGCCCACGGCGAGAAGGCCGAGCCGGGCATGGTGTTCTTCTCGTTGATGCGCACGTCCGACGAGTGGGGCGGCGGGCCGGTGTTCCGTCCCGGCCTGGTGCTCGGCGAGACACGCACGCCGACGTACCGGCTGATGGTCGACGGCGTGCCCGGGCTGGCGTTTTCGCATGAAGGCCGGCCGATGGGATTCGTCGACATCGACATGGCGTCGATGATCCGTTCGCGCGCCGGCACCGGCCTGGGCCTGGACCTGGCCGACCAGGTGCTGCGCATGACGCCGGTGGAAAAGGTGGCCGCCGCGACCGCGCAGGCGATGCGTCTGCCGGTCGCCGGCGACGACCCGTTGGCCACCCGCGCCGACTGACGCGGCACGCCCGGCCGCGTGCGCGGCCGGCACGTGCGCCGCGCGCGCGCCGCCGCGGCATCGACCGGCGCGACGTGCCGCGGCCTGCCCGCGATCCGCCCGGATTCCGCCCGGGCGCTGGCCGATTTCCGCCCCGAATACGTCCTACTGCGCATGCAATGCGGTCCTATACTGGCCGCGTCTCCGGGGAGTCTTCCATGATCGATCGTCATCGTCGTCCGGTCCGCGTCGCGGCCTGCGTGTTCATGCTGCTCGCGCTCGTGCTGGGCATCGGCTGCAAGCGCGACGCCAACCAGGTGCCCGAACTGCAGGGCGGCGACGCCGTCGACGCGCGGCCCGCGGTCGAAGGATTCGGGCTGGTGTCGGCCGGGCGCGGCCGGCACGACGGCGAGGTGGCGATCGAGCTGGTGTTCTCGCAGCCGCTCGCGGCCAGCCAGGCGTTCGACGAGCTGCTGGTGGTGACCGGGCCGGACGGCGCCGCGGTGGAGGGCAGCTGGGTGCTCGCCGAGGACACGACGACGCTGCGTTTCCCGTACGTGGACGCGAGCAAGGACTACACGGTGCTCATGCGCGCCGGCCTCGCCGCCGCCGACGGCGTGCTGCTTGGCAAGGAAGAAAGCCGCAAGGTCAACACCGGTCCGGTGGAACCGGCGGTCGGCTTCGCGTCGCAGGGCAGCGTGCTGCCGGCGCGCGAAACCCGCGGCCTGCCGGTGGTGTCGGTGAACGTGCCCGAGGTCGACGTCGAATTCCTGCGCGTGCGCGACGGTGAAGTGGCCAATTTCTTCGTCAGCTACCAGCGCGGCGGCCGCCGCGGCGGCTGGGAGATGACCGAGAGCGAATGGCAGGACCGCGTCGCGATCACCCAGGTCGCCGATTCGGTGTACCTCAACCGCTTCGTGCTGGGCGGCGCCGAGAACGAGCGTCGCCTGAGCTACCTGCCGGTGCAGAACATCGCCGAACTGCAGGAGCCGGGCCTGTACTTCGCGCTGATGCGCAAGGTCGGCGGCTACAACGAGGACTACGAGACCGCGATCTTCTTCGTCAGCGACATCGGCCTGCACCTGCGCGCGTATTCGGACCGCGTGTTCGTGCACACCGCGTCGCTGCAGACCGGCCAGGCGGCCGGCGACGTGGCCCTGGAAGTCCTCAACTCGATGGGCGACGTCGTCTCCAAGGCGACCACCGACGGCGCCGGCAACGCGCTGGTGGCCTACAAGCTCGACGCCGGCCACGTGCTGGTTGCGCGCAACGGCAGCGACGTGTCGCTGCTGCCGTTCAACCAGCCGGCGCTGGACCTGTCCGAATTCGCGGTCGCCGGCCGCGCGCAGGCGTGGTTCGACGTGTTCGCCTGGTCGGGCCGCGACCTGTACCGCCCCGGCGAGACGGTGCAGGTGTCGGCGCTGATGCGCGACCACGACGGCAGCCCGGTGAAGGCACAGCCGCTGTTCCTGAGCCTGAAGCAGCCCGACGGCAAGGTCTTCCTGGAGACGCAGCTGACGCCCGCCGAAGGCGGCTATTACCGCTGGAGCCAGGCGCTGCCGGCCGACGTGCCGACCGGGCGCTGGCAGGTGGAGTTCCGCACCGCGCCCGGCGCCGCCGAGGTGGTGCAGGGCATGAGCCTGCGCATCGAGGAATTCCTGCCCGAACGCATGAAGCTCGAGCTGACGTCGGCCAAGCCGGTGATCGCTCCGGGCGAGCCGTTCGCGCTGCGGGTCGAAGCGGCATACCTGTATGGCGCGCCCGCTGCCGGCAACCGCTTCACCGCGCGGATGGCGCTGAGCGCCGACTCGCACCCGGTCGAGGCGCTGCCCGACCATCATTTCGGCGACCCGACGATTTCGCTGCCCAAGCCCGGCGACGACGTCGTCGACAAGCCGCTGGACGACGACGGCCGGTTGTCGGCCGACCTGACCCTGCCCGAGGAGGCCGGCAAGGCGCGGGCGACCGTGGCCGTGGTGGTCACCGGCAGCGTCTACGAGAGTGGCGGCCGGCCGGTCGTGCGCAGCGTCAAGCGCACGCTGTGGCCGGCGGCGCAGCTGACCGGCGTGCGGCCGCTGTTCACGCTGGAGGACGGCGCGCCGGCCAATGGCGAGGCCGGGTTCGAGATCGTGCGCAGCGACGCGGCCGGCAAGCTGTCGGCGGCGCCGCTGAAGGTGGCGCTGGTGCGCGAGCTGCGCGACTACCACTGGCGCCAGGACGACGGCGGCGGCTGGGGCTACGACTACAGCGCGCGTTACCAGACGATCGAGACGCGCGACGTGCAGAGCCGCGCCGACGGCGGCGTCCGTGTCGACTTCCCGGTGGAGTGGGGCGAGTACCGCCTCGAGATCACCGACCCGGGCACGGGCCTGACCACGCGCCTGCCGTTCGTCGCCGGCTGGAGCTGGGACAACCAGAACCGCGGCCTCGACGCGCGCCCGGACAAGGTCAAGCTGGCGCTGGACAAGACCGGCTACAAGGCCGGCGACACGCTGCGCATCACGGTGACGCCGCCGCAGCCCGGCGAGGGCATCCTGGTGGTGGAATCCGACCACCTGCTGCATGTGCAGCCGCTGGAAGCCAAGGCGGGTGCGACCTACGAGCTGCAGGTCACCGAGGAATGGGAGCGGCACGACGTCTACATCACCGCGCTGGTGCTGCGCGGCGGCTCGGCGCTGGAGAAGACCACGCCGGCGCGCGCCGTCGGCGTCGCCCACGTGCCGATGGACCGCAGCGGCCGCAGCGTGCCGGTGACCGTGGAAGCGCCGAAGCAGGCACGACCCGAGCAGATGCTGCCGGTGACGGTCAGCGCGCCGGCGCTCGCCGGAAAGACCGCGTGGGCGACGGTGTCGGCAGTGGACGTCGGCATCCTCAACATCACCCGCTTCCCGGTGCCGGACGCGGCGAAACACTTCTTCGGCCAGCGCCGCCTCGGCGTCGACGCGTACGACCTGTACGGGCGGGTGATCGAGAGCTTCGAGGGCGAAACCGCCACGCTGCGCTTCGGCGGCGACATGGCGCTGCTGGCGCTTCCGCAGGCGCGCCGGCCCACCGCCCGCGTGCTGACGGTCGACCTGTTCGCCGGTCCGGTGAAGCTCGATGCGAAGGGCCGCGCGACCGTCGAGCTGATGGTGCCGGACTTCAACGGCACGCTGCGGGTGTCGGCGATGGTCTTCAGCGACCGCGCCTATGGCCAGGGCAGCACCGAGAGCGTGCTGCGCGCGCCGATCCTGGCCGAGGTCAGCGCCCCGCGCGCGCTCGCACCGGGCGACCGCAGCACCGTGACGCTCGACCTGCAGAACTACACCGGCGCCGCCGGCGAGTTCACCGTGTCGATGACGACCACGGGGCCGATCGCCGTCGCCGGCGAATCGCGCAAGGTCAAGCTTGCGGCGGATGCCAAGACGACGATCAGCTATCCGCTCACCGGCACCGAGGGCTGGGGTGTGGGCACGCTGCGCCTGAAGGTCGAGGGCGGCGGGCACGCGGTGAACCGCGAGTTCGACGTGCCGGTGCGGGCGGCGTGGGGCGGCGTCACGCGCTCGCGCGCCCAGACGCTCGAGCCAGGAGCGGCGTTGCCGCTGAACACCGGCATCGCCGCCGGCCTGATGCCGGGCACGGTGACCACCCGCCTGACGGTGACCACGCAGCCGCCGATCCCGTTCGCGCAGGCGCTCGAGGACCTGCTCGAGTACCCGTACGGCTGCGCCGAGCAGACCACGACGCGCGGATACGCGGCGCTGCTGCTGGATGCCGCCACGGCCCAGCGCATGGGCTTCCCCGGGCTCGACGAGGACAATCGCCGCCGTCGCCTGGAAGGCGCGTTCAGCCGGCTGGCGGCGCTGCAGGGCGAGAACGGCCACTTCTCGATGTGGGGAGGCGGTGGCGACACGACGCCCATCCTTACGCCGTACATCACCGAGTTCCTGCTGCGGGCCCGCGACGAAGGCTTCGCCGTTCCCGACGCGATGCTGCAGAAGGCGCTGGAACGCCTCAACGAGGACCTGCTGACCGGTGGCGTGCCGTTCTACGCCTACGACCAGTCCGACCACCTGAAGTTCGCCTACCAGGCGCATGCCGGCCTGGTGCTGGCGCAGGTGAACCGGGCGCCGCTGGGCACGCTGCGGGCGCTGTATGACAACGACCGCGACGAGTCGCTGACCGGCCTGCCGCTGCTGCAGCTCGGCCTCGCGCTGGTCCGGCAGGGCGACGAGACCCGCGGCGCCAAGGCGATCGCCGAGGCGCTGGGCAAGAAGGACGAACGCCCGCGCTGGCTCGGCGACTACGGCTCCAACCTGCGCGACGAGGCGCTGATGCTGGCCCTGCTGCAGGAGAACGACCGTTCCACGAAGACCCAGGACGCGCGCCTTTTGGCGCTGTCGCGTGACCTGCAGGCACGCACGGGCGCGGAGTGGTACTGGCTCAGCACGCAGGAACAGATCGCGCTCGCGCGGCTGGGCAAGGCGATGACGCTGGACGCGGGCCGCACGTTCGCCGGCACGGTGAGCGTCGGCGGGGAATCCACGGCGGTCGCGGCCGGTCGCCTGTTCAGCCGCGACTTCGCCTACGGCGATCTCGCCGCCGGCGTGCGTTTCGTTCCCGAGTCCGACGGCCAGCTGTTCGCCAGCATCGACGTCGCCGGCATCCCGCGCGCCGCCCCGGAGCCGGACGATTCGTCGATCAGCGTCAAGCGCACCTGGTACAACCCCGACGGCACCGCGTGGAAGCCGGGCCCGCTGCGCGAGGGCCAGGTGCTGGTCGCGGCGCTGCGCATCGAGGCACGCGAGGCGATCCCGGACGCGCTGGTGGTCGACCTGCTGCCGGCGGGCCTGGAGGTCGAGAACCTCAACCTGAGCGATCCCGAACAGTGGGCGGACGTGGTCGTCGATGGCGTGACGCTGTCCGAGCGCGGCGGCTCGGCCGAGATCGGCCACGAGGAGTATCGCGACGACCGCTACGTCGCCGCGGTCAAGCTCTACGGTGGGCAGACGGCGCAGCTGTTCTACCTGGTGCGGGCGGTGACGCCCGGCACCTACGTGGTGCCGCCGCCGCAGGCCGAGGACATGTACCGGCCGGAGCTGCGCGGCGTCGGCAAGGCCGTGCCGGCGACGGTGACGGTCGTGCAGCCGTGAGATGACGCGGCGCGGCGCACCCGCTGCGGCGCCGCGCCGGGGCGATGCCCGGGCGTGGCGTGCCGCGCTGGCGGTGGCGGTGGCGTGGCTCGGCCTGCTGTTCGTGCTCGACCGGCTGCTGCCGCCGCCGATGCCGGCGCAGGGCGGCGGCGCGGTGGTGCTCGCCGCCGACGGCACGCCGCTGCGGGCGTTCGCCGACGCCGACGGGGTCTGGCGCTATCCGGTGCGCGTGGACGAGGTGTCGCCGTATTACCTGCAGGCGCTGACCACCTACGAGGATCGCTGGTTCCGCCGGCATCCGGGCGTCAACCCGCTGGCGATGGCGCGTGCGGCCTGGCAGTGGGCGGGCAGCGGCGAGGTGATCTCGGGCGGTTCGACGCTGACGATGCAGGTCGCGCGAATCCTCGAACCGCATCCACGCACGGCCACCGGCAAGCTGCGGCAGATCGCCCGCGCGCTGCAGCTCGAATGGCGGCTGTCGAAGGACGAGATCCTCGCGCTCTACCTCAACCACGCCCCGTTTGGCGGCACCGTCGAGGGCGTCGAGGCGGCGAGCTGGGCGTACCTGGGCAAGCCGGCGACCCGGCTGTCGCAGGCCGAGGCGGCGCTGCTGGCCGTGTTGCCGCAGGCGCCCAGCCGGCTGCGCCCGGACCGGCATCCGGAAGCCGCGCGCGCGGCCCGCGACAAGGTGCTGGCGCGCATGCAGAGCCTCGGCGCGTGGAGCGCGGCGGAAGTCGCCGATGCGCGCATCGAGGGCGTCGTCGCCCGCCGCCTGCAGCCGCCGATGTCGGCGGCGCTGCTGGCGCAGCGCCTGCGCGCCGCCAGCCCGGGCGAGGCGCGCATCACCAGCACGCTCGATGCGTCGCTGCAGCGCGTGCTCGAGCAGCGCCTGTCGGCCTATTTCGCGCGGCTGCCGGAGCGCACGTCGGCGGCGCTGCTGGTGGTCGACAACGAGACGATGCAGGCGCGGGCGTACGTCGGTTCGCTGGAGTTCGCCGATGCCGCGCGGCTCGGGCATGTGGACATGGTGCGGGCGACCCGTTCGCCGGGATCGACGCTCAAGCCGTTCCTGTACGGGCTGGCGATCGACGACGGCCTGGTGCATTCGGCGAGCCTGCTGGTCGACGCGCCGCAGAGTTTCGGCGACTACCGGCCGGCCAATTTCGACCCGTCGTTCAACGGCCCGGTGACGGTGGCCGACGCGCTGCGGCTGTCGCTGAACGTGCCGGCGGTGGACGTGCTCGACCGCCTCGGCCCGGAACGGTTCGCCGCGCGGCTGGCGCATGCGGGCCTGAAGCTGCGGCTGCCGCGCGGCGCCCAGCCGAACCTGTCGATCATCCTGGGCGGCACCGGCACGCGGCTGGAGGAACTGGTGGGCGCCTACGCGGCGCTCAACCGCGACGGTCTCGCCGGCCACGTCCGTTATCGCGAGGATCAGCCGGCGCAGGACCGGCGGCTGCTGTCGCCGGGCGCGGCGTGGATCGTCCGCGAAATCCTCGAGGACCATGGCCGGCCCGGGATGCGCGAGGACGTGTTCGACCGTGCCGGCCGCCCGCGCGTGGCCTGGAAGACCGGCACCAGCTACGGCTTCCGCGACGCGTGGGCGCTCGGCGGCACGTCGCGCTACACGGTCGGCGTCTGGGTCGGGCGTCCCGACGGCACGCCGCTGCCGGGCCAGTACGGCGCGATCACCGCGCTGCCGCTGCTGTTCGAGGTCGTCGACAGCCTGCCGCGGGCGAGCGGCGACGGCCGCCGGCGGTCGATGCCCGCCAGCGTGCGCAAGGTCGACGTGTGCTGGCCGCTGGGCCTGCCGCCGGATCCGCAGGCGCCGGCGCTGTGCCAGCGAAAGCACGAGGCGCTGACGCTGGCCGGCGTGCTGCCGCCGACGCTGCCCGAACGCGAGGTGCATCGCTGGAGCGCCGGCCGGCTGGCGCTGGAGGTCGACGCCGACACCGGCCGGCGGCTGTCGGCGAGTTGCCGCGAACCCCACGCCCGCCGCCGGATCGAGATCGCGCGCTGGCCGGCGCTCGCCTATCCGTGGCTGCCGGGCGCGCAACGGCGGGCCGCCGCGATCCCGGCGCTGGCCGACGACTGCAGCGTCGACGCGCTCGCCGCGATGGAGACCCTGCGCATCGACGGCCCCGGCAATGGCAGCCGGCTGGCGCGTGCACCCAACAGCGACAAACCGCCGCTGCTCCACCTGCGCGCGATCGGCACCGATGCGCGCGTGCGCTGGCTGGTGAACGGCCGCCTCGCCGGCGAGACGCGCGGCGGGCGGCCGTGGTCGCACGCGTTCGCCGAAACCGGCGAGCAGCGCATCACCGCCCTGGCCGATACCGGCGCCTGGGCGGAGCTGACGCTGCAGGTGGTGCGCTGACGCGGACCGCGTCGGCCGGCGGCCGCGCGGCGTCGCGCTTGGTCAGGCGAGGTTGGCGAGCATGTGTTCGGCCGACGAGACCTTGAACTCGCCGGGCGCCTCGACGAACAGCTGCTTCACGACGCCGTCCTCGGCATACAGCGCGAAGCGCTTCGCGCGCACGCCCATGCCGAACGCGGTCGCGTCCAGTTCCAGCCCGAGCGCCTTCGCGAACGCGCCGTTGCCGTCGGCCAGCATCGTGATGTCCGCCGGCACGTCCTGGCTCTTTGCCCAGGCGTCCATCACGAACGCGTCGTTGACCGACAGGCAGGCGACGTCGACGCCCTTTGCGCGGAACGCGGCGATGTGCTCGGAATAACCGGGCAGGTGCCTGGCCGAGCAGGTCGGGGTGAAGGCGCCCGGCACGGCGAACAGGACCACCTTGTGGCCGTCGAACAGTTCGCCGGTGGAGACGGCCTGCACGGCGCCGTCGCGGAAGGTGTTGAGGGTGGCTTCGGGGATCTTGTCGCCGACCTGCAGGGTCATCGTGGTGCTCCGGGGGAGGAATTCGAACCGCAGTTTAACCACCCCGGCGCCCGGCCGTCCGGCCCTTGAAGCCGGCGTGGCCGGCCCTATTTTCCCGCCATGGCGGTCCGCCGCGGCCGCCGCCCCTTCGGAGAGAAAACCATGAGCCTGATCCGTTATTCCGCCAATCCCCGCCGCTTCGAGGACGAGATCAAGTCGGTGTTCGACAAGTTCCTCGGCACCGACGACACCGACGCCTCCAGCGTGGTCACCAGCCAGTGGGTGCCGCGCGTGGACATCAAGGAGGAGGGCGACCGCTTCGTGATCTTCGCCGACCTGCCGGGCGTCGATCCCGATTCGATCGAGGTGCAGATGGACAAGGGCGTGCTGTCGATCAAGGGCGAGCGCGCCACCGGTGCCGCGCAGGAGGGCGAGCGTTATTCGCGCGTCGAGCGTGCCCATGGCGTGTTCTTCCGCCGCTTCGCGCTGCCCGACAGCGCCAATCCGGAAGGCATCACCGCGACCGGCCGTCATGGCGTGCTCGAGATCGCGATCCCGAAGCGCCCGGAGACCACGCCGCGCCGCATCCAGGTGCAGTGATCCGGCGACGCCACGGAAGGCGATGAGGGTCCGCCGCGGTTCCGCCTCACGCGGGGCCGCGGCGGCGCCGGCGTAGAATCGACCCGCGGCGAGCCCGCGGGTTTTTCTGTCTGGCAGGAGCCGAAGATGCAGTTCAAGGATTATTACGAGACGCTCGGGGTCGAGGCCGGGGCGGGCGAGGCGGAGATCAAGAACGCCTACCGCCGGCTCGCGCGCAAGTACCACCCCGACGTCAGCAAGGAGAAGGGCGCCGAGGAGCGCTTCAAGGCCATCAACGAGGCCTACGAGGTGCTGCGCGACAAGGAGAAGCGCGCCGCGTACGACCAGCTCAAGGCGCAGGGCTACCGGCCCGGCGAGGAATTCCGGCCGCCGCCGGATTTCGGCTTCGGCCAGGGCGGCGGCGGCTTCCGTTTCGACCAGGACTTCGGCGGCGGCGGCTTCAGCGACTTCTTCGAGTCGCTGTTCGGCGGCGGCGGTCGCGGCGGCCCCGGCGCGCGGGCGCGCCCGCAGCCGCCGGGCGATACCCGGGCGAAGCTGGCGATCCCGCTGGAGCTGGCGTATTCGGGCGGCAAGCAGCGCATCTCGGTCGACGGCCGCACGCTGGAAGTGAATATCCCGGCCGGCATCGCGCCGGGCAAGGTGATCCGCCTGGCGGGGCAGGGCCAGCAGGGCGCCTCGCTGCTGCTGGAAGTGGACTATCGCCCGCATGGCGAATTCGAGGTCGACGGCCGCAACATCCTGTTCACACTGCCGGTGGCGCCGTGGCAGGCGGCGCTGGGCGCGACGATGAGCGTGCCGACGCTCGGCGGCGCGGTCGACCTGCGGGTGCCGGCCGGGTCGGATACCGGCCGCAAGCTGCGCCTGCGCGGCCGCGGCCTGCCGGGCACGCCTGCGGCCGGCGACCAGATCGTCGAAATCGAAGTGCGCGCGCCGAAGGCCGAGACCGAGGCGCAGAAGGAGCTCTACCGGCAGATGGCCGAGGCCTTCGACTTCGACCCCAGCAAGGCCTGAGCGTCCGTTGGCGGCCGGCCGCCGATCGGCCGGCACCCCGCAAAGAAAAGGCCCGCCGATGGCGGGCCTTTTCGCGTGCTCCGGTGCCGCGATCAACCGCCGGCGAGCAGCCCGTTGATGACGTCGACCAGCTGGTTCTCGTTGAACGGCTTGGTGATGTAGGCCTTGGCGCCCTGGCGCATGCCCCAGACCTTGTCGGTCTCCTGGTCCTTGGTGGTGACCAGCACGATCGGGATGTGCGCCGTGGTCGCTTCCTTCGAGATCGCGCGCGTCGCCTGGAAGCCGTTGAGGTTGGGCATCACCACGTCCATGAGGATCAGGTCGGGCTTTTCGAGCTTGGCCATGTCGACGCCGGCGGCGCCGTCCTCGGCCGTCAGGGCCTGGTGGCCGAGCTTCTCGACAATGCGCTTCATGCCCATGAGCTGGGACGGGGAATCGTCAACGATCAGGATGCGTGCCATGTATGGGCCTCCAACGGGTGGCTGATTGTATGCCGGGGCGGCGTCCCGGACGCAACCGGAATCAGAAACGGACCACCGTTCGTCCGAACGAGCCGCCCGCCAGCATGCCGGGGAAGATCCCGGAAAGCCCGTCCAGCGTCGTCTCGCGGGTGGCGATGATGTTCAGGTGCGCGGGTTTCCACGGGCCGGCGAGCCGGTCCCAGACCGCACGGCGCGGCCCGATCGCCGTGCCGGCCGAGGCAATGCCCAGCAGCGAAACGCCGCGGATGATGAAGGGCATCACCGTCGTCGACAGCGCCGCGCCGCCGGCCAGGCCGCAGCTGGCGATGTTTCCATACGGCTGGATCAGCCGGGTCAGCGCCGCCAGCGCCGGATCGCCGACATTGTCGATCGCGCCGGCCCAGCGGGCGTTTTCCAGCGGCCGGGTCGCATCGGCGAGCGATTCGCGCGGCAGGATCTCGCGCGCGCCGAGCGTGCGCAGGAAGTCCGCGTGTTCGGGCTTGCCGCTGATCGCGTGCACTTCGTAGCCGGCGCGCGCCAGGATGTCGATCGCCAGGCTGCCGACGCCACCGGTGGCGCCGGTGACGACGATCGGGCCCATGCCCGGTTCCTGGCCGTTCTGCTCCATCCGCAGCAGCGACAGGCCGGCGGTGAAGCCGGCGGTGCCGAGCACCATCGCCTCGCGCAGGTCCAGCCCGGCGGGCAGGGGGATCGTCCATTCCGCGGGCAGCCGCACGATTTCCGAGTACCCGCCATCGCGGGTTTCCGACAGGCCGCTGCCGGTGCACAGCACGGCGTCGCCCTCGCGGAAGCGCGGATCGGTCGATCCGAGCACGTGGCCGGCGACATCGATGCCGCCGACCAGCGGGAACCGCCGCAGGATCCGCCCCTGGCCGGTGCCGGCGAGCGCGTCCTTGTAGTTGATGCTCGAGAAGGCGGCCTTGACCACCACCTCGCCGGGCGACAGGTCGTCGAGCGACAGCGTCTCGATGCCGGCGCGGTGGCCGCCCTTGGCGTGGATGCGGAAACCGCGGAATCGATCGGGAAGGGTCACGCGCGCGCTCCAGTCCGGAAAAGGCGAAGGCGCCCCGAAGGGCGCCTCCGGTCATGCGGCGATCAGTTGGCCTTGTGGATCGCGCGCTTGTCCACGGCCATCGCGGCGTCGTGGATCGCCTCCGACAGCGTCGGATGCGCGTGGCAGATGCGCGCCAGGTCCTCGGCCGAGCCGTGGAACTCCATCGCCAGCACGCCCTCGTGCACGAGTTCGGATACGCCGACGCCGACCAGGTGCATGCCCAGGATGCGGTCGGTCTCCTCGTGCGCGATCACCTTGACGAAGCCGGCCGGCTCGCCCATCGCGACCGCGCGGGCGATCGCCGCGAACGGGAACGACCCCGTCTTGTAGGGAATCCCCTCGGCCTTGAGCTGCTGCTCGGTCTTGCCGACCCAGGCGATTTCCGGCTCGGTGTAGATCACCCACGGGACGGTGTCGAGGTTCACGTGGCCCGGCAGGCCGGCAATCAGCTCGGCGACGGCGATGCCTTCCTCGAAACCCTTGTGCGCCAGCATCGGCCCGCGCACGCAGTCGCCGACGGCCCAGATGCCTTCGACGCCGGTGAAGCAGTGCTCATCGACCTCGACCATGCCGCGGGCGTCGAGCCTCACGCCGGTGCCGTCGGCCAGCAGGTTCTTCGTCGCCGCGCGGCGGCCGACCGCGACCAGCAGCTTGTCGACGACCATCGACTGCTCGCCCTTGGCGTCGGCGTAAGTCAGGTGCACGCCGTCCTTCTTCACTTCGGCCTTCGACACCTTCGCGCCGAGG
>JAKFCL010000310.1:0-20499 GCA_036676665.1 Arenimonas sp. | reverse complement strand
CACGGCACCGAAGTCGTGGTCGTCGCCAACGACGCGACCGTCAAGGGCGGCACCTATTTCCCGATGACGGTGAAGAAGCACCTGCGCGCGCAGGAAGTGGCGCTCGAGAACCACCTGCCGTGCGTCTACCTGGTCGACTCCGGCGGCGCGTTCCTGCCGCTGCAGGACGAGGTGTTCCCGGACCGGGAGCACTTCGGTCGCATCTTCTACAACCAGGCGCGGCTGAGCGCGAAGAACATCCCGCAGATCGCCGTCGTGATGGGCTCATGCACGGCCGGCGGCGCCTATGTACCGGCGATGTGCGACGAATCGGTGATCGTGCGCGAACAGGGCACGATCTTCCTCGGCGGCCCGCCGCTGGTGAAGGCGGCGACCGGCGAGGTCGTGGACGCCGAGTCGCTCGGCGGCGCCGACGTGCACACGTCGGTCTCGGGCGTGGCCGACCATTTCGCCGAGAACGACCTGCATGCGCTGGAGATCGCCCGCGGCATCGTCCGGCATCTGAACCGGAAGAAGACGCTGCCGGTGGCCGTGCAGGCCCCGGTCGAGCCGCGTTACGCGGCCGAGGAGCTCTACGGCGTGATCCCGAAGGACACCCGCCGCCCGTACGACGTGCGCGAGGTGATCGCCCGCCTGGTCGACGGCAGCGAGTTCCAGGAGTTCAAGGCCCGCTACGGCAAGACGCTGGTCTGCGGCTTCGCGCACCTGCACGGCTATCCCGTCGGCATCGTCGCCAACAACGGCATCCTGTTCGCCGAGAGCGCGCTCAAGGGCGCCCACTTCATCGAGCTGTGCAACCAGCGCGACATCCCGCTGGTGTTCCTGCAGAACATCACCGGCTTCATGGTCGGCAAGAAATACGAGAACGCCGGCATCGCCAAGGACGGCGCCAAGATGGTGACGGCCGTGGCCTGCTCGCACGTGCCCAAGTTCACGGTGGTGATCGGCGGCAGCTTCGGCGCCGGCAACTACGCGATGTGCGGCCGCGCCTACGGCGCCCGCTTCCTGTGGACGTGGCCGAACGCGCGCATCAGCGTGATGGGCGGCGAGCAGGCGGCGTCGGTGCTGGCGACGGTCAAGCGCGACGGCATCGAAGCCGGCGGCAAGGCCTGGAGTGCCGACGAGGAAGAAGCCTTCAAGGCGCCGATCCGCGACCAGTACGAGCGCCAGGGCCACCCGTACTACGCGACCGCGCGACTGTGGGACGACGGCATCATCGACCCGGCCGACACCCGCCGCGTGCTCGGCCTGGCGCTGTCGGCCAGCCTCAACGCGCCGATCGAGAAGGACCGCTTCGGCGTCTTCCGGATGTAGGCAGGATCGCCGGTCCGGGGCGGGACCGCCCTGCCCCGCGTCGTCCTACTTGCAGGCGCCGCAGCTCGAACAGCCGGTGCCGCAGGCGCCCTGGGTGGCGGCCATCGGCGGCCGCAGCCCGAAACCGATCCGCTGCAGCCAGGCCGGACGGCCCGGGCGCTCGAGCGCGTACGACAGCCGGGCCTGCGCCTGCCACGCCGCACGCGGCGCCAGCCGGCGCAGCAGCGACAGCGAGCAGCCCGCCAGCACCAGGCCCACCACCAGCGACTGCAGCAGCAGGCTCATGCCGTCAGCGCCCGCGCCAGCTGGTAGGTCAGCAGCGAGGCCAGGTACGCCAGCGCGAACAGGTAGGCGGTGGCGATGCCGGCCTGCTTCCAGCTGTTGGTCTCGCGCTTGATCACCGCGATCGTCGACAGGCACTGCGGCGCGTACACGTACCAGACCAGCAGCGACAGCGCGGTGGCCAGCGACCAGTCGGCGGCGATCAGCGGCGACAGCGCGACCGTCGCTTCGGCATCGGTGGTCGCCGCCAGCGCGTACACCGTCGCCAGCGCCGCCACCGCGACCTCGCGCGCCGCCAGCCCGGGGATCAGCGCGATGCAGATCTGCCAGTTGAACCCGATCGGCGCGAACAGCGGTTCCATCCAGTGGCCGATGCGGCCGGCCAGGCTGTAGTCGATCGCCGGCCCGGTCGCGCCGTCCGGCGGCGCCGGATAACTCGACAGGAACCACAGCAGCACCGTCAGCGACAGGATGATGCCGGTGACCCGGCGCAGGAAGATGCGCGCGCGCTCCCACAGGCCGATGCCCATGTCCAGCAGGTTCGGCAGCCGGTAGGCCGGCAGTTCCAGCAGCAGCACGTGTTCGCCCTCGGTGTGGCGCAGGCGCTGGATCACCCAGGCCGCGACCATCGCGCTGGCGATGCCGGCGGCGTACAGCGCGAACAGCACCAGCCCCTGCAGGCTGAACACGCCCAGCACCTGCTCGCGCGGGATGAACGCGCCGATCAGCAGCGTGTAGACCGGCAGCCGCGCCGAACAGGTCATCAGCGGTGCCACCAGGATCGTCGTCAGCCGGTCGCGCGGATCCTGGATAGAGCGCGTGGCCATGATGCCCGGGATCGCGCACGCGAAGCTCGACAGCAGCGGGATGAAGCTGCGGCCGGTCAGCCCGGCGGCGCGCATCGGCCGGTCGAGCAGGAACGCCGCCCGCGGCAGGTAACCCGACTCCTCGAGCGCGAGGATGAAGACGAACAGCAGCAGGATCTGCGGCAGGAACTCCACCACCGTGCCCAGGCCGGCGAACACGCCGTCCAGCAGCAGGCTGCGCAGCGGTCCGTCGGCGAGGCCGCCGGCGACCACGTCGCCGACCGCGCCGATCCCGCCCGCCAGCGCGTCCTGCAGCGGCGCGGCCCAGCTGAAGACGGCCTGGAACATCAGGAACAGCACCGCCGACAGGATCACCAGGCCCCAGACCGGATGCAGCAGCCAGCGGTCGAGGCGGTCGTCGAGGCGGCTGGTGCGTTCGGGCATCGCCACCGCCTCGGCCAGCAGCGCCGACACCTGCGCGTGCAGGTCGCCGTGGTCGTCGCCGGCGTCGTGCGCCGGCGGCAGCGCGTCGTCGAGCTGCGCCAGCAGGCCGGCGGCGCCGTCGCGGCGGACCGCCACCGTCTCCACGACCGGCATGCCCAGCCGCGCCTGCAGCGCCGGCACGTCGATGCGGATGCCGCGGCGGCGCGCCTGGTCCATCAGGTTCAGCGCCAGCAGCATCGGCCGGCCGAGGCGGCGCAGTTCGAGCACGAAGCGCAGGTGCAGGCGCAGGTTGGTCGCGTCGACGACGCAGACGATCAGGTCCGGCAGCGCCTCGCCGGCCAGCGTGCCGCGGCAGACGTCGCGGGTGATCGCCTCGTCGGGGCTCGTCGCCTCCAGACTGTAGGCGCCGGGCAGGTCGAGCACGCGCACGCTGCGCCCGCCGGGCGTGCGGAACAGGCCCTCCTTGCGCTCGACGGTGACCCCGGCGTAGTTGGCCACCTTCTGGCGGCTGCCGGTGAGGCGGTTGAAGAGCGCCGTCTTGCCGCAGTTCGGATTGCCGACCAGCGCGATGTTCAGCGCCGACACTCAGGGCACCTTCGGATGCAGGCGCACCCGATCGGTTTCGCCGCGGCGCATCGCGAAGCGGGTGAAACCGACCTGCACCAGCAGCGGCTCGCCGCCGAGCGGGCCGCGCGTCACCAGGTGCACGGTCTCGCCGGCGACGAAGCCCAGGTCGCGCAGGCGGCGGGCGACCGCATCGCCGGGGCGATCGTCGCGCACCTCGGCAACCAGCCCGGAGTGGCCCGTTTCAAGATCGGAGAGCACCATGCGCGTCGGCCTCAATTGCGAATGGTTCTCATTGTAAGCGTAAACCCGCCGCCGTCACAGCACCCCCGGCTGCCGGCCGCCGGACGCCTGCCGCTATCATGGCCGCTTGCCCGCAGGAGTCCGCATGACCCAGGCCATCCGACTGGACCACGACGGCGGCGTCGCCCGCCTGGCGCTGGCCCGCCCCGAGGTGCACAACGCCTTCGACGACGGCCTGATCGCCGGGCTGACCGCCGCCCTGCTCGAACTGGACGCCGACGATGCGGTCCGCGCGGTCGTGCTGACCGGCGACGGCAGCACGTTCTCGGCGGGCGCCGACCTGGGCTGGATGCGGCGCATGGCGTCGGCCAGCGAGCAGGAGAACCTGGACGACTCGCTGCGCCTGGCCCGGCTGATGCGCACGCTCAATTTCCTGTCCAAGCCGGTGATCGCCCGCGTCAACGGTTCGGCGTACGGCGGCGGGGTCGGCCTGGTCGCCTGCTGTGACATGGCGATCGGCATCGAGGGCGCGAAATTCTCGCTGTCGGAAGTGAAGCTGGGCCTGGTGCCGGCGGTGATCTCGCCGTACGTGATCGCCGCGATCGGCCCGCGCCACGCCCGCCGCCTGTTCACCGGCGCCGAGGTGATCGACGCCGCCGACGCGCAGGCGATCGGCCTGCTGCATGCGGTGGTGCCTGCCGGCGACCTGGACGCCGCGATCGATCGCACCCTGCACTTCTGGGCCAAGGGCGGCCCGGTCGCGCAGCGCGAGGCCAAGCGGCTCGCACTGCGCATGGCCGGCATGACCCCGGACGCCGCCGAGCGCACCGATCGCGAGAATGCCGCCCTGATCGCCCGCCTGCGGGTGTCCCCCGAAGGCCAGCGGGGCCTGACCGCCTTCCTCGACAAGCGCCCGCCGGACTGGACCGCCGCCTGATGTTCACCAAGATCCTGATCGCCAACCGCGGCGAGATCGCCTGCCGGGTCATCCGCACCTGCCGCCGGCTCGGCATCCGCACCGTGGCGGTGTATTCGCAGGCCGACGCGCACGCCCAGCACACACGGCTGGCCGACGAGGCGTGGCCGATCGGCGGCCCGGCGCCGCAGGACAGTTACCTGCGCGGCGAGGCGATCATCGACGTGGCGCGCCGGTCCGGCGCCCAGGCGATCCACCCGGGATACGGGTTCCTGTCGGAAAACGCCGACTTCGCCGAGGCGGTGGAAGCGGCCGGCCTCGTGTTCATCGGCCCGAAGGCGGCGTCGATGCGCAAGATGGGCTCCAAGGCCGGCGCCAAGCGGCTGATGGAAGCGCGCGGCGTTCCGGTCGTGCCCGGCTACACCGGCGAGGACCAGGATCCGGGTCGGCTGCAGATCGAGGCCGACGGCATCGGCTACCCGCTGATGATCAAGGCCGCGCACGGCGGCGGCGGCAAGGGCATGCGCATCGTCAACGCGTCGAACGAGTTCGCCGCGGCGCTGGAAAGCTGCCAGCGCGAGGCGGCGGGCGCCTTCGGCCGCGACCGCGTGCTGCTCGAGCGTTACCTGGCGGCGCCGCGCCACATCGAGATCCAGGTGTTCGGCGACGCGCACGGCCAGGTGATCCACCTGGGCGAGCGCGAATGCTCGGCGCAGCGGCGCTACCAGAAGGTGGTCGAGGAATCGCCGTCGCCGTTCCTGACCGACGAGTTGCGCCTGCGCATGGGCGAGAAGGCCGTCGAGGCGGCGCGGGCGATCGACTACGTCAACGCCGGCACCGTGGAGTTCATCGTCGACACCGACGGCGCGTTCTACTTCATGGAGATCAACACCCGCCTGCAGGTCGAACATCCGGTGACCGAGATGGTGACCGGGCTGGACCTGGTCGAGTGGCAGCTGCGCGTCGCCGCCGGCGAACCGCTGCCACTGCACCAGCAGGACATCGAACACCGCGGCCATGCGATCGAGGTGCGGCTGTACGCCGAGGATCCCTCGCAGGGGTTCCTGCCCGGTTCGGGCCGGCTCGAGGTGCTGCGGCTGCCGCCGCCGTCGGCGCATGTGCGCATCGACGCTGGCGTGGTCGAGGGCGACACGGTGACGATCTTCTACGACCCGATGATCGCCAAGCTGATCGTGCACGACAGCGACCGTACGCGGGCGCTGGCGCGGCTGCGCGAGGCGCTGGCCGACTGCGAGATCGTCGGGCCGAAATCCAACATCGAATTCCTCGAGAAGCTGGTGCGGCATCCGCGCATCGTCGACGGCACGATCCACACCGCCTACCTGGACCGCCACCTCGACGAAGTGCTGCCCGGTGCCGCGCCGCTGCCGCCCGACCATGTCGCGATGGCCGCCGCCGCCGCCCTGCTGCACGACGAGGCCGCCGCGCGCACGCACTCCGCCGTGTCACCCGACCCGCATTCGCCGTGGGCGATCGCCGACGGCTGGCGCATCGGCCATGCCGGCGAGCGCCTGCTGACGTTCGTGCACCAGGGCGAGCGCCTGCAGCTGCAGGCGCGGGGTACCGACGGCGACTATTCGCTGCGCGGCGACGGCGGCGACCAGCAGGTGCGCGGCGCGCATCTCGCCGACGGGCGCATCAGCGCCGAGGTCGATGGCCGCACGCTGCGCATGCGCGCCGAGGCGGGCCCGGGCCGCGTGCGCATCCACGACGGGCAGCAGCGCCTGCGCCTGGAACGCGTGCCGGCGTTCTTCTTCGACGAATCGACGATCGCCGGCCATGGCGACCGCATTGCCGCGCCGATGCCCGGGCGCGTGGTGGTGGTCAAGGCGATTCCCGGCCAGGACGTCGCCGAGGGTGAGGAACTGCTGGTGATGGAAGCGATGAAGATGGAACTGAGCCTGCGCGCCCCGCGCGCCGGCCGGGTGGCGGCGGTGCAGGCGACCGCCGGCGATTTCGTCGATGCCGATGCGGTGCTGTTGCGACTGGAGGCTCCATGAAAACCTTTCCGCGCGCGTTTCCCGGCCGCCGGCTGGCCGGCCCGATCCTGGCCGCCGTGCTGCTGGCCGGCTGCCAGATGACCAGTTTCGAGAAATCCCCGCTGGCCGCCGCCGAAGGCTGCGACCCGGCGCTCGTCGGCGACTGGGCCTCCATCGGCGACCCGCCCGACGAGGACGGCGAAGTGACGCTGCGGCTGGATCCGCAGTGCGTGCTGACCTACGAGGAACGCAAGACCACCGGTCTCGTCACCGGCGAGCCGACGACCGTGCGGGTGGCGCGCCACGGCGCCCACGCGTATGCCTGGGTCGATGCCGCCTGGGCGCTGGCGCGTTTCGAGGAAGACCATCGGCCGCCGGCGGGCGACATCATGCTGGTGCGTTACCGCGTCGACGGCGACGTGCTCGAACTGTGGTCGACCGACGACAAGCCCATCGCCCACGCGATCATCGACGGCCAGCTCGAGGGCGAGGTGATCGCCGCCGACAGCGAACTCTTCAACCGCCTGACCGGCGAGCAGGCACCGGCGGTGCTCGACCGCGACGGCCTGTTCGATGCCGAGCCGGCGCGCTTCCGCCGCGCGGCGAAGGACTGAGCATGGCCCTGCCCGCGTCCGTGCGCATCGTCGAGGTCGGCCCGCGCGACGGCCTGCAGAACGAAAAGGCACCGATCCCGACCGCCGCCAAGATCGAACTGATCGACCGGCTGTCGGCGACCGGCCTGCGCAGCATCGAAGCCACCAGCTTCGTCAGCCCCAAGTGGGTGCCGCAGCTGGCGGACGCCGCCGAGGTGTTCACCGGCATCCACCGCCGCGCCGGCGTGTCGTACCCGGTGCTGGTGCCGAACCTGCAGGGTTACGAGCGTGCGCGGGCGGTCGGCGCCGACGAGGTGGCCGTGTTCACCGCCGCGTCCGAGCAGTTCAGCCTGAAGAACACCAACGCGACCGTCGAGCAGAGCATCGAACGGTTCCTGCCGGTGCTCGAACGCGCCGCCGCCGACGGCGTGCGCGTGCGCGGCTATGTTTCCACCGTGCTCGGCTGCCCGTACCAGGGCGACGTGCCGGTGGCGGACGTGGTGCGGGTCGCCCGTCGCCTGCATGCGGCCGGCTGCTACGAGATCTCGCTGGGCGACACGATCGGGGCCGGCACGCCGGGCGTGGCGCGGGCGATGCTGCGCGCGGTCGCGCAGGAAGTGCCGATGGCGGCGCTGGCGATCCACTTCCACGATACCCGCGGCCAGGCGCTGGCGAACATCCTGGCCTGCCTGGAGGACGGCGTGGCCGTGGTCGACGCGGCGGTGTCGGGCACCGGCGGCTGCCCGTACGCGCCCGGGGCGAGCGGCAACGTCGCCAGCGAGGACGTGGTGTTCATGCTGCACGGCATGGGCATCGCCACCGGCATCGACCTGCCCGCGCTGGTGCAGACCGGGCGCTGGCTGGCGGGGCTGCTGGGCCGCGTTTCCGGCAGCAAGGTCACGCTCGCCAGCCACTGAACGCGGCGGTTGCGGGTCCTCGGACCGGGTGTATGCTCGGTTCGCCCCCCACCCACGCGCTGTGTCCGGTCGACCGTGTCCGCATGCATCCAGACAACCCCGGCATCGATGGCGAACCGCGCGACGCACCGGCCGGCGCCGGCGACCGCGTCGCCGAACTGACCGGCCGCATCGACGCGCTGCTGGGCGCCCCGGGACAGCCGGCGCCGCCGGAGCTGCTGCGCGACCTGCGCGAGGCGCTGGAATCGCTGAGAGCCGACGCGCAGGCGATCCACAGCCGCTACGACTCGCTGTTCAATGCCGTGCCCGACCCGATCAGCATCATCGATCCCGACGGCCGCGTGCTCGACCTCAACACCGCCGGCGAAAAGGCCTACCGGAGGCCGCGCGACGAGATCGTCGGCAAGCTGGTGCACGTGATCAACCCCGACCTGCCGCCCGACCACATGGCGCCGGTGATGGATGCGCTGGGCCGCGGCGAGACGTACGTCGTGGAAGTCGAGAACATGCGCGCCGACGGCAGCCGCTTCCCGGTGGAGGTGCACTCGGCCGGTTTCCAGGACGGACCGAGCCGGCGCGTGATCGCCGTCGCCCGCGACCTGACCCATCGCCGCGAGGCGGAACTGAACTACCACTCGCTGCTGGTGGCGATCGACAAGGGCGTGCTGTTCCAGGGCGAGGACGGCCACATCCTGTCGGGCAACGGCGCCGCGTACCGCATCCTCGGCCTGGACGAGGGCCAGGACATGCACACGGCGCTGCGCTGGCAGGACTGGCTGGTGATCGACCACCGCGGCTGGCCGATCCGTTTCGGCGACATGCCGCCGATGCGCGCCCTGGCCTCCGGTCGCCTCGTCGAGAGCACGCTGCTGGGCCTGTACCACCACCGGCGGCAGCAGCTGACGTGGATCTCGGCGACGTCGGTGCCGCAGTACCGGCCCGGTGCGACCCGGCCGCACCAGGTGGTGTCACTGTTTTCCGACGTCACCGAACTCAAGCGCGACAGTTCGCTGTTCCTGCGTGCGCAGGCGCTGGCGCGGATCGGCGGCTGGGAATGGGACGGCGGTCGCGGGCGGCTGTATTTCACCGACGAGTCGCTGCGCATCCTGGGCCGCCGCGACGACCCGCCGCGGGCGCTGGCCGACCTGCTCGCGCAGATCGATCCGGCGTGGCGCGCCCAGGTCGAGGACGCGGTGCAGAGCCTGGTGCGCGACGGTGGCGGTTTCGACCTCGAGCTGCCGCTGCTGCGCCCGGACGGAGAGTCGCACTGGGTGCGGCTGATCGGCCAGTCCGAAGGCCGGGCGCCGATGAGCACGCGCATCAACGGCACGCTGCAGGACGTCACCCAGCGCCGGCAGATCGAGGACGCGCTGCGCAGCCAGGCGCGCACCGATGTGCTCACCGGGCTGCTCAACCGCGACGGCATCCTGACCGAACTCGAGCGCCGCATCGGCGGCGGCCGCCCCGGCACCACCGTCGCCTACATCGACCTGGACCGCTTCAAGCTGGTCAACGATCTGCTCGGCCACAGCGCCGGCGACCACCTGCTGGTGAACGTCGCCCGCCGGCTCGAGCGCTGCATCGGCGAAGGCAACGTGCTGGCGCGGTTCGGCGGCGACGAGTTCCTGGTGCTGGCCGACACCTCCGAGGATCCCGCCGCCGCCGACGCGCTGGCCGAATGCATCACGAAGGCGTTCGCGGAAAGCTTCCGCTACGCCGGCGAGGAATTCTCGATCACCACCAGCGTCGGGCTTGCACGGCATCCGGAGCATGGCCACACCGTGCAGCAGCTGGTGAACAACGCCGACGCCGCGATGTACGACGCCAAGCGCCGCGGCCGCAACACCTGGCAGCGCTTCACGCCCGAACTGGCGCAGAAGCAGCACGACCGCGTGCAGGTGGAGGGCCAGCTGCGCCGCGCCGTCGACAATGGCGAGTTCCGGCTCGTCTACCAGCCGCTGGTGGCGCTCGCCGACGGCCGCGTCTGCGGCGCCGAGGCGCTGATCCGCTGGACCAACCCGGTGCTGGGCGAGATGCGCCCGGATGCGTTCATCAGCCACGCCGAAACCACCGGCGACATCGTCCGCATCGGCGCCTGGGTGATCCAGGCGGCGTGCCGGCAGATGGCGATCTGGCGCGAGGCCGGCCTGCCGCTGGCGCGGGTGGCGGTGAACGTCTCGTACCGGCAGTTCCTGACCGAGGACCTGCCGCAGATCATCCGCGACGCCCTGCGCGAGCATGCCCTGCCCGGCTCGGCGCTGGAACTGGAGTTCACCGAACGGGTGCTGATCGAGGACGCGCCCGACACCCACAGCACCTTCGACACGCTGCGCTCGCTCGGCGTGGTGCTGACGATCGACGATTTCGGCGAAGGCTACAGCGCGCTGAACTACCTGCGCCGGCTGCCGATCCACGGCCTGAAGCTCGCGCAGGGGTTCCTGCAGGGCGTGCCGGGCAACCCGTCGGACGTGGCGATCTGCCAGGCCGTCGCCGGCATCGCCCGCGGCCTGGGGCTGGACGTCGTGGCCGAGGGTGTCGAGAGCCCGGCCCAGCGCGATTTCCTGCTCGGGCTCGGCATCGAGGTCGGCCAGGGGTTCCTGTTCAGCCCGGCACTGGATGCCGAGGGGTTCAGCGCTTACCTTCGCAGCGCCGGCTTCCGGCCCCAGCTGATCGAACCATGAGCTTCACGATCCGACCCATCTCCGCCGCCGACGACGATGCCGTCGCCGCGATCATCCGCACGGTGATGCCCGAGTTCGGCGCCGATGGTGCCGGCTTCGCGATCCACGACCCGGAGGTGGCGGCGATGAGCGCCGCCTACGACCGCCCCGGCGCCGCCTACTTCGTCGTCGAATCCGCCGGCCGGGTGCTCGGCGGCGGCGGCGTGGCGCCGCTCGACGGCGGTCCGGAGGGCACGTGCGAACTGCGCAAGATGTATTTCCTGCCCGAGCTGCGCGGCCAGGGCGCCGGTGCCGCGTTGATGGGCACCTGCCTGGCGAAGGCGCGCGAACTGGGTTTCTCGCAGTGTTACCTGGAGACGCTGCGCGGAATGGATGCGGCCCAGCGCCTGTACGAGCGCACCGGCTTCGCCCGCCTGGACGGCCCGATGGGCGCCACCGGGCATTTCGGCTGCAACCGCTTCTACCTGCGGGCGCTCTGATCGCCGCGGCGGCGCACCCCGCGACCGGCGACGGGCCGATGCCTTAGAATTCCCGCCTTTCCCCGGGGGATCGCCCAATGCAGAACCAGTCCATCCGCGCCGTCGTCACCGGCGGCGTCTCCGGCCTCGGCCTGGCGGTCGCGCAGCGCATCGTCGCCGACGGCGGCAAGGCCGCGCTGTTCGACCTCAACGACGACAAGGGCGCAGCCGCGGTCGCCGCACTCGGCGAGCTCAATGCGCGCTATTTCCGCGTCGACGTCACCGACGAGGCCGCCGTCGTCGCCAACCTGGCGGCGGCACGCGACTTCATGGGCGGCGTCAACGCGGCCATCAACTGCGCGGGCATCCTCGGCGCCGGCCGCGTGCTCGGCAAGGACGCGCCGATGCCGCTGAAGAACTTCGCGACCACGGTGATGGTGAACCTGGTCGGCAGCTTCAACGTCGCCAAGGCGGCCGCCGACATGATGCAGTCCAACCCGCCCGGCGACGACGGCGAGCGCGGCGCGATCGTCAACACCGCCAGCGTCGCGGCGTACGAAGGCCAGATCGGCCAGGCCGCGTACTCGGCCTCCAAGGGCGGCGTCGTCGCGATGACGCTGCCGATGGCGCGCGAACTGTCGCGCTTCGGCATCCGCGTCAACACCGTCGCCCCGGGCATCTTCTGGACGCCGATGGTCGACGGCATGCCCGAGGCCGTGCAGCAGTCGCTGTCGGCGTCGATCCCGTTCCCGTCGCGGCTGGGCCGGCCGGAGGAGTTCGCCGACCTGGTCGCGTACATCCTCGGCAACCGCTACCTCAACGGCGAGACGATCCGCCTCGACGGCGCCGTCCGCCTCGCACCGAAGTAAGGAAGAAACATCGATGAAGGCTTTCGACGTCAAGAAGGGCAACGTGATCGAGCACGGCGGCACCGTCTACCAGGTGCGCGACATCGAGCGCAGCTCGC
Organism: Arenimonas sp.; assembly: GCA_036676665.1. Taxonomy (GTDB): domain Bacteria; phylum Pseudomonadota; class Gammaproteobacteria; order Xanthomonadales; family Xanthomonadaceae; genus Arenimonas. The sequence goes on along the minus strand of JAKFCL010000310.1, from coordinate 8,314 downwards.
CGCAGGGCCGCGGCGGCAACGTCAAGTTCCGCTTCACGCTGTACAGCGTGCCCGGCGGCGTGAAGTACGACCTCAGCAGCGGCGGCGACGACGAGCTGCGCGAGGTCGAGCTCAGCCGGCGCTCGGCGAGCTTCTCGTACAAGGACGGCGACGCGTTCGTGTTCCTCGACGCCGAGGACTACACGCCCTACCAGCTCGATGCCGACGTCGTCGGCGACGCGGCCGGTTACATCACCGACGGGCTCGAGGGCTGCTACGTGATGCTGATCGAGGACGCGCCGGTGGCGGTGCAGCTGCCGGCGTCGGTCGTGCTCGAGGTGGTCGAGACGCCGCCGGAGCTCAAGGGCGGCACCGCGACCAAGCGGCCGAAGCCGGCGCGCCTGAACACCGGCATCGAGATCATGGTGCCGGAGTACATCGTCAACGGCGAACGCATCGAGGTCTCGACGGTCACCGGCGAGTTCGCGGGGCGCGCGGAGCGGTCGGGTCACTGAGGCGCTGCTTCCACAGCCACTGCCACAGCGGCGCATGCGCATACGCCGCATCCCAGGCGTTGTGGTTCGCGTCGGGAAACTCGGTGTAACGCACGTCCCTGCCGCCGGCGCCGACCAGTGCGGCGACGATCAGCCGCGAATTCGCCGGCGGCACGACGTCGTCCTTGGCGCCGTGGAACGCCCAGATCGGCGTCTCCCGCAGCCGTGCCGCGGCGTCGGCATACGGATCGGGGCCGTCGCCGACGGCTTCGACGTACAGGTCGGCGCGATGCGCCGGCGCGCGCAGCCCGCCGCAGACCGGCACCAGCGCGGCGAAGCGGTCCGGATAGGCGAGCGCGAGTTCGAACACCCCGTAGCCGCCGCGCGACAGGCCGGTGAGATAGATGCGGTCGCGGTCGCCGCCGAACTCGGCGATCACCGCGTCGAGCATACGCATCGTCGTCGCGGCGACGTCGCCGCTCCAGTTGCTGTCCTCCGGCGCCTGCGGGAACACGACGATCGCCGGGAAGTCCGCCCGCCGCGCCGCCACCGCCGGACCGAGACCCACCGCCGTCTGCTTCCGGTTGTCGCTGCCGCGCTCGCCCGAGCCGTGCAGGAACAGGATGACCGGCCGTGGGGCGCCGGCCTCGCCGCGCGGCACGAACACCCGGTAGCGATGGCTCGTGCCGTCGACGACGACGGCGCGTTCGAGGAATACGGAATCCACGTTGACGACCTCCTGCGCGACGGCGACGCGCACGGACAGCACCACGATCGCGATGGCGGCGACCACGACCAGCACCGTGCGCACGAGCCGCAGGCGCCGGCTCACGCCGCGCCCCCGTGGCGCGCGAGCCACTTGCGCGCCATCCGCCGCACCGAGGCGTCGGCGTGTTCGTCCGCCGCGACCTCGGCGACCGGGCGCCAGGCGAGGTCCAGCGACTCTTCGCCGACCACGAACGCCTCGCTGCCCGTCGCCCGCACGACGAAGCGCACGTCGTAATGCCAGTGCTCCGGCTCGGTGCCTCGGGTCGGGATCAGGTGCCGGTCGATGTCGAACAGCACCGGCTCCACGACCAGGTCGACCAGGCCGGACTCCTCCTCCGCCTCGCGCAGCGCCACCCGCGCCAGGTCGGCATCGCCGTCGGCGTGCCCGCCCAGCTGCAGCCACAGGCCGAGCTTGCGGTGATGGGTCAGCAGCACCCGCTCGCCGTCGGCGCTGACCAGCCAGGCCGAGCCGGTGAAATGACCCGGCGGGTGCTCACGATGAAAAACCGTCGGCGCGGAACCCAGGAACGCGGCGAACAGCTCGGCCGCGGCCTGCTCGCGCGGATCGTCGCGGGGATAGTCGGCCAGCGCGTGGCCGAGGCTGAACGAGGTGTCGGTCATCGCGGGATCGGTCGGGACGGGACGCGCAGGATAGCCCGCCGGGCGCGGCGTTCTTTCGGCTTGTCGCCCCCCGACACGCTGGGCTAAGGTTAGCCGCCGTCCGCACCCCCCGGGGTCCGGTCAGAAATGGCCCGCCCATTGCAGGCAGGCCCAGGCCCAGAACAGCAGAACCCAGGGGAATCAAGAATGCTTTTCCAGCGCGTCAAGCCGCTAGACCAGATCCTCGCCACGGCCGAGAAGAAGAGCCTCAAGCGCCAGCTCGGCCCGATCCAGCTGACGCTGCTCGGTGTCGGCGCGATCATCGGCACCGGCATCTTCGTACTGACCGCCGAGGCGGGCCAGAAGGCCGGTCCGGCGATGATGATCGCCTTCGTGATCGCGGCGGTCGTCTGCGCGCTGGCCGCGCTGGCCTATGCGGAACTGGCGTCCATGATCCCGGTCTCCGGCTCGGCGTACACCTACACCTACGGCGTGCTCGGCGAAGGCCTGGCCTGGATCGTCGGCTGGGCGCTGGTGCTCGAATACGCGGTCGCCGCCGGCGCCGTGTCGGTCGGCTGGTCCGGCTACATGAACGGCCTGCTGGTCAGTGCCGGGATACCGCTACCGGAATTCCTGCGAACCGGGCCGTGGGATGGCGGCACGTTCAACCTGCTGGCTTTCCTGATCGCGCTGGCGGTCACCGTGCTGCTGGTCATCGGCACCGGCAAGAGCGCCAAGGTCAATGCGGTGCTGGTGGCGATCAAGGTCATCGCGCTGACCGCCTTCATCATCATCGCCTGGCCGGCGGTCAAGGATCCGAACTTCGAACCGTTCATGCCGACCGGCTGGGGCAGCCCGATGGGCGGCATCGGCGTGCTCGGCGCGGCGGCCTCGATCTTCTTCGCGTACGTCGGCTTCGACGCCGTGTCGACCGCCGCCGAGGAAACGCGCAATCCCAACCGCAACGTGCCGATCGGTCTGATCGGTTCGCTGGCGATCTGCACCATCTTCTACCTGCTGGTGGGCTACGCCGCGGTCGGCGCGGTCGGCTCGCAGCCGATGATGGGCGCGGACGGCCTGGCGCTGCTGCCCGGCAGCGCGGAACTGGCGGAAGCCTGCCGCGGATCCGATGCGCTGGTCTGCAGCAAGGAACCGCTTGCGCACGTGCTGCGCATGCTCGGCTTCGAGGCCTGGGGCAACGCGATCGGCATCGCCGCCGCGCTGGCCCTGCCGTCGGTGATCCTGATGATGCTGTTCGGCCAGACCCGCATCTTCTTCACGATGTCGCGTGACGGCCTGCTGCCGAACATGCTGTCGAAGATCCACCCGACCTTCCACACCCCGCACGTGATCACGCTGATCACCGGCGTCGCGGTGTCGCTGTTCGCGGCGATGTTCCCGGTCGGCGTGCTGGCCGACATCTCCAACTCGGGCACGCTGTTCGCATTCCTGATGGTGGCGGTCGGCGTGATGATCCTGCGCCGGACCCAGCCCGACCGCCCGCGTCCGTTCCGCACGCCGTTCGTGTGGGTGGTCTGCCCGCTGGCGATCGCCGGTACGCTGCTGCTGTTCTTCAACCTGTCGATGTACACCATCAGCATGTTCGTCGGCTGGGCGGTGATCGGCATCATCTTCTACTACGCCTACGGCTACCGCCGCAGCCACCTGGCCAACGGCACCGAAGCGGCCGACTGATCCGGGGATCCGGCGCATGAGCACCGTGGCGCCGAAGAAGATCGGCGTGGTGTTGGCCACCTTCCTGGTGGCCAACAACATGATCGGTTCGGGTTTCTTCCTGCTGCCGGCGTCGCTGGCGGCCCAGGGCAGTGTCACCGCGATCAGCTGGTTCATCGGCACCGTGATCGCGGTGATCCTGGGCGCGGCGTTCTCGCGGCTGGCCCGCGACTACCCCGACCTTAACTGCCCGGACGACTACGTGCGCCCGGCGCTGGGCCGCGACATGGGCTTCCTGGCCACGTCGCTGTACTGGGTGGCGGCCTGGTTCGGCAACAACGCGATCGCCGTGGCCGCGTTCGGTTACCTGGTGATGCTGCTGCCGGTCTCCGGCGACGACACCACCGTCCGCCTGATCGGCCAGCTGGCGCTGATCTGGGCGATGTTCGCGATCAACCTGCTGGGCCCGCGCCCGGTGGCCAAGTTCCAGTCGTTCTGCGTCGTCTTCGGCTTGTTGCCCGTGGCCGCCGTGCTGATCGGCGGCTGGGCGAAATTCGATGCCGGGCTTTACGCCGCGGCCTGGAACGTCACGGAGATGAGCGACGCCGCGGTGGTGTTCGCCAACCTGGCGCCGGTGTTCTGGGCGTTCATCGGCCTGGAGACCGGTGCGATGGTCGCCGGCATCGTCGACGACCCGGACCGCAACGTGCCGCGCGCGACCATCGCCGGCGTGGTGATCGCCGGCATCGTCTACCTGCTGTCGTCCGTGCTGGTGATGGGCATCGTCCCGCATGCCGAACTGGCCGCCTCCGGCGCGCCGTTCGCGCTGGTCGGGGCGGCGATCTTCGGGCCGTGGGCCGCGACCGCGATCGCGGCGGCGGCCGCGCTGAAGGCGACCGGCACGCTCGGCGGCTGGATGCAGGTGGCCGGCGAAGCGGGGGCACGCGCCGCCGATCGCGGCTATCTGCCGGGACGGTTCGGAAAAATGCTCGCCAACGGCGCCGCCGGCTGGGGCCTGCTCTTCGTGACGGTGGCCATGACGGTGATCGCGTTCATGACGCTGGCGCCGACGGTCGCCGGCCAGTTCGGCACGATCATCGGCATGGTCACGCTGCTGATCGTGCTGGCCTACCTGGCCGCGGGGCTCGCGCTGATGGTCGGCACGCCGGCCCGGCCCTCGGGCACTTACGAGCGCGTGCTCGGCGCGTTCGCGCTGCTGGCCTGCGGCGTGCTGATCTTCACCTCGCCGTGGTCGATGATCGCCGGCGCAGCGGTGGTGACGGCGATCGCGTGGGGGCTGTTCCGGATCTTCGGGCGCCGCTGAGCGGCGTCATTCGCCGCCGTTCTGGTCGTCCGGATCGCTGGTGTCCTGCAGCGCGGGCGGCAGTTTCTTGCTCGGCGCGACCCCGAGCTTGCGCAGCATCTCCGCCTGCCGCACCAGGTTGCCGCGGCCCGACGACAGTTTCGTCACCGCATCGCGCTGGGCGCCCTGGGCGCGTTCGAGCGCGTCGCCGACGCGCTGGATGTCCTCGGCGAACCCGACGAACTTGTCGTACAGCGCGGCACCGCGCTCGGCGATCGCCTTCGCGTTGCTGGTCTGTGCCTCGGTGCGCCAGATCTGCGCGACCAGCCGCAGCGACGCCAGCAGATTGCCGGGGCCGACGAGGATGATCTTGCGCGAGAATGCGAAGTCGTAGAGCTCCGGGTCGCGCCGCATCGCCTCGAGGAACGCGGCTTCCACCGGCACGAACATCAGCACCAGGTCCGGGCTGGTCAGCCCACGCAGGCGGCTGTAGTCCTTCTCGCCGAGCTGGCGCACATGCGTGCGCAGCGCGGCGGCATGGCGGCCGAGGTGGGCTTCACGCTCGCCGTCGGCGGCCGGGTCGCAGGCGCGCTGGTAATCGAGCAGCGCCACCTTGGCGTCGATGACGATGTGGCGGCCTTCCGGCAGCAGCAGCAGCGCGTCGGGGCGGTAGCGGTCGCCGGCCTCGTCCTGGAACGACTCCTGCGTCAGGTACTGCTGGCCCTTCTCCAGGCCGGCCGATTCCAGCAGCCGCTCGAGCTTGAGCTCGCCCCAGTAACCCTGGGTGCGGTTGTCGGTCGTCAGCGCGCGCGTCAGGTTGCCGGCCTCGTCGCCGAGCTGGCGGTTGAGCTCGAACAGCTGCTTGAGTTCGGCCTGCAGCGACACCCGCTCGCGGCCTTCCTTCTCGTAGGTGTCGGTGACGACCTTGCGGAAATCGCCGAGCTGTTCGCGCAGCGGATTGAGCAGGTTGCCGAGCGCCTGCACGTTCTGTTCGCCGAAGCGCTTCGACTTGTCCTCGAGGATCTCGGCGGCGAGCGCCTGGAACTCGCTCTTGAGCCGTTCGCGCGAGCCCTCCAGATCCAGATAGCGCTGTTCGGCGGCCTGCTGCTGCTCCTTGAGCCGGGCCTCGGCCGTGGCGGCGCGGGTCTCGGCCGACTCCCGCGCCGAGCGCGTGGCGCGCAGTTCCGAATCGACCGCATCCAGGCGTGCCTGCAGTTCGACGCGGCGCTCGCCGAGCGCCTGCCGCTGCGAGATCAGCGAGGCGACTTCGGGTTCGAGTTCGGCGCGGCCGGCGGCATGCCCGGCGGCGTGGGCCTGGGCAAGCCGGCGCCGGGCGATCCACAGCGACGCGGCCGTGGCGACGATCAGTCCGGCGAACAGTCCGAGCAGGAACGCGGCTAGGGATGACAAGGCGGAATCCGGTGGAGGCGTCCCGCGATTCTAGCCGGGACGCCGTCTCACCGGCCGCGACGGCCTCAGGCCTTCTTGGCCCAGGCGCTGCACCAGCCCTTGGCGGCGACCGCGAAGCCCGGGAACAGCGTGCAGCCGCTGTTGGCGGCGGTGAAGAACTGGCAGTTCGCGCAGCTGCTGCCCGGCTTGAACGACGCATGCTTGGTGGTGGCCGCATCGGCGACGTAGCCCAGCGCCTTGGCGGTGGCGTTGTCGGCCGGCAGCGGCGCCAGCGCCTGCGCATGCGCCGTGCCGACCAGCGTCGGGGCGACGAACGGCAGGGCCGCCACGACGGCGGCAGTGACCAGGAAACGACGGCGGGAGAGGTTGGCGATGCTCATGGCTCGGCTCTTCGGAACCGGGTGATCCCGGCGATGGGCGCAGTGTAGTCCGGTGCCGGGCCGGGGCGTTGATTCAGGTCAAGCGGCACCGCCTTCACGCCCATCGGCTAGACTTTCGTCCATGGAAAACCTCCCGTACGACCCCACCCGGCTGGCGCAGCGGGCCGACGAGATCGTCGCCAACACCCGCGAGCTGTCGGCGCTGGGCTGGACGCCGGCCACCAGCAGCAATTTCTCGCTGCGCCTGGACGACCGCCATGCGGCGATCACGGTCTCGGGCCGCGACAAGGGCCGGCTGTCGCGCGACGACATCATGGTCGTCGACTTCGAAGGCCACCCGGTCGCCACCACGCACCGGCCGTCGGCGGAAACGCTGCTGCACACCCAGCTGTACGCCCGCTTCGCCGAGATCGGCTGCGTGCTGCACACGCATTCGCGCACGCAGACGGTGGCTTCGCGGCTGTTCGCGCCCGAGGGCCGTGTGCGGCTGGAAGGTTACGAGCTGCTGAAGGCCTTCGCCGGCAACCAGACCCACGAGATGGCGATCGACGTGCCGGTGCTGGCCAACACCCAGGACATGCCGGCGCTGGCCGCGCAGGTCGAGGACCTGCTCGACCGGCAATGCCTGTGGGGCTACCTGATCGACGGCCACGGCCTGTACGCGTGGGGCCGCGACATGGCCGAGGCCCGCCGCCACCTGGAAGCCTTCGAATTCCTTTTCGCCTGCGAACTCGACCTCAGGAGCCTGCGATGAGCCGCCTGCGCATCTTCAGCGATTCCAACGCGACCACGCCCGAGGCCAGCACCGAGGACCTGGCGACGATCGCCGAATGGCTCAAGCCGATCGGCGTGCGCTTCGAGCAGTGGCAGCCGTTCTTCGACGTGAAGCCCGGGTGCCCGCCGGAAGAGGTGATGGACGCCTACCGCGCCGACATCGACCGGCTGGTCGCCGAGAACGGCTTCAAGTCGGTCGACGTGGTCAGCATCTCGCCCGATCACCCGCAGCGCGAGGCGATGCGGGCGAAGTTCCTCGACGAACATTTCCACAAGGAGGACGAGGTGCGGTTCTTCGTCGCCGGCTCGGGGCTGTTCACGCTGCACGTGGACGACAAGATCTACGAGATCCGCTGCGAATCCGGCGACCTGATCGGCGTGCCGGATTCGACGAAGCACTGGTTCGACATGGGGCCGGAGCCGAGTTTCGTCGCGATCCGCTTCTTCACCGAGCCGGACGGCTGGGTCGGCCACTTCACCGGCACCGACATCGCCCAGCGCTATCCGCGCTTCGAGAAGAACTAGATGCGCACGATCCTGACCGACATCGAAGGCACGACCAGCAGCATCTCGTTCGTGCGCGACGTGCTGTTCCCGTACTCGCGCCGTGCCCTGCCCGGCTTCGTCGCCGCGCACGGGCGCGAGCCGCAGGTGCGGCGCTGGCTCGATGCGGTCGCGGCCGAACTGGGCGGCGCCTGCCAGGACGCACTGGTCGTCGAGGCGCTGCAGGGCTGGATCGACGCGGACCGCAAGCACACCGCGCTCAAGGCGCTGCAGGGCATGGTCTGGGCCGACGGCTACGGGCGCGCCGATTTCCGCGCGCACATCTATCCCGACGCGCCGGAAGCGCTGGCCCGCTGGCATGCGGCCGGCCACCCGATCGCCGTCTATTCCTCCGGCTCGGTGCCGGCGCAGAAACTGTTCTTCGGCCA
>JAKFCL010000309.1:0-3851 GCA_036676665.1 Arenimonas sp. | reverse complement strand
GGCGGCCGCCGAGAAGCTGCAGCGGGCGCTGTTCGCGATCGCCGACCTGGCCGGGTCGGACCGGCCGATGCACGCGATGCTCGAGGGCCTGCACGAGATCATCGGCCAGCTGATGTACGCCGACAACTTCTACATCGCGCTGCACCAGCCGGACTCCGACAGCCTGCAGTTCCTCTATTTCGCCGACACCGTCGACGACCAGGGCCTGACGCCCGACCAGCTGGTGCCCCTGTCGGAGGTGGAACGCGGCCTCACCTGGTACCTGATCCGCGACGGCCGCCCGCTGATGGGTTCGACCGAACGGCTGCGCGAGCAGGTGTCGGGTCCGCTGAAAGTGGTCGGCGCCGACAGCCACGACTTCCTCGGCGTGCCGATGCTGCGCGGCGGCGTCGCGGTCGGGGCGCTGGTGGTGCAGAGCTACCTTCCCGGCGTCGTCTACACCGACGCCGACCGCACGGTGCTGATGTTCGTCGCCGACCACGTGCTGACGGCGGTCGAGCGCAAGCAGGGCCAGGCGCGGCTGGAGCAGCGCGTCGCCGAGCGCACGCACGAACTGGCGGAAGCCAACGCGGTGCTGCAGCAGCAGGTCCGCGAGCGCGAGCGCGCCCAGCACCTGCAGGCGACGCTGTACCACATCGCCGCACTGACCAACACCGACCAGTCGAGCGAACAGTTCTACCGGCACCTGCACGATTCGGTCGCCGACCTGATCAATGCCGAGAACTTCTACATCGCCCTGCTCGCCGACGGTGGCCAGCGGCTGGATTTCCCCTATTACGTCGATGCCACCGGCGCCGTGCCGGCGTCGCGGCCGATCGGCCGGGGCTTGACCGAGTACGTCATCCGCACCGGCCGTACGCTGCTTGTGGACAACCCGAAGGTGCAGGCGCTGGTGGAAGCGGGCGAGGTGGCGCCGGCGCTGGGATTCTCGTCGCCGGCGTCGTGCTGGCTCGGCGCGCCGCTGCTGGGCTCGGACGGCGTCATGGGCGTGGTGGCGGTGCAGAGCTATCGCGATGACGTGGTCTACAGCGCCGCCGAGGCCGAGCTGCTGGAGTTCGTCTCCTACCAGATCGCCAGCAGCCTGCAGCGGCGCGAGCACGGCGAGGCGATGCGGCGCCTCAACGCCGAACTGGAACAGCGCGTGCAGCAGCGCACGCAGGAGCTGAGCGACCAGATCCGGGTGCGCGAGGAGGTCGAGGCGCGGCTCCAGCACCAGGTGATGCACGACCCGCTGACCGGGCTGCCGAACCGCCTCTACCTGCGCGACCGCCTGGAGCGGGCGATCGCCGGGCAGCGCCGCAACGGCAAGCGCCGGTTCGCCCTGATGTACCTGGACGTGGATCGCTTCAAGCTGTTCAACGACAGCCTCGGCCATCTCGCCGGCGACGAGGTGCTGCGCGAGGTCGCGCGCCGGCTCGGCGAGTGCGTGCGCGACCCGGACGTGGTGGCGCGGCTGTCGGGCGACGAGTTCGCCGTGCTGCTGGAGGACTCGCCGATCCCGCAGACCGCCTGCAAGGTCGCCCAGCGCATCCAGGCGGCGCTGCAGTGGCCGATGGCCGTCGGTGGCCGCGAGCTGCAGGTGTCGGCCAGCATCGGCATCGCCATCGGCGAGCGCCGGCACGGCAGCGCCGACGACGTGCTGCACGACGCCGACACCGCCCTGTACCGGGCCAAGTCGGCGGGACGGCAGCGCTTCGTGCTGTTCGACGACACCCTGCAGCGCGACGCGATGGACGTGCTGGACCTGGAACACCAGCTGCGCGCGGCCCTCGCCAACGGCGAGTTCGAGCCGTACTTCCAGCCGATCGTCCGCCTCGCCGACGGCCAGCCGGTGGGCCACGAGGCGCTGGTGCGCTGGCGGCACCCGCAGCGCGGCGTGCTGTCGCCGCGCGACTTCCTGACCGTCGCCGAGGAAAGCGGGCTGATCGAGGCGATCGACTGGGCGACCTACCGCGGCGCGCTGCTGGCCGCCGACCGGCTGCCGGGCCACGGTTACGTGACGATCAACCTCAGCACCCGCCATTTCAAGAACGGCGATTTCGACGCCCGCCTGCTGGCGCTGATCGCGGAAACCGGCTTCGATCCGCATCGCCTGCGCGTGGAGGTCACCGAGGGCACGCTGCTGGGCGACACCGACGCGGTGGTGCAGATCCTCGACCGCCTGCGTGCGGGCGGCATCGACGCCGCGCTGGACGACTTCGGCACCGGGTATTCGTCGCTCGGCTACATCCACCGTTTCCCGCTGAAGATGATCAAGATCGACCGCTCGTTCATCTCGCCGCTGAGCGAGCCGGTCGCGGCCCGCAGCTCGGCGATCGTCAGCGCGATCCTGGCGCTGGCCAAATCGCTGGACCTGGAGGTCGTCGCCGAAGGGGTCGAGAACGCCGCGCAGCGCGAGGCGCTGCTGGCGATGGGCTGCACGTATGCGCAGGGGTTCCTGTTCGGCCGGCCGGCACCGGTCCCCGTCAGCGCGGCACCGTGACGCCGCCGCGGATGCCGCGCGAGAACAGCACCTGCCACAGCTGGATCCGCCGCACCCGGAACGCCGCCATGCTCGACGCCAGGTAGAACCGCCACATGCGCCGGAAACGTTCGTCGTAACGCGGCGGCAGCCGGTCCCATGCCGCCTCGATGTTGTCGCGCCACGCCTGCAGCGTCTTGTCGTAGTCGGGACCGAAGCCATGCCAGTCCTCGAGCACGAACCGGCCCTCGGAGGCAGCCGCGATCTGCCGCGCCGACGGCAGCATCGAGTTCGGGAAGATGTGGCGGTCGATCCACGGGTCGGTGCGGTTACCGGACGCGTTCGCGCCGATCGTGTGCAGCAGCATCCGGCCGTCGCCCTCCAGGCAGCGGTCGGCGACGGCGAAGAAGGCGTCGTAGTTGCGCACGCCGACGTGCTCGAACATCCCGACGGAAAGGATCCGGTCGAATCGGCCGTCCAGGTCCCGGTAGTCCTGCAGGCGGATCTCGACCGGCAGTCCGCGGCACGACGCGCGCGCGTAGTCGGCCTGTTCCGCCGACACGGTGACGCCGACGCCCGATACCCCGTGGTGCTCGGCCGCGTGCCTGAGCGCTTCGCCCCAGCCGCAGCCGATGTCGAGCAGGCGCATGCCCGGCTGCAGGTCGAGCTTGGCGCAGCACAGGCGCAGCTTGGCATCCTGGGCCTCGTCCAGGCCGGCCGCGTCGCGCCAGTAGCCGCAGCTGTAGACCATCCGCCGGCCCAGCATCGCCCGGTACAGGTCATTGCCCAGGTCGTAATGGCGCTCCCCGACCGCGAACGCACGCGACGGCGACTGCAGGTTGAACAGCCGCGCGCGCAGCGCATCCCAGGCGAACGCCCACCCGCGCACGCGAGTGTCCAGCTTCGCGGCGAGCAGGCGTTCGAGCAGTTCGTCGAGGCGGGCGGCGTCCCACCAGCCGTCCATGTAGGCCTCGCCCAGGCCCAGCGAGCCCTCGGCGAGCAGGCGCCGGAACAGGCGCGGGTCGTGCACGTGCAGGTCCCAGGGGCGGCTGCCGCCGACGCGCACGTCGGCGAGGGCCAGCAGCGCTTCGATGCGCGCGCGGAACGGGGTCGGCGCGTCGCGCGCGACGGGTTCGGCGGTGCCGGACGGCTCGTGGGTGCGGGAAACCATCGCGATCTTCCCGGCGGGGTGTTCGACGATACGCCAGCGCCGGGCAACGCTGCGCGAAAAAGCCCCGGGGACCGCGCCGGTCAGACCGGGACGCGCGCCCCGACCAGGATCATCCGCACCATCGTGCTGAGCTGGTCGACCAGCTCCGCGTCACGGTCGGCGGGCAGGTCCATCGCCGAGGCGCCCATCGCGAACGCCAGCCGGGTGATCGCCTTGGCG
>JAKFCL010000308.1:0-1782 GCA_036676665.1 Arenimonas sp. | reverse complement strand
TGCATGTCGCGGCGGTGGTCGGCGTGCATCGCGCGCGCCTCGACCCGTCCGTGCCCGGCGCCTGGGAGCCCCGCGTGCGCGACAAGTTCGAGGCGCCGTCGCTCGCGCTGCTGCGCGAGGCCGGTTTCAGCGACGAAATGCTCGATCGGCGCGCCGACACCGCGGCCGACGACATGGCGTATTTCGACGCCGCCGAACTGCTCGAGCACGGCGTCAGCGTGACGGTGGTCGACGACGAAGGAAAGCCGCTGACACCGGGTCGCGTACGGAAGCTGCTGGGGCACGGGAGCGCCGCGGCGACGCGACGCTGACGGCCGGGATCCTTCCGCCGCGTGGCCCGGTCATATGGCCGGGATCAGCAGCACCGGCCCGTGCGGCCGCCGTAGCGCGCGTCCTGCGCGACACGGAAGAACGCCGCGCGGGTGAGCGGCACCCGCTCCGGATGCCTTTCGCGCATATGCGAAACGTACGCGTCGTAGTCGGGCATGCCGACCATCAGCCGCGCGCTCTGCACGGCCCGCTGCCAGGCCTGCGCGGCGAAGGCGAGCGGCCTGCGCGCGTTCACGGCGCCACCGGCAGCGCCGCCGCCGGCGATTCGCGGTCGCTGCGCGCCGGGCTGCGCCGCGCCAGCCAGATCGCCCGCAGCGAACAGACGAGGATTCCGAACACCACCGTCATGAACAGCGCCGCCATGCCGGCGTTGAGGTAGCTGTTGAACACGACGTGCTGCATCTGCGCGGCGTCCTTCGCCGGCGCGAGCAGCTCGCCGGCCGCGGCGGCCGTGCGGTACTTGTCCGCCTGGGCCAGGAAGCCGATCGCCGGGTTCGGGTCGAAGATCTTGTAGAGCCCCGCCGTCGTCGTGCACACCAGCAGCCACAGCGTCGGCACGACGGTGACCCAGGCGTAACGGTCGCGTTTCATCTTGAACAGCAGCACCGACGCCAGCATCAGCGCGATGCCGGCCAGCATCTGGTTGCTGATGCCGAACAGCGGCCATAGCGTGTTGATGCCGCCGAGCGGATCGATCACGCCCTGGTAGAGCAGGTAACCCCAGCCGCCGACGCAGACCGCCGTCGCCAGCAGGTTGGCGCCCCACGACTCGGTGCGGCGCAGGCCCGGCGCGAACTGCCCCAGCAGGTCCTGCAGCATGAAGCGGCCGACGCGAGTGCCGGCGTCGATCGCGGTCAGGATGAACAGCGCTTCGAACAGGATCGCGAAGTGGTACCAGAACGCCATCGAGTTCGTGCCCGGCATCAGCTGGTGCAGGATCCAGGCGATGCCGACCGCCAGCGTCGGCGCGCCGCCGGCGCGGCCGAGCACGGTCGATTCGCCGATGTCGGTCGCGGTCTGCTGCAGCATCTCCGGCGTCACCGCGAAGCCCCATTGCGAGATCGTCGCGGCGACCGCCTGCACGTCGCTGCCGACGATCGCCGCCGGGCTGTTCATCGCGAAGTAGATGCCCGGCTCGAGCACGGCCGCGGCGACCATTGCCATGATGGCTACGAAGGATTCCATCAGCATGCCGCCATAGCCGATGTAGCGGATGTCGCCCTCGCTGGCGAGCAGCTTGGGCGTCGTGCCCGAGGCGATCAGCGCGTGGAAGCCCGACACCGCGCCGCAGGCGATCGTGATGAACAGGAACGGGAACAGGCTGCCCTTCCACACCGGGCCGCTGCCGTCGGTGAACTGGGTCAGCGCCGGCATCTTCAGCTCCGGGTTGAGCACGAGGATGCCGATCGCCAGCGCGACGACGGTGCCGATCTTCAGGAACGTCGACAGGTA
>JAKFCL010000307.1:0-26769 GCA_036676665.1 Arenimonas sp. | reverse complement strand
AGCGCCCAGCGCGCCGCCGACGTGCTGTTGGCCGACACCACGTCGGTGGTGTCGGAGTTCGTCGTGCAGGTGCGGCCGGTGGTGACGTTCCGCAATCGCGCGCCGAAGCCGCACATGCTCGATTTCGACGATCCGTCCGCGCTGCCGGCGATGCTCGACCGCGCGTTCGCACCCGACGCGGAACGGCGCGCGGCGCTGTCCGCCTACGCCGACACGATCCACCCGAGCCGCGATGGCCGGGCGTCGGAGCGGGTGCTCGCCGCCACCGAGGCGCTGCTCGCGGGCGAGCTGGGGGTGTTGAAGCGGAAGCCGCTGGCGGCGTGGTTTCGCCGGCTGCAGTCGCGTCGCGAACTCGGGTATTGGGGATTTTCAAGCGGGATATAGGATTTAGGATGTACGTGACAAAGAGCGACGAGCGACACGCTGCGAGCCCGTTATCACGTACATCCTAGATCCTATATCCCGCTTCTCGCTTACCGCTGTCTGCCAACCTCCAGCAGGAAGATCCCCTCCCCCCCCTCGCGTATCCCGTACCCGAGCTGCAACGGTCCGAGCCACGAGTCGATGCCGAAATACAGGCTCGCGTGGATCTCGGCTTCGCCGTCGGCGATGCGCTCGCCGTTGCTCCACATCTGGCCGTATTCGATGGTGCCGCCGAGCACGGCCGGGCGGTTGAGCAGGCGGCCCAGCTCGTAGGTGTAGCCGCCGTAGCCGATCGCGTAGTTCTCGGCGAGGCGTTCGTTCGGGCGGTAGCCGGCGAAGCGGGTCAGGCCGCCGACGCGGAACTGGCTCGCGGCCGGGATCAGGTCGTCGCTGGAGCCGTGGTAGCGGGCGCCGACGAAGCCGGAATGCCTGCCGATCGCCCGCGCGTGGATCACGTCGAAGCCGCCCTGGAAGAAGTCGGCGTCGGCGCCGAGTGTCGTGTCCGAACGCAGGCCGCTGACCACCGCGTACGTGCCCGCGCGCGGCAGGTACGTGCTGTCGATGCGGTCGAAGGTCGCCGCCAGCTCGACTTCGCCCAGGTCGTAATCGAGCTCCGGGATCGCCGGCTCGCCGAGCTCGAGTTCGGCGCGGCCCTCGCGACGGCGCACCGTGACGGTCGCGGCGCCGTAATTGCCGAACTCGCGGCCCAGCGCCACTTCGCCGCCCCAGTTCGGCGCGCGGTAGCTGGCGATGCGTTCGCCGGTGTCGGGATCGTAGGCGCTGAACCGCGGCGACTCGATGCCGACCGAGCCGGTGACGAAGTAGTCGCCGGCCGCACCGATCGGCTGGTAGTAGTCCAGCAGCAGGCCGGGTTCATCGCCGATCTGCAGCAGTCCGCGCAGTTCGCCGCCGAGCGTGTTCACCGGTGCGCGCAGCACGCCCGCGCGCAGGTTGAAGAAGAAGTCGCCGCCGAAATCCGAATACAGGCTCAGGCCGGTCTCGAGGTAGTTCGGGCCGTAGCTGTGCGGCACCACCGAGACGATCACGCCGATGGCGCCGTCCTCCTCGACGACGTCGTACGTGACCAGGTCGAACGTGTCCATGCCGTAGATGCGCTGCAGGTTGCGTTGCAGCCGGTCGGCGTCCAGCGGCTGGCCGGGGGCGATGTCGATCTTGGCCAGCAGCACCGAATCGGCGTAACGGCTGCGATTGTCCAGGCGCACGAAATCGATCACCGGCGCGCTCGCCGCCGGCGCCGGGCGTGCGTCGCGGACCGCGGCATAACCGCCGGCATCGAGCGCCAGCGCGGCCAGCTTCGGGCGCGCCCCGTCGAGCGAGTCCTCGCCGATCGCCAGTGCCTGGTCGAACTTGTCGAAGCTGTCGGACATCACCTCGGCGCCCAGCCGCGGCCGCAGCAGCACGTCCTGCGGCCCCAGCGTGGCGATCTGCCGCTCGGCGCTGCCCACGGTCATGAAGCCGCTGATCTGGTCGACGATGTCGAGCGGGCCGGCATCCTCGTCGAGCCGGAGCAGCGGCGAGCCGACGTCGACGGCGATGATGATGTCGGCGCCCATCGCCCGCACGACGTCGATCGGCACCTGGTTCACCAGGCCGCCGTCGACCAGCCACAGGCCGTCGCGCAGCACCGGCCGGAACACGCCGGGAATCGACATGCTGGCGCGCATCGCCAGCGCCAGGCTGCCGTCGCCGATCACCACGGCCTGGCCGGAATTGAGGTCGGTGGCGACCGCGCGGAACGGAATGGGCAGGTCGTCGAAGTCCGCGCGCGTGGCCACGCGCTCGGTCTCGCGCTCGAGCAGCAGCAGGATGCGCTCGCCCGACAGCACGCCGGGGGCCAGCTTCAGTCCGGAATTGCCGATGCCGGGCTTGCCGGCGACCAGCGCCAGGTCGTCGTCGCGCTTGCGCCGGAACGACCGCTGGGCGCGGTCGACGCGGTCGTTGAACAGCGCCGGCCAGTCGATCGCGCGCAGGCCGGCCTCGATCTCGTCGGCGCTCTTTCCCGACGCGTACAGGCCGCCGACCAGCGCGCCCATGCTGGTGCCGGCGATGCAGTCGACCGGGATGCGCTGGCGTTCGAGCTCCTTGAGGATCGCCACGTGCGCGAAACCGCGTGCGCCACCGCCGCCGAGCACCAGGCCGATCCGGGGCCGGCCGTCGTCGTCGCCGCGTCCGCACGGCAGCGCCCCGGCGGCGTCGGCCGGGGCGAGCACGGGCGGCACCGACTCCGCCGCCGAGGGCCCGGTCGTCGTCGCGGCGGCGAGGCCCGCCGTCAGAAGCAGTCCGAAGGCAATCAGGAGTCGGGACGTCGTCGTCATGGGGGTCGCGCACACGAAGGGAATCGGTGTGCAGTCTAGCGTGGGGGCGCTGTTACCCTTTCCCGCATGACGCCGCCGATCGACTCCCCGCCTTCCCGCCGCCGGCGTTTCCGCGTCGACGCGCTGTTCACACTCGCGCTGGCCGCCTTCGTCGCGCTCTCGGCCTACCGGGCCTGGCTCACCGAGCGCTCGCTTGCGGCGTACCTCGACTGCAGCGGCTGCCTGGTGCGGCCGGTGCTGGCGCAGGACCTGTGGCTGCTGGCGGCGCTGGTCGCGCTGTTCCAGCTGGCGCGAAGCGTCGGCTCGCGCCGGCTGGCGGCGCTGCCGGCGGTCGCCGGCGCTGCGTTGACCCTGGCGTTCGTCGTCGACATCGGGGTCCAGCGCCTGCTCGCGCGCCGGCTCCAGCTCGCCGACGTGGCCAACTACGGCGACGAGTTCGCCGCGATCTGGAGCGTGCTGCGGCCGCTGCTCGCGCAACCGGAAGGCTGGGCGCTGTCCGCGGCCGCGGTCGTGCTCGTGCTCGGCGCGACCGTCGCGATCGCCGCCGCCGCCGCGGCTCCGCGCGCGCAGGGTCGCCTGGCCTGGGGCGTGGTGCTGGGGAGCGCGCTGGCATTGGCCCTGTGGTCGGGGCCGACCTGGTATCTCAATCGCGGCGCCTACGAGAACGTGGTCGCGATCAACCGGGGCAACGGAATGACGCGCGAATACGGCCCCGAGACGATCCGGCGGCTGCAGGCGACGCCTGCCCCGGCGCCGGTGTGCGAGCCGGGCCTGCGCCGGCGCAGCGACGTCATCGTGCTGGTCGTCGAATCCTGGTCGATGCACCACAGCCGGTTGTTCTCGGGCCTGCAGGACCTGACGCCGGCGATGGACGCGCTCGCCCGCCGCGGCAGCTGGTATCCGGACTTCCGCACCAACGGCTTCTCGACCGAAGGCGGCCTCGCCGCGCTGCTGACCGGAACCACGCCCCTGTCGGGCATCCGCCACGGCACGATCATGCTGTTCACCGAGGTCACCGGGGATTTCCATCGCCGCCTGCGTGCCGACGGCGTCGGCGTGCATTTCTTCACCAGCGGCGACATGGAGTTCACCCACCGCGAGCGCTGGCTCGAGCTGATCGGCATCGACGATGCCGAAGGCGCCGCGCACCCGGCCTATGCCGGGCGCGCGCGCGGCGCGTTCGGCGCGGCCAGCGACGAGGCGCTGCTGCAGCGTGTCCTGGACTGGTACGACCGTGAACGCGGCGACCGGCCTTTCTTCGCGACGGTGCTGACCGTCGGCATGCACCCTCCGTTCGTACCGCTGGACGGCGCCGACCCCGGCGAGCGCGGCGCGGTGCGTGCCACCGACGCGGCGGTGGCCCGGTTCGCGGAAGGACTGCAGCGGCGCGGTTTCTTCGCCGACGGCCTGCTGTTCGTCGTCGGCGACCATCGGATCATGACGCCGCTGGGAAGCGAGGAGCTGAGCCGCTTCGGCCCCGACGCGATGGTCCGCGTGCCCGCCTTCGCGCTGGGCGCCACCGGGACGCCGCCGGGCCCGGTGCGCGGCGACTTCCAGCAGGTGGATCTGGTGCCGTCGCTGCAATACCTGCTCGACGCGAAGGGCTGCCGGAGTTTCCTGCAGGGCCGCCTGTTCGGGGCCGAGCCGACGCCGGCGGCGGCGCAGTTGTACGCCGATCCGATGCATTACGACCAGGTGCGGGCGCGCGTCGCCGGCCGCGAGCACCTGCTCGTGCTCGACGGCGACGACAGCCGGTGGCTCGGCGCCGCGCCCGACCCGGGCTACGACCTCGCGCTGGAGGTGGCGCGGCTGCGCATCACCCGGGACCGACCGCCGCCGCGCTAGCGCGGCGGCTCAGGCGGCCAGGACCCCGCGCGGATCGCGGCCCGCGGGGCAATGGTCGTAAGTGACCGGCACCGCATGGGCGGCGAAAACCGCCGCGAACTGCCGCTGGCGCATCTGGAAGCGCTCGAAGGCCCGGGCGAGCTTCGCCGCGTCGGCGTCGCGCGGCGCGAACCCGCCCTCGGACCAGGCTTCGGCGTCCAGCATCGCGATGCGCACCTCGCCGTTGGCGTAGCGCATCAACGGCTCCGGCGGCGCATCGAGCCACTGCTCGCCGCCCGGCGCCAGCAGCGCGGTCTCCAGCAGCGGCCACAGCGGGGCGAGGCCGGCGTGGTCGTACTGCAGCGCGATCATCGCCGCGAGGTCGTTGATCGTCAGCAGGCGCACGTGTTCGACCGCGACGCCGAAGCCGTGCTGGGCGGCCAGCGCGGTGTCGGCGGCGGCCATGCCGGTGTCGAGCAGCACCTCCTCGAGCACGTCGCCGGCGGCGGTGATCGCCGCCTCGTCGCCGCGCACCAGCCAGGGCAGCAGGCGCAGCGGGCCGTGCACGTGTTCGGGATCGGGGCGCAGCGGTGGCGGCAGGCCGTCGGCGCCGGCGCCGAAACCGATCGCGCGGCCGCCGCGTGCGCCGGGCGCGCGCGCGACCAGGCGTTCGAGCTCGTCGTGCAGCGGCCAGCCCGGGCGCAGCAGTTCGACCGGGTCGTACAGCGCCGCCACAAGCGCGAAATCGAGGCGGGCGGCCTCCGGCGCGGCCCGCGCGAGGTCGCGGGCGACCCGTGCCGCGAGGTCGCCGGCGTCGCCCGTGGCGAGCGCGAGACGCTCCGGCACGGCGCCGGGACGCAGTTCGACCGCGAGGGCGCCGAGGCAGCAGGTGATCGATTCGGCCATGAGCGTACGGGGGCGTCGGGTTATCATCTTCAATCATACCCGCCCCTTCCGGACGGCCGGCCCGCGCGGCCGCCGACAGCATGGATTTCAGAGACTACAAATCGTTCTGGAACGACAAGGCGGCCACGCCGACCGGCGCCCGCGTCGCCGTCGACGGCAGCACCGACGAGCGCACGCTGCGCCTGACCGGGGCGTTCTCCGCCGCCCAGGCGCGGGCCGCGCTGGACCTCAAGCCCGGCGACCACGTGTTCGAGCTCGGCTGCGGCGTCGGCCGCATCGGCCGCGAACTGGCCGGCGAGGTCGCGCGCTGGCACGGCCTGGACATCAGCGAGAACATGCTCGCCGTCGCCCGCGAGCGCCTGCAGGGGCTCGGCGACGTGCGTTTCGACGCGCTGTCGGGTCCGCGCCTGCCGATGCTCGCCGATGCCAGCCAGGACCGTGGTTACTGCGTCGCGGTGTTCATCCACATGGACAAGGAGGACATGGTCCTCTACCTGCGCGAGGTGGCGCGGGTGCTCAAGCCGGGCGGGCTGTTCTATTTCGACCACTGGAATCTGGCGCATCCGGTCGGCTGGAAGCGCTTCGCGATGGAGGTCGAGCAGGCCGCGCGCGTGCCGGCCGGGCAGCGCAAGGACGTCGCCCGCAACCAGTTCTGCGTGCCCGAGGAACTGGTGGCCTACGTGCGCGGCGTCGGCCTGGAACCGCTGCTCGTGATCGGCGACTCGCCCAATGCGCAGATCGTCGCGCGCAGGCCCGACGGCGATGCGGTCGGCGCGATGCGCGAGCGCGTGCGCCTGCAGGCCGCGGCCGGCCAGGTCGATTACGGCCGGCAGTGGACCGATTATTTCGAGGCGATCCTCGAGGCCGAGATCGCCGGCGCGGCACCGGCGCGGCTGCTGGCGATGCTCGACGCGCGCCCGGCCGACGATCCGGTCGCGGCGATGTTCCGCGCGTGGATCGGCGGGCTGTGGCGGCTGCGCGCGGCGCAGTGGGGCCCGCCGCCGGACACGCTGTTTCCCGTTGAAGAACGCATCGCGCCACTTTCCAAGGAGTGAGTCCCATGTCGCCCACCCGTCGTGTCGCCATCCTCGGCGGCGTCCGCATCCCCTTCGTGCGCAACAACACGGCCTACCACGACGTCGGCAACCTCGGCATGTCGATCAAGACGCTCGGCGCGCTGGTCGAGAAGTTCAAGCTGCACGGCGAGGTGCTCGGCGAAGTGGCGATGGGCGCGGTTCTCAAGCACAGCAGCGACTGGAACCTCGGCCGCGAGGCCGCGCTGTCGTCGGGCCTGAGCCCGCTGACGCCCGGCCTGACGATGCAGCGCGCCTGCGGCACCGGCCTGGACACGGTGATCGACGTCGCCAACAAGATCGCGCTCGGGCAGATCGATGCCGGCATCGGCGGCGGTTCCGACACCACGTCGGACGTGCCGATCACGGTGAACAAGCGCATGCGCCGCCGCCTGCTCGACGCCAACATGGCCAAGACCAACAGCGCGCGGCTGGCGGCGTTCAAGGGCTTCTCGCTGTCGGACCTCAAGCCCGAGTTCCCGGGTGTCGGCGAGCCGCGCACCGGCAAGTCGATGGGCGAGCACTGCGAGATGATGGCCAAGGAATGGAAGATCGCCCGCGAGGACCAGGACCGTCTGGCGATGGAATCGCACCACAAGGCCGCCGCCGCCTACGCGCGCGGTTTCTACGCCGACCTGGTGGTGCCGTTCCGCGGCCAGGACAAGGACAACATCCTGCGTCCCGACACGTCGCTGGAAAAGCTCGCGACGCTGAAGCCGGCCTTCGACAAGACCTCCGGCAACGGCACGCTGACCGCCGGCAACTCGACGCCGCTGACCGACGGCGCCTCCGCGGCGCTGCTGGCGTCGGAAGACTGGGCGCGCGAGCACGGGCTGGAAGTGCAGGCGTACCTGGTGGACGCGCAGGTGGCCGCGGTCGATTTCGTGCACGGCGAAGGCCTGCTGATGGCGCCGTGCTGGGCCGTCGCGAAACTGCTCAGGCGCAACGGGATCACGCTGCAGGACTTCGATTTCTACGAGATCCACGAGGCGTTCGCGGCGCAGGTGCTGTGCACGCTGAAGGCCTGGGAGGACGTGGACTTCTGCCGCGACAAGCTCGGCCTCGACGCGCCGCTGGGTTCGATCGACCGCAGCAAGCTCAACGTCGTCGGCAGCTCGCTGGCGCTGGGCCACCCGTTCGCCGCGACCGGCGCCCGCATCGTCGCCACCGCGGCGAAGCTGCTGAAGGAAAAGGGTTCGGGCCGCGCGCTGATCTCGATCTGCACCGCCGGCGGCATGGGTGTCGCCGCGATCGTCGAGCGCTGAAAAAAACAGGGGTCGGACCCCTGATTGGCGAAACCGTGCTCTGACCCCGGCTTCAGCGCGGGATCAGCGGCATCCCGTGTTCGTTGCGTTCCTCGGCGACCGCCTGGTCGGCGATCTGCTCGCGCAGGCTGCGGCCCGCGAGGGCCAGCGGCGCCTCGCCGCGGCCGACGCGCAGTGCGTTGGCGTAGGCGATCTGCGCGCGGGCTGCGTCGTCCTGCGTGGTCCACGCGTGGCCGAGCTGCTCCCAGGCTTCGGCGCCGGCACCCTGGGCCAGCGCCCGGTGCAGGTAGTCCTCGGCCTTGCCCCACAGGTTCTGTTCGCGGCACAGGCGGCCCAGCGCGACCAGCAGGGCGGGACTGGAGGCATGCGCGGCGAGCCAGCCCTCGGCCCGCTGCAGGCGCGAGCCCTCGCGGCCGGCGGGCAGCTTCCCGTACAGCGCGGCCAGGGATTCGTCCCACTGCGAGTCCAGCGCGTCGGCGATGACGCGCAGCGCGTCGTCCTCGAGTCCCAGCTGTTCGGCGCGCGCGGCGAACGCCTCGGCGACGTCGGGCGCCAGCTGCAGGCGCTGCGGCTGCGCATTCCAGCGCTGCAGCAGCACGTCGGCCTGCGGGGCCTGCGCCATCAGCGCCGCGGTCAGCGCGACCTCCAGTTCCGCCAGGCCCGCGGGTGGCATCGCCTGGTCGCGGCGCAGCGCATTGAGCGCGGCCAGCGCGTCGTGCGCGCGACCGGTCGCCGACAGCGCGTGCGCCTGCAGCGCCAGCGCCCGCGGCGGCAGCGGGGTGCCGGCACCGGCCAGCACCGCCAGCGTGTCGTCGTGGCGGCCGGCCTCGGCGAGGTGGCCGGCCTGTTCCAGTGCGGCCGTCGCCGGGTCGTGGCCCAGCAACGCCGCATGGTGGCGGGCGACCGCCTCGACGTCGTCGCGGGCCGTGGCGGCGCGGCGCGCGACCAGCAGCGACGGCGTGCGCAGCGACGGATCCTCGGCGGCCTTCACCGCCAGCGACTCGGCCCGCTGCCAGCGGCCCTGGTGCAGCGCTTCGAGGCTGCTGACGAGGCGATTGCGCGCCAGTTCGCGGGCCCGTCGCCGCCAGGCCCGCACCGGCAGCCGCAGCAGCCACCACAACGCCCACAAGGTGAACCACAGCAGCACCCACGCGACCACCAGGTAGGCCAGCGTCGTGGTGTAGGTGACGCCGCGGAAACGGATGACGACGTCGCCCAGGTCCTGCGAGAACCACGTCCAGCCCAGCGCGCCCAGCGCCGCCAGGGCCAGCCACCACAGCAGGCTGCGATAGAGGTTCACGGCGACGCGTCGGCCTGGCGGCGCAGGTCGCGCAGCTGCTGCAGCGCGGCGCCCTTCATCGGCAGGTCCGGCGCCAGCGACAGCGTCGCCAGCGAGGCCAGCTGCTTCTCGAGCCGCTCGAGCGACTGATCGCGGGCATACAGGCGCGCCAGCCATTCGCCGATGCGTTGCAGGCCGGCCCGGAAGCCGGCTTCGTCGCGCCGCTCCAGCGCGAGGCGGGCCAGCGCCAGTTCCAGGCCGAGCGCGGCTTCGCCGGTGGCGCGGTCCGCCGGCGACACCAGGTCCTGCGCGCCACTCGGCCGCACCTGCACCACCGCGTCGAGCAGCCGCTGCCAGCCGGTGCCGGTGGGCACCCGGGCCATCGGTGCGCCGGGCGCCCGGCTGGCCAGGCGCGGCAGGGTCGCCTGCAGCGCATCGAGTTCGCCGGCGGCGCGCACGCGCGGATCGGCCGGCAGTGCCCGCAGCGCCGACAGCTCCTGGCCGATCGTCTGGCGCAGGCTGATGTATTGCGGATCGGTCAGCGGCGTCAGCGCCTCGCGCGCCATCGCGGTCGCGCGGATCGCGCCGGCCAGGTCGCCGGCGATGTCCAGCCGCGCCTGCGCCAGGCCGAGCAGCATCTCCACTTCGTCCAGGCGCAGCGCTTCGCGGCCGTCGGTGGCCTGGGCGGACAATTCGCGCAGGCTGTCCTCGAGGATCGCCGCGCGCTGGCCGACGCCGAGCACCTCGTCGCGCAGCAGGCCGGTGCGGGCGGTGGTGTCGGTGAGCTTCTGTTCGAGGCTGCCCTGGGTGCGGCGCAGCGTGACCACCGCCTGTTCGGCATCCAGCAGGCGGGCGTCGAGCGCTTCGGGGCTGAGGTCGGGGCCGGGTTCGGCGACCGGGCGCGATGTCCACCACCACGCGCCGGCGGCACCCGCGGCGAGCATCGGGACCAGCAGCCACAGCCATCCGGACGCACCGGAACGGCGGCGCGCGGGCGGGGAATCCGGGGAGTCGTCGAGCACGGTATCCACAACCGACAGGAACGTGAAAACAGCGGCAATCCTACCGGAAGCGACCCGCCGCCACATCGGCCGCGAGCGCCGACAGCATCTGCGCCGGCGCGGCGCCCGCGGCGGTGACGATCGCCGCGAACCCGTGCCCGGCGAGCATCGCCGCCAGCCGGGGGCTGCTGGCCACCACCGGTCGCCCGCGCAGCAGGGTCCGCTGCGCGTCGTCCATCGGCGCCCACAGCACGTCGAAAGCCTCCGCGCTGCTCACCAGCAGCGCGCTGTGCGCCGGCAGCGTCGCCAGCGCCGCCAGCCGGTCCGGACGCGGCGGCACCGGCTGGCGCCGGTACACCTCGGCCCGATGCACCGGCGCCCCGCGATGGGCCAGCGTTTCGGCGATCAGGCCGCGGCCGCCGGGCGCAGTGACCAGGCCGATCGCGCTGTCGGCGTCCTGCAGGTCGGGCAGTGCCAGCAGCGACTCGGAGTCGCCGCGGTCGCGCGGCGCCGTCACGGCCGGCACCCCCGCCCGTCGCAGTGCCGCGGCCGTGCCCCCCCCGACGGCGAACCAGTGCTGGCCGGGCCGCGCCCGCAGCGGCGCCTGCGCCGCGGCGAAACGCACGGCGGCCGGGCTGGTGAAGATCACCCGCGGGCAGGCCAGCGCCACGGCCAGCGCCGGCACCGCCGGCAGCATCGCCAGCCGCAGCGTCGACAGCGGCAGCATCCGCGCGCCCAGCGCCACGGCGGCGCGCCGCACCGGTTCGTGCGTTCCCGAAGGTCGCAGCGAGATGACGTACCATCCCGCCAGCGTTGGCGTTGCCGTGGTCCGGACCATTGCGCCAGCTTCGCACAGCCTCGGATCAAAGACCGGCGAATGAACTCCCTCGACGCGCTCAACGCGCACTACCTCGCAATGCCCCCCGTCGCCGCGATGCGCTTGCAGGCCACCGCCTGCGACGGCGACATCCTGCGCCTGCAGGCCCCGCTGGCCGCCAACGTGAACGACAAGGGCTGCGCGTTCGGCGGCAGCATGGCCAGCGCGATGACGCTGGCCGGCTGGGGCCTGCTGACCGCCAAGCTCGACGCGGCCGGCGTGTCCGCCGACGTCTACGTCGCCGACAGCCAGCTGCGTTACCTCAAGCCGCTGTACGCCGACCTGGTCGCCGAGGCCTGGCTCGAGCCCGGCGTCGACTGGGACAGCGTGCTGCGCAGCCTGCGCGAACGCGGCCGTGCCCGCGCCGCGATCGTCGCCCGCATCCTCGATGCCGACGGCCAGCCGGTCGCCGAGTTCACCGGCCGCTTCGCCGCACTGCGGCATGCCTGAGCGTCCCCGGCGGGTTTGTGCATAATGCGGCCATGAGCCGATTCCTGATCCGCGCCGCCGTCATCGCCCTGCTGCTGGCCCTGTCGGCCTGCGGCTCCATGAACGCCAAGCGCAGCCCGCGCGACGCGATGCTCTACGAGTACGTCAGCGCGATCCGCTGGAGCGATTTCGATCGCGCGGTCGGCTTCGTCGATCCCCTGACGCTCGCGCAAGACCCGGTCGAGTCGATCGAACTGGAGCGCTACAAGCAGTTCCAGGTCACCGGTTACGAAGTCCGCACCGGCAACGAGCCGGTCGAGGGCCAGTACGAACAGGTGGTCGAGATCCGGATGGTGAACAAGCACACCCAGGCCGAGAAGATGCTGGTCGACCGGCAGACCTGGCGCTGGGACGAGGAAGCCGGGCGCTGGTGGCTCACCAGCGGCCTGCCGAACCTGGACGACCTCCATACCGAGTGAGCGGCTTTGCCCGGGACCGCGGCGGCGCCCATAATGCCGCCCCCGCTGCCGGAACCCGCTGCCGCCCATGGAACGCCTGCAACAGATCTTCCAGTCCAACCCGATCCTCGTCGCCGGTTTCGTCGGCCTGACCGCCGCGATCGTGATCACCGAGGTCCGGGCGCTGTTCCGTGGCTGGAAGTCGGTCACCCCGGCCCAGCTCACCGACCTGATCAACCGCGAGAACGCCCTGGTGGTCGACCTGCGCGGCCAGGGCGATTTCGAGAAGGGCCACATCATCGGCGCCCGCCACATCCTGCCCAGCGCCGTCGAGCCGTCCAACAAGGTGCTGGCCAAGGCCGTCGAATCGCCGGTGGTGCTGGTGTGCGCGGCCGGCATGAGCGCCGGCGCCGTCGCCAGCAAGCTGGTCAAGGGCGGCTTCAAGAAGGTCAGCGTGCTCGACGGCGGCATCGGCGCCTGGCAGGCCGCCGGCCTGCCGCTGGCCAAGGGCAAGGCCTGACCGATCCCCAGTGCGGGCCCCGGCCCGCGACCGGGCGGCATGCGATAATCGCCGCCTTTCCCCATCGCATAATCCAGTGGAGTCGCACGACATGTCCGAGCTCAACAATGGCGCCGCCGGCGCCGACCAGGCGCAGTTCACGATCCAGAAGATCTACGTCAAGGACGTGTCCTTCGAGGTCCCCGGCGCGCCGGCGATCTTCAACGAGCCGGGCCAGCCGCAGCTCGAGCTCAACCTCAACCAGAAGGTCGCGCGCGCGGTCGAGGGCGTGTTCGAGGTCGTGCTGGGCATCACGCTGACCTGCAAGGTCAACGACAAGGTCGTCTACCTGGCAGAACTCGAGCAGGCCGGCCTGTTCGGCCTGGCCGGCTTCGACGAGCGCACGCTGGACATGATGCTGGGCACGTACTGCCCGAACGTGCTGTTCCCGTACGCGCGCCAGGCGATCGGCGACCTGATCGCCTCCGGCGGTTTCCCGCCGTTCTACCTGCAGCCGATCAATTTCGAGGCGCTGTACGCCGAAGGCCTGCGCCGCCGCGCGGAGTCGCAGGCCAACGCCGCCCCGATGGGCGTCGAGGGCGGCAACGCCTGATCCTCCCGGCCCGGCCGTGAGTGCCCAACTGCCGTCGGTCGCCGTGCTCGGGAGTGGTTCCTGGGGCACGGCACTGGCTTCGCTGATCGCCCGCAACGGGCACCCGACGACGATCTGGGGCCGCGACGCCGCCCAGGTCGAGTCCATCGGCGCGCGCCACGAGAACACCCGCTACCTGCCCGGCATTCCGCTGCCCGAATCCCTGGCCGCCACCGGCGACCTGGCCGCGGCGGTCGCCGGCGCGGACCTGGTGCTGGTGGTCACGCCGAGCCACGCGTTCAACCAGACCCTGCACGCGCTGGCGCCCCATCGCCGGCCCGAAGCCGGCGTCGCGTGGGCGACCAAGGGCTTCGAGCCCGGATCGGGCCGTTTCCTGCACGAGGTCGCCGGCGAGGTGCTCGGCGCCGAGGTGCCGCTGGCCGTGGTCACCGGGCCGTCGTTCGCGAAGGAAGTCGCGATGGGGCTGCCGACGGCGGTCACCGTGCATTCGGACGACGAGGCTTTCGCGCAGTCGGTCGCCGCGATGCTGCACGGCGCGACCTTCCGCGCCTACACCGGCAACGACATGCTCGGCGCCGAGCTCGGCGGCGCGATGAAGAACGTGCTGGCGGTCGCCACCGGCATCGCCGACGGCATGCAGCTCGGGCTCAACGCCCGCGCCGGCCTGATCACCCGCGGCCTCAACGAGATGCTGCGGCTCAATGCCGCGCTCGGCGGCCGCGCCGAGACGCTGATGGGCCTCGCCGGCCTGGGCGACCTGGTGCTGACCTGCACCGGCGACCTGTCGCGCAACCGCCGCCTCGGCCTCGCGCTCGGAAAAGGCCAGTCGATCGGCGATGCGGTCGCGGAGATCGGCCAGGTCGTGGAATCGGTGCAGACCGCCGACGAGGTGATCCGGCTCGGCGACCGCCACGAAGTCGACCTGCCGATCTCGGCGCTGGTGCAGGCCGTGCTGCACGAGCTGATCACCCCGGTCGAAGGCGTGAAGCTGCTGCTGTCGCGCGAGCAGAAGCCCGAATACCCCGAAGGCCTGTTCGAAAGCTGACTCCGCCGCGTGCGGAAAAAAGCCCGGCTTGCGCCGGGCTTCGCTTCACGCGGGAGAGAGAGGACCGCGAATCAGAAGCTGGCGCGGACGCCGACCAGATAGGCCTCGGCGTTGTCCGCCACCTCGACCTCGCCGGTGAGGCCCCACATCGGCGTGAACTTGTACTGCGCGCCGAGCGTGGCCGAGAAATCGCCGTCGAACTGGTCGCCGTCGACGTAGTTCAGCTTCGCCAGGCCTTCGAAATCCGGGGTGAACGAACCGCGCAGGCCGACCGAGGCGCGCCAGCCGTCGACGTCGAAACCGTCGGCGTCGGAGTTCAGGTAAGCGACTTCGCTGAGCAGGTCGGTGTTGGCCGACAGGTCGTGCGCATAACCCAGGCCCAGCTCGTAGTTGTCGACGTCGATGTCGAAATCGTCGACCTCGACCTTGTTGTAGCCGCCGAAGCCATACATGCCCGAATCGCCGAACTCGACCGAACCGCGCAGGCCGAAGCCGTCGGCATCGCCATCGACATTCAGGTAATCGGCTTCGACGTACGTGTAGCTGAGCTTGTCGTCCGCCTGCGCGGCGAACGGAACGAGGGCGACGAGCGCCAGGGCAAGAAGGGATCGCTTCATTGTTGAATTCCTTTTTCGATATTGGAGGTGACGCCCGTGGGGGAGCGCACGTCGAGTATCGGAAATCCGACGGAACGGGCGATTAACGGCCTGCCGGTTTCGCAGGAACCATGTCGTCAGTCATGGTGTCGCGCGCGAGGTCAGGTGCGCGGGGCGATGCTCACTCGTCGCCGATCGCACCGGCGTAGTCGAGTTGCCGCCACGCCTCGAACACCGCGACCGCGACGGCATTGGAAAGATTGAGGCTGCGCTGGCCGGCGCGCATCGGCAGGCGCAGGCGGTTTTCCGCCGGGATCGCCTCGATCACCGCCTCCGGGAGCCCGCGCGTTTCCGGCCCGAACAGCAGCGCATCGCCGGCACGGAACGACACGCCGTCGAAGCGCGTGGACGAACGCGCGCTGAACGCGAACACCCGCGGCGACGGCAGCGATGCGAGACACAGGTCGAGCGAGGCATGCACCTGCAGGCGCGCGAACTCGTGGTAGTCCAGGCCCGCGCGGCGCAGCTTCGTGTCGTCGAGCGCGAACCCCAGCGGCTCGACCAGGTGCAGGTGCGCGCCGGTGTTGGCGCACAGGCGGATGATGTTGCCGGTGTTCGGCGGGATCTCGGGCTGGAACAGGATGACGTGGATCATCCGGCGATTATCGCCGGCCGTGCGGCGGTCACTGTGCGCAGCGCAGGCGCCGGCCGAGCGGACCGATGTCGCCGGGCATGCGCGCCAGGCCGAGCGCACCGACGGGAGCCAGGGTGGCGGCGCAGTCGAGCTTGGCGACCAGCATCCCGGCCGGCAGCGCGAGCGTCGCTTCGGCCGCCTGCGGCAACGCCGGGTGCGGGCCGGGCACCGGCCCGGCGGCGAACGCCGCGGCGAGGCCGACGGCCAGCAGCGGCAGGGCGAACAGCGCGCGGTGGATCTGGGTGGACAGGGTGGCGGTCATCGCGGTGGCTCCGGAACAGGGATCGGTGGATCGCGTATCCGGAATACAGCAGGATCCGTGCCAAGTCTGTATTTCCTTCTGGATCAATCGCTTGCGAAACCGTTGGCACTGTCCGCGAGTGTCCGCCGGGACGGGCGGACAGCGCCCGGACAGCCCTACCAGCGCAACGGCGTGCCGTCGTGGTCGACGAACGGCGCCGCCGGCACGCCCGGCAGCCGGTCGAGGGTCTGCAGCATGTCGTGCACCGATTCGGCCGGCGTCAGTGGCGCCGAGCGGCCGCCCATCTCGGTGCGCGCCCAGCCGGGGCTCAGCGTGACCACGCCGATGCCCAGCGGGTTCAGCGCCTTCGCCAGCAGCGCCGAGGCCATGTTCAGCGCCGACTTGCTGATCGAGTAACTCGGCGAATGGAACCCCTCGAGCGCGGCGATCGAGCCCATGCCCGAAGAGATGTTGACCACGCGCGGATCCGTGCCGGCGGCCAGCCGTTTCGCCAGCGCCTGCGCCAGCAGGAACGGCCCGGCGACGTTGGTGCTGAAGCTGCGTTCCATCGCCCCCTGCTCGATCGTGCCGAAGCGTTCGCCCGACACCAGCAGGCCGGCGTTGTTCACCAGAAGCTCCAGGCCGTCGAAGCGCGCCGCCAGCGCGGCGGTGAATTCGTGCCGGCTGGTTTCGTCGGCGACGTCCAGCGCCAGGATGGCCAGGCGCCCGCCGCTGCCCGCGGCGAGCGCGGCCAGGGCCGGGGCGCCGGCCGGGTCGCGGCACGCGGCCACCACGTGATCACCGCGCGCCAGCAGCTGGCGCGTGAATTCCAGCCCGAGGCCACGGTTGGCGCCGGTCACCACGCATCGAATCCCGTGCATCCGAACGCCTCCGCATGGCCTCTGGCCTAGTGTATGCCCGGCCCCGGCAGGCTAGGATTCGGGTCCCCCGGCATCGGCCGGCCGTGCCCGCAAGGACTCCGAATGACCCTGATCCGCCGCCCGCGCCCGAGCGCCCTCGCCCTGGCCCTATGCGCCGCGCTGTTTGCCGGTGGCCTCGCGCCGTCCGGATTCGCCATCGCCGCCGATGCCCCGACCGCTGCGCCGGCCGCCGCGCCCGTCGCGCGCGCCGACATCGCCTTCCAGGAGTTCACCCTGCCCAACGGGCTGCGCGTGATCGTGCACACCGACCGCAAGGCGCCGATCGTCGCGGTGAACCTCTGGTACCACGTCGGCTCCAAGAACGAGGTGCCGGGCCGCACCGGCTTCGCGCACCTGTTCGAGCACCTGATGTTCCAGAAGAGCGAGAACCACGACGGCGAATTCTTCGCGCCGTTCGAACTGGTCGGCACCACCGACCAGAACGGCACCACCAACCAGGACCGCACCAACTACTTCCAGAACGTGCCGACCACCGCGCTCGACATGGCGCTGTGGATGGAATCGGACCGCATGGGCCATTTCCTCGGCGCGATCGACCAGGCGGTGCTCGACGAGCAGCGCGGCGTCGTCCAGAACGAGAAGCGCCAGGGCGAGAACCAGCCCTACGGCCAGGTCTGGGACCGCCTGCTGTCCGCCAGCTATCCCGAGGGCCACCCCTACCACTCGAGCGTGATCGGATCGATGGCCGACCTCGATGCCGCCTCGCTCGCGGATGTGCAGCGCTGGTTCAAGACCTGGTACGGCCCCAACAACGCCGTGCTCGTGCTCGCCGGCGACATCGACGTCGCCACCGCGAAGGAGAAGGTGGCGAAGTACTTCGGGCACATCCCGGCCGGCCCGACGATGTCGCAGCCGAAGATCGACCCGGCGCCGCGCACCGCCTCCACCCGCGAGGTGATGACCGACGCGGTGCCGCAGGCGCGCCTGTACCGCGTCTGGAACATCGCCCAGTTCGGCGCGGCCGACACCGAGCGCCTGCAGCTGCTGGCGCAGGTGCTGGGCGGCTCGCGTTCGTCGCGGCTGGACAAGCGTCTGGTCTTCAATGACAAGATCGCCGACAGCGTCAGCGCCGGCGCGTGGCCGAGCCAGCTCGGCGGCATGTTCTTCGTCCAGGTCGACGTCAAGGAAGGCGTGGACGTGGCGACGGTCGAGAAGGCGCTGGACGAGGAAGTCGCCCGCCTGATCGCCGACGGCCCGACCGACAGCGAACTGCAGCAGGCCCGCACGTCGTACCGCGCCGGTTTCATCCGCGGCATCGAGCGCATCGGCGGCTTCGGCGGCAAGGCCGACGCGCTGGCCGAGTGCGCGGTGTTCGTGCGCGATCCGGCGTGCTTCCGCACCAGCCTGGACGTGCTCGAGCGCTCCACCGCCGCCGACCTGGTCGCGGCGGGCCGGCGCTGGCTGGCCAAGGGCGACCACACGCTGGTCGTCAATCCGGGTGAACGCATCCCCAGCGTCGAGGCGCCGGCGGTGACGCCGGACCACGCGGCGGCCGTGCCGGCCGCCGATCCGAAGTACACCGTGTCCGCGCCGGCGGTCGACCGCAGCGCCGGTGTGCCGCAGACCACCGAGTTCCCGGACCTGAGCTTCCCGGCGCTGCAGCGGGCGACGATGTCCAACGGCATCACCGTCGTGCTGGCCGAGCGCCACGACATCCCGGTCGTGCGCCTGAGCCTGGAACTGCCGGGCGGCTACGTCGCCGACGTCGGCCGCAAGCTCGGCACGGCCAGCTTCACGCTGGGCATGCTCGACGAGGGTGCGGGCGATTACGAGGCGCTGGCGTTCGCCGATCGCGCCGAGGCCCTCGGTGCGCAGCTCGGCGCCGGCGCCGGGCTGGACGGCGGCAACGCCTTCCTCTCGGCGCTGAAGGAGAACCTGGATCCGTCGGTGGAGCTGTTCGCCGACATGGTCCGCGAGCCGCGCTTCGACGACAAGGAAATCGAACGCGTCCGGCAGAGCTGGATCGCCGGCATCAAGCAGGAGAAGGCACGGCCGAACTCGTCGGCGATGCGCCTGCTGCCGCCGCTGCTGTACGGCGAGGGCCATCCGTACGCAATCCCGTTCAGCGGCACCGGCAGCGAAGCGTCGATCGCCTCGCTGACGCGCGACGACCTGGTGGCCTACCACCGCGACTGGGTGCGGCCGCAGGGCGCCACGCTGATCGTCGTCGGCGACACCACGCTGGCCGAGATCCTGCCGGTGCTGGAAAAGCACCTGGGCGACTGGAAGGGCACGGGCGAGGCACCGGCGCTGGTCGCCGTGCCGGCCGTCGAACTGCCGAAGAAGCCGCGGGTGTTCCTGGTCGACCAGCCCGGTGCGATCCAGGCCAACATCTTCGTCGGCCAGACCGTGCCGTCGTCGATGGATCCGAAGGCCACCGAGTTCGAGATCGCCAATTCGGTGCTCGGCGGCGAGTTCACCTCGCGCCTGAACATGAACCTGCGCGAGGAGAAGCACTGGGCCTACGGTTCCTACAGCTGGGTGCAGGGCGCGAAGAACCAGCGGCCGTGGATGGCCTACGCGGCGGTGCAGATCGACAAGACGGCCGAGTCGATGGCCGAGCTGCAGCGCGAGATCGCCGCCTATGCGCGCGGCGAGGAGGCGGCCACCGCCGCCGAAGTCGCCAAGATCCAGTCCACGGAGATCCGCAGCCTGCCGGGGTCGTACGAGACGTCGGCCGCGGTGATGGGCGCGATCGGCGGCATCGTCCGCTACCAGCGTCCCGACGACTACGTCGTGCGGCGCAAGGCCAAGGTCGAGGCGATGACCCCGGAGATCGTGCAGGCCGCGGCGAAGACGATCGATCCGGACGCGCTGACCTGGGTCGTCGTCGGCGACCTGTCGAAGATCGAGGCCGGCATCCGCGCGCTCGGACTGGGCGAGGTGCAGGTCATCGACGCCGACGGCAAGCCGGTCGCGGCGAAGTAACGGCAGGCGCCGGCGCGTTTCCTGAACGGGACGTCGCCGGCCCGCCGCACGATGATTGGCGATACACCACGGCCGGGGCCACAATCCCGGCCGTGTTCATTCGTGACCGAAGGATTCCGCCGATGCGTATCGCGATGATGTCCGCCGTCCTGCTGGTCGCCGTCGGCGGCTGCACCTGGGTCAAGATGGCCCCGGGCGGCGCCGAAGTGCGCGTGGCCCGCGCCGACGAGAACCTGTCCGCCTGCACGCGCCGGGGCGAGGTTGCGGTGTCGGTCAAGGACCGCCTGGGTCCGGTCGAACGCAACGACCTGAAGGTGCGCGACGAACTCGAGACCCTGGCCCGCAACGAGGCCCCCGGCATGGGCGCCGACACGGTGCAGCCCAAGGGCGAGCCGGTCGACGGCGAGCAGCGTTTCACCGCCTGGCGCTGCGACGGGGCGGTGGTGTCCGGCCCGGCGGCGAGCGCCACCCAGCCGCGGCCGCTGGCCGACGGCGAGGCCGAAGTGATCCCGCTCGAGGACTGAGACCGGCCTCACAGCTCGCTCCCCCGCACGGCCCCAAGTTGAGCGGGGGGGTGAAAACCGGGTAACGTGCGCGGGTTTCCCCTCTTTCCAGGCGACCCCCCGTCATGTTGTTCCAGCACGTCTCCATCGCCGGCCTGGCGCATATCGATGCCCCGAACCGCCTGAGTTCGGCCGACATCAATGCCCGGCTGCAGCCCACGATGGACCGGCTCGGCATCAAGACCGACGTGCTGCAGGACATCGCCGGCATCTACGCCCGGCGCCTGTGGGACGACGAGGTCCAGGCCTCCGACGCCGCCACCCTGGCCGCCGAGAAGGCGCTCAAGGACGCCGGCGTGCCGCGCGAGAAGATCGGCCTGCTGGTGAACACCTCGGTGAGCCGCGACTTCCTGGAGCCGTCGACCGCCTCGATCGTCTGCGGCAACCTCGGCCTGGGCGAGGACTGCCAGAACTTCGACGTCGCCAATGCCTGCCTGGCCTTCATCAACGGCATGGACATCGCCAGCCGGATGATCGAGCGCGGCGAGATCGAATACGCGCTGGTCGTCGACGGCGAAACCGCCAACCTCGCGTACCGCAAGACGCTCGAGCGCATGAGCGCGCCGGACGTCACCGAGGAACAGTTCCGCAACGAGCTGGCGACGCTGACCCTGGGCTGCGGCGCCGCCGCGATGGTGCTCAGCCGCACCGAACTCACCCCGGACGCGCCGCGCTACAAGGGCGGCGTCACCAAGGCCGCCACGCAGTGGAACACGCTGTGCCGCGGCAACCTCGACCGCATGGTCACCGACACCCGCATGCTGCTGATCGAAGGCCTGAAGCTGGCCACGGCCACCTTCGGCGCCGCCCGCCAGGCGCTGGGCTGGGTGGTCGAGGAACTGGACGAATTCGTGATCCACCAGGTCAGCCAGGTGCACACGCAGGCCTTCATCAAGGCGTTCGGCATCGACCCGAAGAAGGTGCTGACGATCTTCGCCGAGCACGGCAACATCGGCCCGGCCTCGGTGCCGATCGTGCTGAGCAAGCTGCGCGAGATGGGCCGCCTGAAGAAGGGCGACCGGGTCGCGCTGCTGGGCATCGGCTCGGGCCTGAACTGCTCGATGGCCGAAGTCGTCTGGTAGCCGCGGTTTTCACCCCGCGCAAAAAAATACCGCCCCAGAGGGGCGGTTTTCCTTTCGGGGGAGGAAAGAAGACGGGCATCCTGCCCGTCGGTAAAGCAACTCGTGAAGCAGGACTTCTACGCGCCGCGGATTACGCGGCCTTGACGGTGGCCAGCGCCGCCGGGGCGGCCATCTCGCCGAACAGGTCCTTGGGGTCGCGCAGCGACGGGATCAGCCCGGCATCGCGGCCCATGCCCAGTTCGATCGCGCAGTCGCGCAGCAGGCGCAGCGCGGAATAGTCCTCGAGCGCGAAGCCGACGCTGTCGAACAGCGTCACCTCGTCGGTCGAGCGCCGGCCCGGCGCGTCGCCGGCCAGCACCCGCCAGAATTCGGTCACGGCGAAGTCCGCCGGCATCTGCTGCAACTCGCCCTCGATGCGCGACTGCGGCTCGAACTCGACGAACACCGACGAACGGGCGACCACGCCGGCGTGCATCTCGGTCTTGCCGGGGCAATCGCCGCCGACGCCGTTGAGGTGCATGCCCGGCTCGATCATGTCCGGCGTGACGATCGTCGCGTTGGTCTTGTCGGCGGTGACGGTGGTGACGATGTGTGCGCCGCGCACGGCCTCGGCGATGCCGGCCGCGCGCACGACGCGCAGCGCCGGCGCGGCCGCGGCGAGATTGCGCGCGAGCTTGTCGGTCGCGGCCGGGTCGACGTCGAACAGCCGCACTTCGGCGATGCCCAGCAGGTGGTGGAATGCCAGCGCCTGGAATTCGCTCTGCGCGCCGTTGCCGACCAGCGCCATCGTCGTCGCGTCGGGGCGGGCCAGCGCCTTGGCGGCCATCACCGAGGTCGCCGCCGTGCGGATCGCCGTGGTCAGCGTCAGCTCGCTGATGAAGCCCGGCATGCCGGTGGCGACGTCGGCGAGCACGCCGAACGCGACTACCGTCGACAGCCCCAGCTTCGTATTGCCCGGGTGGCCGTTGACGTACTTGAAGCTGTAGTCGTGCGCGTCGGCGATCGGCATCAGCTCGATCACGCCGCCGTCGGAATGGGCGGCGCTGCGCGGCGACTTGTCGAATTCCGGCCAGCGGCGGAAATCGGCCTCGAGGTAATCCACCAGGCGCGCGAGGAATGCCGGCAGGCCCTGGGCGGCGACGATCCGGGACACGTCGGTGGTGGTCAGCAGCGTCATCGTCATCGGCGGGTCCTCGGGGCGGGGCGGGGTCGGCGGGCGGCAGGCGGCAGGCGGTGTCGGGACGCGGCGGGCGGGTCCCGGAAGAGGCGCCATTGTCCGGACCCGGGCGCCAGCGCGAAACGGCAGAAATGCCACGGAAACCGCTCGCAACCTGGCAAAACGGCAGCAATCTCTGCCACTATGCGCACTGCCACGTCCGGACTACGCCTCCGAACCCATGGACGACCTCGACCACCGCCTGATCGCCAAGCTCCGCCACGACGCCCGCGCGCCGGTCGCCGACCTCGCGATCGCCCTCGGCGTCTCCCGCGGCACGATCACCAACCGCATGGCCCGGCTGCAGCGCGACGGCGTCATCGCCGGCTACACGGTGCGCCTGCGCCCGGATGCCACGCCCGAGGAGATCCACGCCTGGACCTCGATCGTCGTGGAGGGCAACCAGCACCGCGTCGTCCGCGCCCTGCTCGGCGAGCCCGGCATCGCCGCGCTGCACGACACCAACGGCCGCTGGGACCTGCTGGCCGAGCTGCGTGTCGGCACGCTCGCCGAGCTGTCGCAGGTGCTCGAGCGCATCCGCCGGATCGAGGGCGTCAGCGCCAGCGAAACCAGCGTGCACCTGCAGACGTTCCGCGGCTGAGTCGCGACGGCCGTCGTCCTGCGCTCAGCGCACGGCGATGCCGGCCTCGCGTTCGGCGTCGGTCAATGCGCGCACCTGTTTGCGCGCCAAGTCCGCCATCGACGCCACGCCGATGCCCTTCGTGTCGCCGGCCACCCACAGCGTGACGTGCGGCAGCGTGTCGGGCAGGTCGATCGCCGCGGCGCGGCCGAGTTCGCGGCGGAACGGGTTCAGCGCCGGGGCGTCGACGGCGGCGATCACGCTGAAGGCTCCGGCGGTGCCGGCCGGGTCGTGCAGCAGGGTCCAGCGGTCGGTCAGGCGCAGGCGCCAGTCGTGGCGCTCGAAATACGCGCGCCACCCGGCCTCCGGCGCGTTCATCGCGACCCGCGCCGCCTCG
This sequence comes from Arenimonas sp., assembly GCA_036676665.1. GTDB lineage: Bacteria > Pseudomonadota > Gammaproteobacteria > Xanthomonadales > Xanthomonadaceae > Arenimonas. Next base: position 3,503 of record JAKFCL010000307.1, on the reverse strand, counting down.
TCGCGCGGGAGCAGGGTCAGGTGCAGCTCGGCCTTCCGCGCCAGGGGTGCCTCGGGCAGGTCCAGCACCGCGACCAGCGGCGGCACGAACGACCACGGCAGCGGCAGGATGACCGAGCCCGTGGCGGAGCGGCCGGGCCAGGGGGTGACGGGGTCCATGCGCGTGGCCGGGAAGGGAAGTGGCCGCACGATAGCGCCCGGGGCGGCCACGCGACGTCAGCGTCGACGTCATGTCCGCAAACGCAGTTAGCAGAACTGTACGAAACCGCGCGCGCCCCCCGTCTGCCGCGCGCACGACGGGGCCAGATGTTGATTGATCGTTAAGCTGCCGGCTTCCCGCGGCCCACCCGCCCACGAGCCTTCCGATGACCCGATCGCGCCTGACCGCCTCGATCCAGCACGCGCTGCTGGCCACCTTCGCCCTCTCCGCCGCGCTGCACGGCGGCGCCACGGTCGCCCAGGACGATGCGGCCGAGCTGGACGCGACCGAAGTCACCGGCTCGCGCCTGGCCCGCGGCAGCGACGGCATCGGCCTGCCGGTGGTGGTGATCGACCGGGCGCAGATCGACGCCAGCGGCGACCTGTCGGTGGCCGACCTGCTGCGCGACTCCACGCTGGCCTCGGCCGGCAATTTCAAGCCGCAATCGGGCAGCTCGGCGCAGTCGCTGGCGACGATCGACCTGCGCGGCCTCGGCTCGGGCCGCACGCTGGTGCTGATCGACGGACGCCGCGTCGCGACCAACCCGATGAGCGCGACGTCCGGCACCGACCTCAACGCGATCCCGCTGGCGGCGGTGGAACGCATCGAGATCCTCGCCGACGGCGCCTCGGCGATCTACGGCGCCGATGCGGTGTCCGGCGTCGTCAACATCGTGCTGCGCAAGGACTTCGACGGCGCCGAGCTGCGCTACGGCACCGGCCGCACGGCGGTGGAAGGCGGCGACCTGCAGGAGATGTCGGCGCTGTTCGGCAGCACCGGCGAACGCACCCGGATCTTCGGCGGCGCCTCGGCCGAGAAGCGCGGCATGGTGTTCACCCGCGACCAGATCGGCGGCGGTGCGCGTGGCGTCAGCCAGTTCGGCAACAACTACTACGACTGGAGCACCGGCGTCGAGGCCGTACCCGGCTTCGACTGCGGCAGCCGTGGCTTCTATCTGCTGGCGAGCGGCCAGTGTTCGTTCGACTTCAATTCGGTCGCCGCCAACGAGGCGAAGATCGACCGCAAGTCGGTGTTCGTCAATGGCGAACACGCGATCGGCGACGACTGGAACGTGCAGTTCGCGGCATCGTCGACGCGCGTGGAATCCTTCGGCCGCTACGCGCCGACACCGGGTTCGCTGACCGTCGACGACGGCACGCCGAACGACATCAACTTCGGAACCGCCTGCGGCGCCGGCGGCTGCGCGCCGGGCACGACCGACGGCCTGCCCACGTACTACTTCCACCGCTTCGCGGCCGCCGGCAACCGCGACGGCTTCACCGACGCTTTGTCGTCCGAGTATTTCCTCGGCTTCGAGGGCCGCCTGGGCGAACGCGTCGACCTGGAAGCCGGCCTGCGCCTGAGCGACTACGACTACGTCGAACTCGGCCGCGGCTACATCGTCGCCAGCCTCGCCCAGGAAGCGGCCAACAACGGCGACTACCTGCTGAGCGATCCGTTCGGCGCGCCCGAGGCCGTGCTCGACGGCATGACCGCGACGATCAACCGCGACGCATCCTGGCGCGGCCAGGAGCTGTTCGCGAACCTGCGCTTCGACCTGTTCGAACTCGCCGGCGGCAGGTCGCGGGCGCTGCTCGGCGCCGCGCACATCGAGGACCGCTTCGCCGACCGGTACGACTCGTTGTCGGAAGCCGGCGTCGTGCTCGGCTCGTCGGGCGGCTCTTCCGGCGGCTCGCGCGACACGCGTTCGGCGTACTTCGAATGGGCGCTCCCGTTCGCGCCGCGCTTCGACGTCACGCTGGCCGGCCGCCACGACGACGTCGGTGGCCCCGACGGCGAAGCGACCTTCTCGCCGAAGGTGGCGCTGCGCTGGCAGCCGCTCGACAGCCTCGGCGTGCGCGCATCCTGGGGCGAGAACTTCCGCATGCCCGGGCTGGACCTGCTGACGCAGGCCGACGTGTACAGCAGCGAACTGGTCGCGGACCCCGCCACCTGCGCCGCCTTCGGGCTGGGCTATCCGTGCGCGGTGTCGGTGCCGGTCGTGTCGATCGGCAACGCCGACGTCGATGCCGAGCGCTCCGAGAACATCAGCGCCGGCATCGAATACGCGCCGGCGGACTGGCTGCAGGTGTCGCTGGACTGGTACGACATCCGCATCGACGACATGATCCTGCAGCTGTCGGCGCAGGACATCATCAACAGCGACAGGGACGTGGGGACCTACGGCAACATCCCCGACGGCCTCGGCGTGATCCGCGCACCGGACGGCCGCATCCTCCAGGTGATCACCGGGTACGGCAACCGCGGCTGGATGCGGGCCGAAGGCCTCGACCTGCGCCTGCGCACCGCCTTCGATTTCGGCGGGGCCGGATCCCTGGAGACGCGCCTGCAGGCCAGCCTCGTGCTGGACCAGGAGTTCAACACCACCGGCATCGGCGATGGCTGGGAAATCGACGACGAGTACCTCGGCCACCCGGAACTGCGCGCGATGCTGGCCAACACGTGGTCGGTCGCCGACTTCCAGTTCGGCTGGACGGTGCACCACATCGCGAAGAACGGACAGGTCGGCGAGTACACCACGCACGACCTGCAGGCGAGCTGGCGCGCGCCGTGGAACGCGACGATCACGCTGGGCGCGACCAACGTCACCGACGAGTACCCGGAACGGGCCGCCTACGACGGCCGGCCGTGGAACTTCTACCTCTACGACGCCTACGGCCGCACGACGACGCTGCGCTACACGCAGTCGTTCTGATGGCGGCGCCGACTCGTCCCCGGCGCCGTTCGCGCCGGGGACGGCGGATCGCCGTGCCGGGCCGGTGGCTCGCCGCAGCGGCCGGTCGCGTAGAATCCGCCCCCATGAACGCCAGCCCGCTGAGCCCCGAACAGAGCCGCGTCCTCGCCAAGGGACCGTTCCCCGACTACCCGTTCGTGCCGAAGACGTTCGTGCACCCGAACGGCCTCGCGCAGTCGTACCTGGACGAGGGCGATCCCGGCGACGACCCGGTCGTGATGCTGCACGGCAATCCCTCGTGGTCGTACTACTGGCGGCACCTCGTGCTCGGCCTGCGCGACGGCTACCGCTGCATCGTGCCCGACCACATCGGCATGGGCCTGTCGGACAAGCCCGACGACCTGGCGTACGGCTACACGCTGCGCGACCGCATCCAGGACCTGAACCGGCTGCTGGACTCGCTCGGCCTGGGTGACGACATCACGCTGGCGGTGCACGACTGGGGCGGCATGGTCGGTTTCGGCTGGGCACTCAAGCACGCCGAGCGGGTGAAGCGGCTGGTGATCCTCAATACCGCGGCGTTCCCGCTGCCGGCGGCCAAGCCGTTGCC
>JAKFCL010000306.1:0-9570 GCA_036676665.1 Arenimonas sp. | reverse complement strand
TCGCGCTCGCCCTGCAGCACGTGCACCGTCACCGCGGACTGGTTGTCCTCGGCGGTGGAGAACGTCTGCGAGGCCTTGGTCGGGATCGTGGTGTTCTTCTCGATGATCTTGGTCATGACGCCGCCGAGGGTCTCGATGCCCAGGCTCAGCGGGGTGACGTCGAGCAGCAGCACGTCCTTGACGGTGCCGGCGAGCACGCCGCCCTGGATCGCGGCGCCGATCGCGACGGCCTCGTCCGGGTTGACGTCCTGGCGCGGCTCCTTGCCGAAGAACTCGGCCACCGCCGCCTTCACCTTCGGCATGCGGGTCTGGCCGCCGACGAGGATCACGTCGCCGATGTCGCTGGCGCGCAGGCCGGCGTCGTTGAGCGCGGTGCGGCACGGCTCGATCGTCTTGCGGATCAGGTCGTCCACCAGCGCCTCGAGCTTGGCCCGGGTCAGCTTGATGTTCAGGTGCTTCGGGCCCGACGCGTCGGCGGTGACGTAAGGCAGGTTCACCTCGGTCTGCTGGTTGGACGACAGTTCGATCTTCGCGCGCTCGGCGGCGTCCTTCAGGCGCTGCAGCGCCAGCGGGTCCTTGCGCAGGTCGATGCCCTGCTCCTTGTTGAACTCGTCGACGAGGTAGTCGATGACGCGCTTGTCGAAGTCCTCGCCGCCGAGGAACGTGTCGCCGTTCGTCGCCAGCACTTCGAACTGCTTCTCGCCGTCGAGCTCGGCGATTTCGATGATCGACACGTCGAACGTGCCGCCGCCGAGGTCGTAGACGGCCAGCTTGCGGTCGCCGCCCTTCTTGTCCATGCCGTAGGCCAGCGCGGCCGCGGTGGGCTCGTTGATGATGCGCTTGACGTCGAGGCCGGCGATGCGGCCGGCGTCCTTGGTCGCCTGGCGCTGGGAGTCGTTGAAGTACGCCGGCACGGTGATCACCGCCTCGGTGACCGTCTCGCCCAGGTAGGCCTCGGCGGTCTTCTTCATCTTCTCGAGCACGCGCGCGGAGATTTCCTGCGGCGAGAGCTTCTTGCCGTCGGACGTCGCGACCCAGGCATCGCCGTTCTCGTGCGGCACGATCGCGTACGGGACCAGGTCGAGGTCCTTCTTGACTTCGGCGTCGGTGAACTTGCGGCCGATCAGGCGCTTCACCGCGTAGAAGGTGTTCTTCGGGTTGGTGACCGCCTGGCGCTTGGCCGAGGCGCCGACGATCCACTCGCCGTCCTTGGTCAGCGCGACGATCGAGGGCGTCGTGCGGTCGCCCTCGGAGTTTTCGATGACCTTGGCCACGCCGCCTTCCATCACGGAGACGCAGCTGTTGGTGGTGCCCAGGTCGATGCCGATGATCTTGCCCATGATGTCGTTCCTCGAAGGTGCGAAGTTGTTTTCAGCGGTGGGGACCGCGCTGGTTCCGAAATGGGGCCCGCAGTGTTGCGTTCAAGGGGTTGACCGGCTTCAGCCGGCCGCGACCGCGACCAGGGCCGGGCGCAGCAGGCGGTCGTTGAGCACGTAGCCGCGCTGGAACACCTGCACCACCGTGCCGGGAGCGGCGTCGGGCGCCGGCACCTGGCTCACGGCCTGGTGCCAGGCGGGATCGAAGGTTTCGCCCTGCGGGTCGATCTGGCTCATGCCGTGGTCGGCGCCGACCTTGAGCAGCTGGCGGCGCGTGGCCTCCAGGCCATCCTTGAGCGGGCCGGTTTCGCCGGCGGCGGCGACCAGGCCGGCCTCCAGGCTGTCGAGCACCGGCAGCAGTTCCGACAACAGGCGCTCGTTGGCGAAGCGGCGGGCCTGGTCGACGTCGCGGGCCAGGCGCTTGCGCTGGTTGTCGAGCTCGGCGCGCTCGCGCAGGGCCTCCTCGCGCAGGTTGCCGAGGGCGCTGCGGAGCTGCTCGAGCTCGGCGCCCAGGTCGGCGGCGTCCAAGGCGGAATCATCGGCGGGCGCGTTCGCGCCCGGAGTGGGGTTTTCGCTGTGCATTGGCGGTTCCTGGCGTTGTGGCGGGCCCGCTGCCGGCGGCCCTGCCGGGCTTATGGGGTCGCCGGGTGGGGATTCAAGGCCGCCCCGAGCAGGTCGGCGGTGGCCTGCACCATCGGGATCACGCGGTCGTAGGCCATCCGGGTCGGACCGATCACGCCGAGCACACCCATCACCCGGCCCTGGCTTCCGTACGGGGCCGTGACGACGGTGCAGCCGTCGAGGGTGGCGAGGCCGGTTTCCTCGCCGATGAACACGCGCACGCCCTGGGCGTGGATCGTGCGCTCGAGCAGCTGCAGGATCTCGCGCTTGCGGGCGAAGGCGTCGAACAGGTCGCGCAGGCGGTCCAGGTCGGACAGTTCCTGCACGCCGATCAGCCGGGCCTGGCCGGCCAGCACCATGTCGTCGGTGGCGCCGGCACCCTCGCCCAGCGCCTGTTCGGACAGTTCCACCGCGGCGCTGAGCAGCCGCTCCATCTCGCTGCGGGTATCGCGCAGGTCGCGCAGCAGCGTCGTGCGGATTTCCGCCAGCGGCCGGCCGGCGAAATGGCTGTTGAGGTAGTTCGCCGTCTGTTCCAGCTCGGCCGGCGAGTAGGGCCGGCGCGGCGTGATGATGCGGTTCTGCACCTCGTTGTCGGTGAACACCAGGATCACCAGCACGCGCTGGGCATCGAGCGGAACGAAGTCGATGTGGCGGAAGGCGAACTGGCCGCGCTGGGGCACGGTGACGACGCCGACGAACTGGCTCATCGCCGACAGCAGTTCGCTGGTGTTCGACAGCAGCGCCTGGGTGCCGCCGCCGGCCGGCAGCTGCGCCCGCAGCCGGGAGAATTCCTCTTCCTGCAGCGGTTTCATCCGCAGCAGGCTGTCGACGAACACGCGGTAACCCTGCGCCGTCGGGATCCGCCCGGCCGACGCGTGCGGCGCCGCGACCAGGCCGATCTCCTCGAGGTCGGACATGATGTTGCGGATCGTCGCCGCACTGACGTCCAGGCCCGAACTGCGGGCCAGCGTGCGCGACCCCACCGGCTCGCCGTCGCGGATGTGCTGGGAGATCAGGGTGCGCAGCAGCTGGCGCGCGCGCGGGTCGAGGGAAAGGTCCATGATCCATAGATAAGGCCCGCGCGGCGGCGGCGCAAGGCGAAGTTTTCGTACCGGCCGCCGTGCCGCCTTCCGCTGGCGGCTCCGACGGGGGCAGCGAACCCTGCCTGCTTTCAGGCAGAATCGCCGCGCCCATGATCACCCTGCTCAGCCTCAAGGATTTCGCCGTCGTGTCCGCCGCCGAGTTGGCGTTCGGGCCCGGAATGACCGTGGTGTCCGGCGAGACCGGCGCCGGCAAGTCGCTGCTGGTCGACGCACTGATGTGGCTCACCGGCGCCCGTGCCGATGCGGGGATCGTCCGCCACGGCGCCGAACGGGCCGAGCTGGCCGCGGGTTTCGACCTCGGCGACGCCCCGGCGGCCCGCGACTGGCTGCGCGAGAACGAACTGGACGAAGGCGACGAATGCCAGCTGCGGCGGGTCATCCGCGCCGACGGTGGCAGCCGCGCCTGGATCAACGGCCGGCCCGCGACGATGGGCCAGCTGGCGCAGCTGGGCGCACTGCTGGTGGAGATCCACGGCCAGCACGAGCACCAGGCCCTGCTCGACCGCGGCCAGCAGCTGGCGCTGCTCGACGCGTTCGGCCGCCACCAGGCGCTGCTGGCCCAGACCGGCCTGCACGCCCGCCGCTGGGCCGAGCTGGACCGCGAACTGGCCGAGCTGGCCCGCGCCGGCGACGTCGGCGAACGCCTGGGCTGGCTGCAGCACCAGGTGCAGGAACTGGCCTCCGAGACCCTCGAGCCGGCCGACATCGACGACCTGCTGGCCGCGCACCGCCGCCAGGCCAATGCCGCCGGCCTGCTGCAGGGGTGCGACGCGGCGCTGGCGCGCCTGGCCGGCGACGACGGGCTGTCGCTGGGCCGCACGCTGCACCAGATCCAGGCCGACCTCGCCCGCCTGGGCGGGGACGAGCCGCGCCTGGCGGAAGTGATCGCGCTGCTCGAATCGGCCGACATCCAGCTGGCCGAGGCCGGCACGGCCCTGGAACGCATCCGCGACGGCTTCGATCTCGACCCCGACCGCCTGCAGCAGCTCGACGACCGGCTCGCCCGCCTGCACGAACTCGCGCGCAAGCACCGCGTGCCGCTGGACGGCCTGGCCGGGCGCCGCGACGCGCTGCAGGCGGAGATGGAGGCGATCGGCGGCGCCGGCGAACGCACCGAGGCCCTGTCGGCGGAAAAGGCCGCCGCCGCGGCGGCGTACCGCATCGCCGCCGAGGCCCTGTCGCGCGCCCGCCGCGATGCCGGCGACGCCCTGTCGGCGGCGGTGGCCGCGCTGATGGCCGAGCTCGGCATGGGCGGCGGTGTGTTCGGTGTCCAGCTCGATCCGCTCGACAGTGCCCGGCCGGCGCCGCTGGGCGCCGAGCGCTGCGAGTTCGTCGTCTCGGCCAATCCCGGCCAGCCGGCGCGGCCGCTGCGCAAGGTCGCGTCCGGCGGCGAGCTGGCGCGCATCAGCCTGGCGATCGAGGTGGCCGCGCTGGGCCTGGACGCGGTGCCGACGATGGTGTTCGACGAGGTCGACACCGGCATCGGCGGAGCCGTGGCCGAGGTCGTCGGACAGAAACTGCGGGCGCTCGGCGGTCAGCGCCAGGTCCTGTGCGTGACGCACCTGCCGCAGGTCGCCGCGCAGGGCCACCACCATTTCCGGGTCAGCAAGGCGGTGGACGCCGACAGCACGCACAGCCAGGTGCAGGCGCTGGACGAGAAGGCGCGCGTCGAGGAACTGGCGCGCATGCTCGGCGGCGTCGAGATCACCCGGGAAGTGCGCGCCAATGCCCGCCAGATGCTGGGCCGCGCGCAGGCGGACTGACGCGGTTATTTCTTCTTCTTGGGCCGCACGTAGAGCACCAGCGAGTGCTCCTCGATCACGTAGCCGTGCCGGGCGGCGATCTCGTGCTGGAGGCGTTCGATTTCCGGGCTGGTGAACTCGATCACCTTGCCGCTCTCGACGTCGACCATGTGGTCGTGGTGCACGCCGCGGTCGAGCTCGTAGACGGCCTGGCCGCCCTCGAAATTGTGCTTGAGCACCAGGCCGGCGGCCTCGAACTGCATCAGCACGCGATAGACGGTGGCCAGGCCGATGTCGTCCCCGCGCTCCATCAGCGCCCGATAGATGTCTTCGGCCGTCATGTGCGGGTGGCTGGTCGTCTCGAGCACGTCGAGGATGCGGACCCGGGGATGGGTGACCTTCAACCCCGCCTTGCGCAGGTCCTGGGATTCCATGGCATCTCCTGAATGCTGTCCGTCGCGTCCGGGCCGGCGTCCGGCTGGCGAACGCGGGCCGTAGTGTATCATCGGGCGCTCACCGACCCGGATCAGCACAGCAATGCGCAAGGCCCTGACGCTCCTCATCGCCGCCGTACTCGTTTCCGGTTGCGGCATCGTCTACCGGCAGCCCGTGTTCCAGGGCAACCTGCTGGAGTCCAAGAACGTCGAGCAGCTGAAGGCCGGGATGACCCGCCAGCAGGTGTTCAGCCTGCTCGGCTCGCCGCCGGTCGCCGACCCCTTCCACCAGTCGCGCTGGGATTACGTCGCGACGCAGCGGCGCCGCACCGGCGACACCGAAGTGAAGAACCTGACGCTCTACTTCGAAGGCGATTCGCTGGCGAAGTGGGAAGGCGAATACTTCCCCGAGGCCGACAAGGAACTGGCCGCGGAGATGCGCCGCTTCGGCAACCTCAAGCGCGACAAGGACCAGCCGCGGCAGCCGCGCCCGACGGGCGAAAGCGGCTACTGAGTCCGGCCGGCGCGCGCCGGCGTCGCGCGGCGCGCGCGATCACGCCGGGCCTGCATCGGATCGGCCAGCAACGGCCTGAGGATCTCGATGCGGTCGCCATCCTGCAGCGGCTCCTCCGGCCCCACCCGCCGGCCGAAGATCGCCAGCCGCGCCGGATCCACCACCAGCCCCGGCACCCGCGACGGCATGTCCGCCGCCTGCAGCGCCTGCGCCACCGTGGCACCGCGCGGAAGCTGCAGCGGCACCCGCCAGGCGCGGTTGGGCAGCGCGTGCACGACCTCGATGCGCAGCGGCGGGTCGCCGGCGTTCACCCCTCGTCGGCCTCGCGGCAGAAGTCGTCGACCATGCGGTCTGCCAGCCCCTGGAAACCGATCGCCAGCGCCGACCCGAGCAGGAACCCGGCGACTTCGAAATCCAGCCGCAGGCTCACCTTGCAGGCGTCCTCGGCCAGCGAATGGAAATGCCACAGCCCGGTGAACTCGCGGAACGGCCCCTCGACGAGGCGCAGTTCGATCTTCGTCGGCGTGGTCAGGGTGTTTTCGGTGGTGAACGAGGTCCTCAGGCCGGCGAAGGTGAGGTCGAGCCGGGCCAGCATCCGCGTGTCGGATTCCTCCAGCACGGCGCTGTCCTCGCACCAGGCGAACCGCTCGGGGTAGGCGGCCACGTCGTTGACCAGCGTGTACATGCGCAGCGCGGAATGCGGAACCAGCGCGTGTCGGTGGATGGATGTCATCGGGCCTCGGGCGGGCGGGTGGCCAACGGATCGATTCTCCCCCCGGCCGGCCGCGATGGGCGACAATGGCAGCCAAGGATGGATCATGTCGAAGAAGAACGAAGCCAAGAATAGCGGAACCGGCAAGGACGGGAAGGCGGTCAACAAGACCATCGCCCTGAACCGCAGCGCGCGCCACGATTACCACCTCGAGGACCGCTACGAAGCCGGCATCGCCCTGCAGGGCTGGGAGCTGAAGTCGATCCGCGCCGGCCGCATGAACATGGGCGATGCCTACGCGCTGGTGAAATCCGGCGAGATCTTCCTGTTCGGCGCCCAGATCACCCCGCTCAGCCAGGCGTCCACGCACGTGGTCGCCGACGACCGCCGCACCCGCAAGCTGCTGATGCACCGGCACGAGATCGACAAGCTGGTGGGTTACGTCGAGCGCGAGGGCTACACGCTGATTCCGACCGCCGTGTACTGGAAGGGCAACAAGGTGAAGCTCGAGATGGCGCTGGCCAAGGGCAAGCAGAGCCACGACAAGCGCCAGGCCAGCAAGGACCGCGACTGGCAGCGCGACAAGCAGCGCGTGATGCGCAAGCACAACAAGGACGCCTGACGCCTGTCCCGGCGCGGCGCCAGCACGGGGCGGTGGCGGCGCGTGCCGGCATGGCTGCTGCGCGGCGCGTTCGCGCTCCTCGTGCTCGTCGTGCTGGTGCTGTCGTTCTACCGCTTCCAGGCGCATCGCCGCGAAACCCTCGACGCCGCCACCGCGGCACCCGCCGATGGCGAGTTCGTGCTGGCCGACGGCCTGCGGATCCACCTCCAGCGGACCGGCCCCGACGGCGGACCGGCGCTGCTGTTCGTGCACGGCACCGGCGCCTGGAGCGAGACCTGGCGCGAATCGGCCGAGGCCGCGGCCGCCGCCGGGTTCCGGGCGATCGCGGTGGACCTGCCGCCGTTCGGCTACTCCCAGCGCCCGGCGCCGCCCGACTACAGCCGTGCCGCGCAGGCACGCCGGCTGCTGGCGGTGCTCGACGCGCTCGCGATCGGCGACGTGATCCTGGTCGGCCATTCGTTCGGCGCCGGCGCGACGATGGAAGCGGCACTGCTGGCACCCGGGCGGGTGCGCGGCGTCGTGCTGGTGGATGCCGCGCTCGGGCTGCAGGACGGCCCCGACGGGCCCGACCCGCTGCCGGTACGCGCGCTGCTCGCGGCGGGACCGCTGCGGGACGCCCTGGTCGCCGCATTCCTGAGCAACCCCGACCGCAGCGGCTGGCTGCTGGAAAAGTTCATCGACGATCCGGCGGCAGCGACGCCGGCGCGGGTGCGCATCTACCAGCAGCCGCTGGCGGTGCGCGGCAGCACCGGCGCGATCTCGCAATGGCTGCCGCAGCTGCTTCTGGTCGACCGGGTGGCCGCCAGCCGCAAGCCCGAGGCCTATCGCCGCTTCGCGCCGCCGGTACGACTGATCTGGGGTGGGCGCGACACCGTCACCCCGCTGGCGCAGGCGCAGGCGCTGATGGCGCTGTTGCCCGATGCGCGCCTGGACGTCCTGCCCGGGGTCGGGCATATCCCGCAGATCGAGGACCCTGCCGCGTTCCGCGCCGTGCTGCTGGCACGCCTGCGGGAACTGCACGATTCCACCAACACCCCCACCGGAACGCCGCATGGCCCACCGTGATCCGTCGTCCCTCTTCTCGCTTCGTGGCCGCCTTCGCCGTGGCGGCTTCTGGTGGCGCGCCGCGGCGTTGGCGGCCCTGTTCGCGCTGGCGTTCGTCGGCATCGATAGCCTGCTCGGTCGGACGGCGACGCTCGTGCTTTACCCGCCCGCCGCGTGGCTCGCGCTGCGCCTGGGTGCGCGTCGCTACCACGACCTCGGCCGCAGTGCCTGGTGGCTCCTGCTGTTGCTGGTGCCGCTGCTGGGGCCGGCGGTGGTCGCGATCGAACTGTTCCTGCGCGGCAGCGCCCGCGGCGACAACCGTTTCGGCGACGACGCGCGACTGGTCGCGCACGACTACCACGCGGTGGGCTGACATGACCGCCGCCAATCCGCTGCTGATCAACGACGTCACCGGGCTCAATCCCGTCACCGTGTGGGCGGTGGCGCGGCCGGAAACCGTCGAGGACGTGCAGGCCGCCGTGCGGCGCGCCTCCGGGCCGGTTTCGGTCGGCGGCGGCCGCTTCAGCATGGGTGGCCAGGTCGCCAGCCCGGGCAGCCTGCACGTGGACATGCGCGCCATGAACCGCATCGTCGAATTCCGGCCGGCCGAGCGGCGCATCCGCGTGCAGGCCGGGATCCGCTGGTGCGACATCCAGGCGTTCGTCGATCCGCACGACCTGTCCGTCAAGATCATGCAGAGCTACGCCAACTTCACCGTCGGCGGCTCGCTCAGCGTCAACGCGCACGGGCGCTATGTCGGCCTCGGGCCGGTGATCCTGTCCGTCCGGTCGATCCGCCTGGTGCTGGCGAGCGGCGAGCTCGCCGACGCCAGCCCGGACCACAACCGCGACCTCTTCCACGGCGCGATCGGCGGCTACGGCGGCCTCGGCATCATCGTCGAGGCCGAGCTGGAGCTGGCCGACAACGTGGCGATGGAGCGCGTGTGCGCGAAAATGCCGGCCTCCGACTACCTGGCGCACTTCCGCCGGTCCGTGCGCAACAACCCCGATGCCGTCTTCCACAACGCCGACCTCTACCCGCCCGAATACCGGCGCGTGCGCTCGGTGACCTGGCAGCGCACCGACCAGCCGGTGACCGAGAAGCGGCGACTGATGCCGGTGAAGAAGGATTACCCGCTGCAGAAGTATTTCCTGTGGGCGTTCACCGAGACCCCGTTCGGCAAGTGGCGCCGCGAATACATCGTGGATCCGCTGCTGTTCATGGGTCGCAAGGTCTGCTGGCGCAATTTCGAGGCCGGCTACAACGTCGCCGAGCTGGAACCGGCGTCGCGCCGGTTCACGACGTACGTGCTGCAGGAATATTTCGTTCCGCTCGACCAGTTCGACGCGTTCACCGCGAAGATGGGCGAGATCCTGCGGCGGCACCGGGTCAACATGCTCAA
>JAKFCL010000305.1:0-9570 GCA_036676665.1 Arenimonas sp. | reverse complement strand
AAAAAAAGGCCCCGCCGAAGCGGGGCCCTTGATCGTGCGTGGAATGCGCGACGGCGCGGCGGATCAGAAGTCCATGCCGCCCATGCCGCCCATGCCGCCACCGTGGCCGCCGGCGCCGGCGCCGTCGTCCTTCTTCGGGGCTTCGGCCACCATCGCTTCGGTGGTGATCATCAGGCCGGCGATCGACGCGGCGTTCTGCAGCGCCGTGCGGGTGACCTTGGTCGGATCCAGGATGCCGAACTCGATCATGTCGCCGTACTCGCCGTTGGCGGCGTTGTAGCCGTAGCTGCCCTTGCCGTCCTTGACCTTGTTGAGCACCACCGACGGCTCTTCGCCGGCGTTGGTGACGATCTCGCGCAGCGGCGATTCCATCGCCCGCAGCGCGATCACGATGCCGTGGTTCTGGTCTTCGTTGATGCCGCGCAGCGTGCCGATCGAGGCCAGCGCGCGGATCAGCGCGACGCCGCCGCCCGGGACCACGCCCTCTTCCACCGCGGCACGCGTGGCGTGCAGGGCGTCTTCGACGCGGGCCTTCTTTTCCTTCATCTCGATCTCGGTGGACGCGCCGACCTTGATCACCGCCACGCCGCCGGCCAGCTTGGCCACGCGCTCCTGCAGCTTCTCGCGGTCGTAGTCCGAGGAGGTTTCCTCGATCTGCGCCTTGATCTGCTTGATGCGGGCCTGGATGCCCTCGCCTTCGCCGGCGCCGTCGATGATCGTGGTGTTTTCCTTGGAGACCTGCACCTTCTTCGCGCGGCCCAGATCCTTGATCGTGGCCTTCTCGAGCTGCAGGCCGACTTCCTCGGAGATCACGGTGCCGCCGGTCAGGATCGCCATGTCTTCCAGCATCGCCTTGCGACGATCACCGAAGCCCGGCGCCTTGACGGCGCAGACCTTGACGATGCCGCGGATCGTGTTGACGACGAGCGTGGCCAGGGCCTCGCCCTCGACTTCCTCGGCGACGATCAGCAGCGGCTTGCCCGCCTTGGCGACGCCTTCGAGCACCGGCAGCAGCTCTCGGACGTTCGAGATCTTCTTGTCGTACAGCAGGATGAACGGGTCTTCCAGCTCGGCCGACATCGACTGCTGGTTGTTGATGAAGTACGGGGAGAGGTAGCCGCGGTCGAACTGCATGCCCTCGACGACGTCGAGCTCGTTGTCCAGGCCCGAACCTTCCTCGACGGTGATCACGCCTTCCTTGCCGACCTTGTCCATCGCCTTGGCGATCAGCTCGCCGATGTTGGCGTCGGAGTTGGCCGAGATCGAACCGACCTGGGCGATTTCCTTCGAGGTCGAGCACGGCTTGGAGATCTTCTTGAGCTCCTCGACGGCGGCGACGACGGCCTTGTCGATGCCGCGCTTGAGGTCCATCGGGTTCATGCCGGCGGCGACCGCCTTCATGCCCTCGCGGATCAGCGCCTGCGCCAGCACGGTGGCGGTGGTGGTGCCGTCGCCGGCGATGTCGGAGGTCTTGGACGCGACTTCCTTCACCATCTGCGCGCCCATGTTCTCGAACTTGTCGGCCAGTTCGATCTCCTTGGCGACGGACACGCCGTCCTTGGTGATCGTCGGGGCGCCGAAGCTCTTGTCGAGCACGACATTGCGGCCCTTCGGGCCGAGGGTGGCCTTGACGGCGTTGGCGAGGATGTTGACGCCCTTCACCATGCGGGCGCGGGCGTCTTCACCGAAACGGATTTCCTTGGCTGCCATTTGCTAACTCCAATCTTCTAGATGCGGGGGTGGCCGGTCGCGCAGGCGCGGGCCGGCCGGGGGGAGGGTGGGACTACGACTCAGCCGAGGACGGCGAGGATGTCGTCTTCCTTCACGACCAGGATTTCCTGGCCGTCGAGCTTCACTTCGGTGCCGGCGTACTTGCCGAACAGCACCTTGTCGCCGACCTTCACCAGCGGCGCGCGGACCGAGCCGTTGTCCAGGGACTTGCCGGCGCCGACGGCCAGCACTTCGCCCTTGATCGGCTTCTCGGTGGCCGAGTCCGGAATCACGATGCCGCCGGCGGACATCTTTTCTTCTTCCATACGCTTGATGACCACGCGGTCGTGCAGCGGCTTGATGTTCATGGGATTCCTCTCTTAGTCCATTAAATTCAACGACATGGGTCTGGTGCGTTAGCACTCGACCCCGGTGAGTGCCAATCATACGCGCGCGGCGACCCGCTGGGGAGCCGGCGACCCCGTTGAAATGGGACCGGGGGGCCGGTCTTCAAGGGGGCGGGGCCCCGGGGCCCCGTTCCGACAGCAACCCTGACCCCTCGGGGCCGACTGGACGAATTCGCGACCGCCGCCGGACCGAAGTGGGACGGCTGTCACAATCGCCTGGCTTGATGGCACGGACGCCCCATCGAACCCCGCCCTTTCGGAGATTCCCGGATGTCCCTCGCCCGTCGCGGCCTCGCCGCGCTGTTCGCCCTGTGCCTGCCCGCCCTCGCCGGCGCCGAAGTCTTCATCAACGAGATCCACTACGACGACGCCACCAGCGCCGGCGATGTCGGCGAGCGCGTCGAGATCGTCGCGACCGCCGGCGAATCGCTGGCGGGCTATCGGGTGTGGCTCTACAACGGCAGCAGCTCCCCGAACTACGCCACCTATTACGACAACGATCCGGTGCCGACCGGCAGCCTCGCCACCTGCGGCAGCACGCAGGTGCGCTTCGCGACGGTGGCGTACCCGACCAACGGCATCCAGAACGGCCCCTACGACGGCATCGCGCTGGCCAATGCCGCCGGCCAGGTCGTCCACTTCGTCAGCTACGAGGGCGTCATCCGCGGCTCCAACGGTCCGGCCGGCGGCCGCACCAGCACCCAGCTGCCGGTCAGCGAAACCAACAGCACGGCGGCCGGCACGTCGCTGCAGCTCGGCGGTGCCGGCCTCGGGCTGGCAGCGATGACCTGGCGCGCGTCGGCGACCCACACGTTCGGCGCCTGCAATCGCGCCCAGCAGTTCTGGGCCCCGAACACGCCGCCGTCGGTGATTTCCACGACGCCGGCGAACGGCGCCACCGGGTTCCCGGCCGCGGGCGACCTGGGCGTCACCTTCAGCGAGCCGGTGCAGGTGCTCGGCGGCGGCTTCCGCCTGCAGTGCTCGCTGTCGGGCTCCATCGCGCTGAGCCATCCGGCGCAGGGCACCGCCTTCGTGATCTCGACCAACGGCGCGCTGCGCAGCGGAGAGAGCTGCACGTTCACGATCGTGGCCGGACAGGTGGTCGACACCTACGGCGCATCGATAAGCCAGAACGTCGTCGTCGGCTTCACCGTCGCCGAGGCGGCGCAGGTCGGCTACTACAGCCGCGTCAACACCTCGAGCCCGTCGCAGCTGCGCTGCTCGCTGCACCAGACGATCCGCGGCCACACCGCCTATCCGTACAGCGGCACCGGCACCAGCGCGTGGTCGATCCTGGAGATCGCCGACGAGGATCCGAACAATGCCGGCCGCATCCTCGACGCGTACCGCAACCGCAGCTTCGCCAAGGGCAGCGAGCGCGCCGGCACCGGCACCGGCATCACCTACAACCGCGAGCACACGTGGCCGAACTCGCTCGGCTTCGGCAGCAGCACCGGCAATCTCGGACTTCCGAACGCGCCGTACACCGACACGCACATGCTCTACCTCACCGATACCGGCTACAACGCCGACCGCGGCAACATGCCCTACGCGGACTGCGCGGTCAGCGCGCAGTGCGGCGAGCGCGTCACCGAACTCAACAACGGGGTCGGGGGCGGCAGTGGCACGTATCCGGGCAATTCGAACTGGTTCAAGGGCCCGAACGGCAACACCGGCTCGTTCCAGGTGTGGCGCGGGCGCAAGGGCGACATCGCGCGGGCCGTGCTGTACATGGCGATCCGCTACGAGGGCGGGGCCGATCCGGTCACCGGCCAGGGCGAGCCGGACCTGGAGCTGACGGACAACCGCGCGCAGATCGTCATCACCTCGGCGTCGCCGGCGTACATGGGGCTGATGTCGACGCTGCTCGCATGGCACCAGGCCGACCCGCCGGATGCCGCCGAGCGCGGGCGCAATGAAGTGATCTACAGCTTCCAGGGCAATCGCAACCCGTTCATCGACCACCCCGAGTGGGCGAGCGCGGCGCTGTTCACGTCGGCCAAGCCGGCGACCTGCAGCCTGAACTGACGGGACTTCCCGCGCCCGCCCCCCCGGAGCGGGCGCGATGCGCGACGGGGTGGCGGCCCCGCGCCCGGGGAAAACGGTTACAGCTTTTTCGTGCCGTTTTCTGTTGCATGCATCACGGTTCTGGCCAAGAATCGGCGCGGGATCGACAGCGGCATTGTCGGGAGTCAAGGCCCGCATCAAGACGGGTTTGGACCGGCCACCGGCGTCGATATCGAAGGGCGGATCGCATCGCGGTCCCCCATCTCGCGACCGCGGCCATGCCGGCCGTTCGCGCCCGGCGGCCGTCCGGCACCGCACGTCTCTGGGGAGGCGGCGGCCTCGCGGACGGCTCGAGCCGCGCCCACCGGTCCTCCGGGGCGCAACGCGCCATTGGCTGCATTTTCGGGGAAGGAAGATGACGTTGCTGTTCAACCGCATCAGGCAGGCGCGCCGTGGCGCCTCGATGTCGCAATCCGAACTCGCCGGCATCGTCGGCGTGGCCCGCAGCGCCGTCGCGCAGTGGGAACGCAAGGACGGCGCCAAACCCACGACCGACAACATGGCCAAGATCGCGATGGCCACTGCCGTCAGCTTCGAGTGGCTGGCCACCGGCCGCGGCGGTCGCTGGCTCGGCGGCGACGACGAAACGCCGGGCATGCTGCTCAACTTCTACGCCCAGTGCGGGCTGGAGGAACGGCTGCTGGTGGCGTTCCGCACCCTGCGCAGCCCCGAGCAGATGCCCCTCGTCGACTTCGTCGAAGCGATGACAGATAGGGCCTAGCGCTTCGGCATTCGCCGACGCGCTCCCACGATCCGCTTTGCGGATCGTGGGCCCCAGGCTCATCACTTCCGATCCCCGCGCCGTTGGCGCGCCCCCTTACCAAGGGGGCTTTCCTCCATGACGCGTCCGGCCGAGGGAACCAGCGTTGTGTCGCGCGCGGGATCGCTGCGGTCCACGGGTGGGGCCGGCCGGAAGAGCGCCGGATGTTAGCCTTGCGGGCCATGACCGCCCGCCTCGTCCATATCAGCTGCCCCGATGCCGACAGCGCCCACGCGCTGGCGCGGTCGCTGGTCGACGCCCGGCTGGCCGCCTGCGCCGCGGTGCTCGCCCCGCAGGTGTCGTATTACCGCTGGAAGGGCGAGGTCGAACAGGCGAAGGAAACCTGCCTGGTCGCCAAGACCTGGGACGACCGCATCGACGCGCTGGTCGCCCACGTCGTCGAACGCCATCCCTACGAACTTCCCGAAGTACTCGCGGTCGAATGCACCGGCGGCCTGGACCGCTACCTCGACTGGATCCACGCCGAAACCCGGACGCCCCCTTCCCCATGATCCGACTGATCGCCCTGCTGGCCCTGTGGCTGGCGCTGCCGTTCGCCCCTGCCCGCGCCGCCGTCGACGAATCCGACCTGCTGCCGATCGACGAGGCGTTCGCGCTGCAGGCACGCGCCACGGAACGCGGCCGCATCGAGTTCACCTGGACGATCGCCGACGGGTACTACCTGTACCGGCACCGCACGAAGGTCGCCGCGGTCGACAGCTCGTTCAAGACCAACCCGCTGCAGATGCCGCCCGGCGAGGCGTACACCGACGAGTTCTTCGGCGACGTCGAGACCTATCGCGGGACGCTGACCGCCGTGCAGACCGGCGCGGCGGCCAGCGGTGTCGCGTCGGTGACGTTCCGCGTCGGCTACCAGGGCTGCGCCGATGTCGGCGTGTGTTATCCGCCGCACACGAAGACGATCACGGTGGCCCTGCCGGCCGAAGGCGGCACGAACGGCGCAGCGATCGATGCAGGCACGGCGGCCGGCGCGGCACCGGCGTCGATCGGCGACGCGCTGTCGGCGCTCGGCGGCGGCGACCCGGCTCGCAGCACCGATCCGACCCGGGCGGCCGGCGGCCTGCCGCTGCCGGAAAACCAGGCGTTCCGCTTCGAGGCGATCGTCGACACGCCGGACCGCCTGCTGCTGCGCTTCACGCCGGCCCCGGGCTATTACCTCTACCGCGACCGCACCGAGGTGACGGTGACCGCCGACGGCGCCGAAGCCGGCGCGATCGCCTGGCCCGCGTCGGTCGCGCACCACGACGAACACTTCGGCGACGTGCAGGTGTTCTTCGACCCGATCGACGCGCCTCTGCCGCTGGTGCGCACGCGCAGCGGGGCGATGCCGGCGACGGTCACCGCGACGTTCCAGGGCTGCCAGACGGACGGCATCTGCTACCCGCCGATGACCCGCACCGTTACCGTGCAGCTGCCCGCGGGCGGCACGGTCGCCGAGGCCCCGCGCGAAAGGCCGCCGGGGGCCCGGCCGGTGGCGCTGTGGCTCGCGCTGCTGCTGGCGCTGGGTGGCGGCGTCGTGCTGAACCTGATGCCGTGCGTGCTGCCGGTGCTGTCGTTGAAGGCGCTGTCGCTGGCGCAGGCCGACGGCAGCCACGGCGGCGCCCGTCGGCAGGCGCTGTGGTACACGGCCGGCGTGCTGGCGAGTTTCGTCGCCGTCGGCGCGATCGCGCTGGCGCTGCGCGAGGCCGGGCTGGCGCTGGGCTGGGGCTTCCAGCTGCAGCAGCCGGGCGTGATCGCCGCACTGGCGCTGGTGATGACGGCCATCGGGCTGTCGCTGTCGGGCGTCGTGGCGTTCGGCGCGTCGCTCGCCGGCGCGGGCCAGAAGCTCACCGAAAAGTCCGGCCCGGCCGGTGACTTCTTCACCGGCGTGCTGGCGGTGGTGGTGGCCAGCCCGTGCACCGCGCCGTTCATGGGCACGGCGCTGGCGTTCGCGTTCACCGCGTCGCCGGCGATCGCGCTGCTGGTGTTCGCCGCGCTCGGCCTCGGGCTGGCGCTGCCGTTCCTGCTGATCGGCTTCGTGCCGGCGGTCGCCGCGCGGCTGCCGCGGCCGGGTGCGTGGATGGAGACGCTCAAGCAGGTGCTGGCGTTCCCGATGTACCTGACTGCGGTGTGGCTGCTGTGGGTGCTGGCCAAGCAGCGCGGTGCCGATGCGATCGCCGTCGTGCTGGTCGGCGTGGTGCTGCTGGCGGCCGGCCTGTGGGCCTGGGAGAAGGCCCGCTGGCGCGGCCTGGCGGCGAAAGGGTTCGCGGCATTGCTGGTGATCGTCGCGCTGTGGCCGGTGGTGGTGGTGCAGCGCATGCCCGCCCCGGAGCGCGCGGCCGCCGCGCAGGAAGGCGTCGTCGCCTGGTCGCCCCAGAAGCTCGAACAGCTGCGCCGCGACGGCCGCGTCGTGTTCGTCAACATGACGGCCGACTGGTGCGTCACCTGCAAGGCCAACGAGAAGACCGTGCTGGGCAGCGACGACTTCCGCGCCGCGCTCGATGCCGCCGGCGCTGTCTACATGAAGGGTGACTGGACCGATGTCGATCCGGAAATCACCGCGTTCCTGGAATCGCACGGCGCCGTCGGCGTGCCGCTGTACGTCGTCTATCCGCGCACCGGCGAGCCGGTGGTGCTGCCGACGGTGCTGACGAAGGCGATCGTGCGCTCGGCCCTGGCCGACGCCGCCCGCTGACATGAAGGCCGGCACCGCGGCGACATGGGCGGCGATCGTGCTGCTGGGCGGGCTGAGCGCGGGCCTGGGCTGGTGGCTCGGCCAGCGCCACCAGGAAGCCTCCGGACCGCCGCTGCCCGCCGGGCTGGCGGTGGTCGAAGCCGGGCAGCCGGCCCCGGCGATCCTGCTGCCGGACCTGCGCAGTGGCGAGCTCAGGCCGCTGGTCGTCCCGGGCCGCCCGCGCCTGCTCAACTACTGGGCCAGCTGGTGCGCTCCGTGCCGTGAGGAGATGCCGCTGCTGGATGCCTTCGCGCAGACCCAGGGCGGCAACGGCGTGGAAGTGGTCGGTATCGCGCTCGATGCCCGCGAGGAGGCCCTGCGTTTTCTCGACCAGGTGCCGGTGCGCTTCCCGCAGTTGCAGGAACCCCCCGGCCCGGGCGACAGTTCGGTGCGGCTGGGCAATCGCCGGGGCGTGCTGCCGTTCACCGCGCTGATCGACCGCGACGGCCGGCTGCAGAAGATCCATTACGGACCGTTCGCGTCCGCCGCCGAGATCCAGGCGTGGGCGACCGTCCCCTGATCGCCGATCGAATTCAAACGCCCGTTAAAATCCGCGAAGTCGCGGCCATCTTCTGGACAGCTGATCGGTGTTCGCCCAGACTGTGCGACCTTGCGCGGAGGCGGTCGTGGCGAAAATCCTGGTCCTTCACGGTCCCAACCTGAACCTGCTCGGCGAGCGCGAGCCGGGCATCTACGGGTCGACCACGCTGGCCCAGATCGACGCCGACCTCGCCCAGGCCGCGCACGCGGCCGGCCATCAGCTCGACACCCTGCAGACCAATGCCGAACACGTGCTGGTCGAGCGCATCCAGGCCGCCCGCCGCGACGGCACCGCCTTCATCGTGATCAATCCGGCCGCCTTCACCCACACCAGCGTCGCCGTGCGCGACGCGCTGGCCGCGGTGGGCCTGCCGGTGATCGAGGTGCACCTGTCCAACCCGCACGCCCGCGAGCCGTTCCGCCAGCACAGTTATGTGTCGAGCCTGGCGGTCGGCGTGGTCTCGGGTTTCGGCGCCGACAGCTACCGCTACGCGCTGGACGCGGCGATCCGCCGGCTGGCGCCGGCGGCCTGACCGCTCTCCTTCTTTCCCCTCTCACCCGTCACGAGGCCGCCATGGACCTTCGCAAGATCAAGAAGCTCATCGACCTGCTCGAGGAATCCAACCTTTCCGAGATCGAGATCAAGGAAGGCGAGGAATCCGTGCGCCTGGCCCGCATGCCCAAGGGCAGCTACCCGCAGATGGCGCCGGCGCCGATGCAGATGATGCAGGCCGCGCCGGCGCACGACGCGCCGCGTGCCGCGCCCGCCGCCTCCGCCGCGACGATCTCCGCCGAGGCCGTCGGCAAGAGCACCAAGGAGATGCCCGAGGGCCACACGGTGCGTTCGCCGATGGTCGGCACCTATTACGCGTCCCCGAGCCCGGACAAACCGGCGTTCGTGCAGATCGGCCAGCAGGTGAAGGCCGGCGAGACGCTGGGCATCATCGAGGCGATGAAGATGTTCAACCCGATCGAGGCCGACGTCTCGGGCACGGTGCGGGCGATCCTGGTCGAGAACGGCCAGCCGATCGAATTCGACGAGCCGATGTTCGTCATCAGCTGATTCAGCCCAAGGATACGGACATGCTCGAGAAGATCGTCATCGCCAATCGCGGCGAGATCGCGCTGCGCATCCTGCGCGCCTGCCACGCGCTGGGCATCAAGACGGTGGCGGTGCATTCGACCGTCGACCGCAACCTCAAGCACGTCGCGATGGCCGACGAGTCGGTCTGCATCGGCCCGGCGCCGTCGGCGGAGAGTTACCTCAACATCCCGGCGATCATCGCCGCGGCCGAGGTCACCGACGCCCAGGGCATCCACCCCGGCTACGGCTTCCTGAGCGAGAACGCCGA
>JAKFCL010000304.1:0-4375 GCA_036676665.1 Arenimonas sp. | reverse complement strand
TCGCCGGCGAGCCGCTGCCGGTGTACGGCGACGGCCGCAACGTGCGCGACTGGCTGTTCGTGAAGGACCACTGCGCGGCGATCCGGCGCGTGCTGGAGGCCGGCCGGGTCGGCGAGACCTACAACGTCGGCGGCGATGCCGAGCGCGAGAACATCCACGTCGTGAAGACCATCTGCGCGCTGCTCGACGCGCGGCGTCCGCGCGCCGACGGCGTCCCGCGCGAGTCGCAGATCACCTTCGTGCGCGACCGACCCGGCCACGACCGCCGCTATGCGATCGACGCCGCGAAGATCCACGGTGAACTCGGCTGGGCGCCCACGGTGGGCTTCGAGCAGGGCATCGCCGAGACCGTCGACTGGTACCTCGCCAACGCCGACTGGGTGGCGCGCGTGCTCGACGGCAGCTATCGCCTCGAACGCATCGGCACGGAGGCCTGACCATGGCGCGCAAGGGCATCATCCTCGCCGGCGGGTCCGGCACCCGCCTGTACCCGCTGACGCAGTCGATCAGCAAGCAGCTGCTGCCGATCTACGACAAGCCGATGATCTACTACCCGCTCAGCGTGCTGATGCTGGCGGGCATCCGCGAAGTGCTGATCATCAACACGCCGCACGAACAGCCGCTGTTCCAGCGCCTGCTCGGCGACGGGTCGCAGTGGGGCATGAAGATCGAGTATGCCGTGCAGCCGAGTCCGGACGGGCTGGCGCAGGCACTGCTGATCGGCCGGAATTTCCTCGCCGGCCAGCCGTGCTGCCTGGTCCTGGGCGACAACATCTTCCACGGCACAGGCCTGACCGAACTGCTCAAGCGCGCCGACGCACGCACGCACGGCGCGACGGTGTTCGGCTACTGGGTGCGCGACCCGGAGCGTTACGGCGTCGCCGAGTTCGACGTCGACGGGCGCGTCGTAGGGCTCGAGGAAAAGCCCGCGGTTCCCAAGTCCAGCTACGCCGTCACCGGACTCTACTTCTACGACGGCCGGGCCAGCGAATTCGCTGCCGCGCTCACGCCTTCCGGCCGCGGCGAGCTCGAGATCACCGACCTCAACCGCCGCTACCTGGACGACGGTTCTCTGCACATGGAGCAGCTCGGCCGCGGCTACGCCTGGCTCGACACCGGCACGCACCAGTCGCTGCTGGAGGCGTCCAACTTCATCGAGACCATCGAGGCGCGGCAGGGCCTGCGGGTGTGCTGCCCGGAGGAAATCGCCTGGGCCAACCGCTGGATCGACGAGGCACAGCTGCATGCGCTGGCTGCGCCGCTGGACAAGAGCGGCTACGGCGAGTACCTGCTGTCGCTGATCACGCGGGGCGCGGTCCGGTGAAGCGGGTCGAAACGACCCTGCCGGGCTGCGTGATCTTCGATCCCGCGGTGCATGCCGATGCCCGCGGATTCTTCTACGAGGGCTGGAGCCAGGCGCGGTTTCGCGAACACGGCCTGGACCTGCAGTTCGTGCAGAGCAACGTCTCCTCGTCCGCCCGCGGCGTGCTGCGCGGACTGCACTACCAGTGGCCCAATC
Source organism: Arenimonas sp. (assembly GCA_036676665.1). Taxonomy (GTDB): domain Bacteria; phylum Pseudomonadota; class Gammaproteobacteria; order Xanthomonadales; family Xanthomonadaceae; genus Arenimonas. The sequence continues at coordinate 2,856 of JAKFCL010000304.1, read as the reverse complement.
CGCAGGGCAAGTTCGTCAGCGTGCTCGAGGGCGAGGTGTACGACGTCGCCGTCGACCTCCGCCGCGGATCGCCGACCTTCGGCCGGTCGACCGCCGCGATCCTGTCGGCCGACAACAAGCGCCATCTCTGGATCCCCGAGGGTTTCGCGCACGGCTTCGTCGTGCTCTCGGAACGGGCCCTGTTCAGCTACCTGGTGACCGCGCCGTACGACCGCGGCACCGAGGCCTGCATCCGCTGGAACGACGCCAGCCTCGGGATCGACTGGCCGGTCGGCGAACCGCTGTTGTCCGAGAAGGATGCCAGCGCACCGTTCCTGGCCGATGTTCCGCCGGAGCGCCTGCCGATCTTCGTGCCATGAGGATCCTGCTGCTCGGCGGCAACGGACAGGTCGGGCACGAACTGCGGCGATCGCTCGCGCCGCTCGCCGACGTGGTCGCCACCACACGCGGCGGCACGCTGCCCGACGGTTCGCCCTGCGAGACCGCGGACCTCTCCGAGCCGGCATCGTTGCCCTCGCTGGTCGAACGGATCGCGCCGGACCTGGTCGTCAACGCCGGCGCGTACACCGCGGTCGACCGCGCCGAGGAACAACCCGCGCTGGCGTTCCGCATCAACGCCGAGGCGCCGGCGGCGCTCGCCCGGGCCTGTGCCGACGCCGGCATCGGGCTCGTGCATTTTTCGACCGACTACGTGTTCGACGGCCACGCCACGCGCGCGTACCGCGAGGACGACCCGGCCGCGCCGCTCGGCGTCTACGGCGCCAGCAAGCTCGCCGGCGAAGAGGCGGTGCGCGCCAGCGGCGCCGCCCACAAGATCTTCCGCCTGTGCTGGGTGTACGGGCCGCACGGCCGCAATTTCCTGCTGACGATGCTGCGCCTGGCCGGCGAACGCGACGTGCTGCGCGTGGTGGCCGACCAGGTCGGTTCGCCGACGCCGGTACGGTGGATCGCCGACGCGGCGGCCGCCGCCATCACGTCGCGCCCGGATCTCAGCGGCACCTGGCATGTGGCGGCGGGCGGGCGGACGTCATGGCACGGGTTCGCCAGCGCCGTCGTCGACGAGGCGGCCCGGCGCGGGCTGATCGCGAACGCACCGCGTGTCGAGGCGATCTCCTCCGCCGACTTCCCGACGCCGGCGCGCCGCCCGGCGTTTTCCGTGCTCGACACGTCGGCCCTGCGTCGCGATTTCGCCATCGCGCTGCCCGACTGGACCGACGGCGTCTCCGAAACCCTCGCGGACCTCGCCGCGAAGTAGCGCCGCTCAACGCACGCCGTGCATCCAGCGCCGCATCAGCGGCGCGAGGATGAAGTACACCACGCCGGTGCCGATGCCGACCCACATCAGCAACTGGAACAGGTCGTGGTACTTCGCCGCGGCGACGGCCATGTCGATGACGCCGTCCTCCGGGATGTCGAGCGACGCCAGCTTGCCGAACTGCTGCGCCAGCACTTCAGAATAGGCGGTGCCGAGCCAGAAGCCGCCCATCATCAGCCCGACCACGCGCGCGACCGACAGCTGCGTGACCGCCGCCAGGCCGATCGGCGACACGCACATCTCGCCGATTTCCAGCACCAGGTAAGCCAGGACCAGCCACCACACCGACGCCAGCGCGCCGGCGCCGGCGAGGTCGGCCGCCGCCATCATCGGCAGGAACGACAGGCCGGCGATCACCAGGCCCAGCGCCATCGTCGCCGGCTTGCCCGGGCTCCAGCCCTTTCGCTCGAGCCACGGCCACAGCCAGGCGAACAGCGGCGCCAGGAACACCAGGAAGAACGGCCCCAGGTACGTCAGCGAGCCGGCGGTCTGCGGCACCAGCACGACGTCGTGGCCGATCGCCGCGACCAGCGACGCGACCAGCAGCGCCACGATCCCGCGCGCGGCCCCGGCCTTGCCACGATCGCTCGCCACCAGTGCCGCCAGCATCAGCGGCGGGCTGGCCGCCAGCGCCCACAGCGACCAAGGCAGCCCGGTCGCCTGCCGTGCCTCGCCGATGCCGAACATGTCCTTGGTCAGCAGCCGGTCGGTGAACGTGACCCACGAACCGTAGGTCTGCTCGTACAGGGTGAAGAACACCAGCACGCCGATGATCAGCAGCACCAGCGTGATCATCTGCTCGCGCTCGACCTTCGTGCAGCGGCGCACCAGGAACCAAACGAACCACGCCAGGAACGCCACCGCGATCAGGTGCATCGCCCCGTGCACGGTCCAGGTGCGCTGGATCAGCTGCCAGACGACCGCGACGCCAGCCAGGCTGCCCAGGTAGATCGCCCACTCGCGGTTCACCGGCCCGATCCGTTCCTTGAGTTTCGCCGGCTCGGCCGGTTCGGCCAGGCCGTAGAGGTATTTCTGGCCCCACAGGAACATCGCCAGGCCCGCCAGCATGCCGACGCCGGCGGCGCCGAAGCCCCATTTCCAGCCGTACGTCTCGCCGAGGTACGCGCACACCAGGCTCGACAGCATCGCGCCGACGTTGATGCCGGCGTAGAAGATCGTGAAGCCCGAATCCACGCGCGGGTCGTTCGGCGGATAGAGCTTTCCGACGATCGTCGAGATGTTCGGCTTCAGGAAGCCGACGCCGACGATGATCAGCGCCAGCGACAGGTAGAACACCTGCAGCGCGCCCTCGTCGCGCACCGCGACCCCGTCGACCATCGTCGCCGCCGTGCCCTCGAACGCCATGCCCAGGTGGCCGAGCACCAGCAGCACCGCGCCCAGCACCACCGCCTTGCGCATGCCGAGAAAACGGTCGGCGAGCAGGCCGCCGATCACCGGCATCGCATACACCAGGCCGCCGTACGCGCCGAGCAGGTCGTAGCCGGCGTCGTCGCCGAACAGGTGGTATTTCAGCAGGTACA
>JAKFCL010000303.1:0-2272 GCA_036676665.1 Arenimonas sp. | reverse complement strand
CCATTGCGTCGTGGCAGGGCAACGTCCGCTCCTGGCCGTTAGCGGACGTCGCCAGCACAACGCGACTCACGCGAGCCAGGTCGCGAGGCTCAGGATTGCCTGGCGTGCAGTGTCTCGGTCATCCGCAAGGCGGCTGCGAGCCCCGACAGGAACGTCACCGCCGCGACCAGATAGACGGCCCAGTGCAGTCCGAAGAGGTCGGCAGCGAGCCCTGCCATGACCGCGCCGACCGCGTAGCCGAGATCCCGCCACAACCGGTAGATCCCCACGGCGGACGCCCGCCAGCCCGGCTGCGCGACATCGCCGATCGCCGCCAGCAGGGTCGGATACACCATCGCCGTGCCGACGCCGAGCAGCACCGCGCCGGTGATGAAGCCGCCCATGCGGTCGCTGGATGCGGTCACGACGATGCCCACGGCCTGCAGCCACATGCCCCAGACGATGAGCCATTTGCGGCCGACGCGATCCGAAAGCGCACCGGTGCCGATCTGCGTCAGGCCCCAGACCGCCGGGTAGATCGCCGCGAGCAGGCCGATCTGCGCCAGGCTCGCGCCGGCCGCGGCGAACACCAGCGGAAACAGGCCCCACGCCACGCCGTCGTTGAGGTTGTTGACCAGGCCGGCCTGGCAGATGCTGGAGAGGTTGCGGTCGGTGAAGGACACGCGCCGGAAGATGTCGCCGTGGCCGGGCGCCGGCAGGATCGGCAGATCACCGGCGCCAGCCTGGGTCTCGTGCGCGACGAAATGCCGTGTCTCGCGCACGGCGAACACCGACAACGCGAGGCCCACGGCCACGTAGACCACGCCCAGGTAGAACGGCTCGGGGCGCAGCCCGTAGCGTGTCGCCAACCAGCCGGTCGCCATCGCACTTATGGCCACCGCGAAGTAGCCGGCGAACTCGTTCAGCCCCATCGCCAGGCCGCGCTGCCTGGGACCGACGAGGTCGATCTTCATGATGACCGTGGTGGACCACGTCAGCCCCTGGCTGATGCCGAGCAGGACATTGGCCGCCAGCACCCAGTCCCACGTGGGCGCCCACATCAGCAGGAAGGGCACCGGCGCGGCCGTGATCCAGCCTGCGATCAGCACATGCCGGCGCCCGAAGCGGTCGGAAAGTCGTCCGGCGAAATAGTTCGTCAGCGCCTTGGCGATGCCGAAGGCGACGATGAAGGACAGGATCGCGGAGCGCGCCTCGAGCAGGAACTCCTGCTCCGCGATCGCGGGCAGGATGCTGCGCTCGAGGCCCACCATGGCGCCGACGAACGCGTTGACCAGCACCAGCAACCAGAATTGTGCGGCGTTTTCGCGCAGCCCCAGCGCCACCGGCCTTGTCGACATGGATTCACCAACCTCTGTATCCCATCGATGATCTACAACGCGCTATTCGCATCGCACTCCTGATTCTACCGGCCCGCCCGAGGTCAGCTTGGACGAGCTGCGCGGTGACCAGGCGCCAGAGTTCGAGCTCGCGCAGGTAACCGACGCGCAGGCCGTAGTCCTCGAGTTCGACGATCCGGACTCTGCCGGGCCACGTTCCGCCGATCTCGATCGCGGCATGGATGCTCATCGCGGCGGTTGCCGCCGACCTCGGGTCAGCCGGGAAGCACGAAGCCGCTGTCGAACCGGCGCTCGACGCCGGTCAGTGGATCGACGAATGCCAGCCGTTTCGCCAGCAGCTGCAGCGGCGCCGACCAGTCGCCGGCCTCCCGGTGCCGCACCGTCGGATACAGCGCATCGCCGGCGATCGGCGCGCCCAGCGCCGCCAGATGCACGCGCAGCTGGTGCTTGCGGCCGGTGACCGGAGTCAGTGCATAGCGCCACATCCTTTCGCCGCGCTCGATCACGTCGATCCGGGTCTCGCTGTTGGCCGGGCCGTCGACTTCCTGCATGCGGAAGAACGGCTCGCCGGCGACGAGTCGGCGGGTGCGGGTGCAGGGGAACCCGACGCCCGGTAGCGCCGGCGCGATCGCCTCGTAGCCCTTCTCGATGCGGCGCTCGCGGAACAGCGCCTGGTACGCCGCGCGGCTGTGCGGGTCGGTCGAGAACAGCACCAGCCCGGCGGTGTCGCGGTCGATGCGGTGCAGCGGCACCAGCGCGGCGTTGCCGGTGCGGCGGATCAGCCGGCCCAGCAGGGTTTCATGCACATGGGCACCGCCGGGCATCACCGGCAGGAAATGCGGCTTGTCGGCGACCAGCAGGTGGGCGTCCTCGTGCCGCACGACCTCGGCGAACGGGATCGGCGCCTCGTCGGCCACCTCGCGCCAGTAATGCAC
>JAKFCL010000302.1:0-3399 GCA_036676665.1 Arenimonas sp. | reverse complement strand
CCGCATCGAGGACGATGTGGTGATCACGAAGGCCGGCCATGAAGTCATCACCGACGGCGTGCCGCGCGACGCGGACGCCGTGGAAGCCGTGCTCGCCACCCGCTGAAGGAATCCCGATGCCGATCCGATGCCTGTTCGCCGCAAGCCTGTTCCTCGCCACCGCCGCGACGTCCGCCGAGGAGCCCGCCGCCGTGTCGCCGCCCGCCGAGGCAACGCCGCCGGCAATCGAGATCGTGCGCGAAGGCGATGGCGTCGCCGACGTCTGGCGGCGCGAGGGCGTCGACTTCCCGGCGTACGGCCCCGACGGGGCGCCGGTCGTGCCGACGCTCGAACGGCAGGCGCTACAGGCGCTGGCCCGGGCGTACGACGTCCAGTTCGTCGCGCTGGCGCTCCCCGAGGATGCGGTGGCGGCGGCGTGCGCCGGCGACTGCGTCGGCGGGCTCGCCGTCCGCGTCCGGGCGCCGGTGAATTCCATCGGCCACTACCGGCTGGCGAAGTCGATCGGCGATTCGTGGCTGCGCGATCCGGCGACGGCCGGCGCCGCGTGCGTCCCGGAGTATCGCCACGCGCTGACCTACAGCGCCGACGGCCACGCCTGGGAAGTGCTGCTGGATTACGCGTGCGGCCGTTATCGCCTGCGGCGCGACGGCGTACAGGTCGGCGAAGGCTTCGCCGGCGCGCCGAGCGGCCTGGCCGAGTTCGACGCGCTGCTGGCGTCTGCCGGCGTCGCGGCCGCGCCTTCCGACGCCGGATCCGCCACCGCGGACTGAACGGACGCGTCGCCGGATCCGGCGCGCGGCGGCGTCACATGTCGTGCTTGGACACCGCCAGGCCGCGCGCCTGGTACTGCTTCCAGCGCTCGCGCAGCGGCCCGCGCGCCGAATCGTCGGCCGGCACCACTTCCAGCACGCGCTCGAAGCCGTCGGGCACCGCGGCGTCCCGCAGGTTGAGTACCTGCGGCCGCAGCGCCACGTCGTGCTCGGGCGCGGCGATCAGCACCGGCACGTCGTCCTCGTCGTCGTCGCCGTCGGTGCCGACGATCTGGTGCGGCACGAAGGCGTCCGGGTCGAACGACCACAGCAGGTCGTCCAGTTCCTCCGCCTGCGCCGCCGACGCGCACAGCACCAGCATCGGCAGGCCGGCGTCGCTGGCCTTGCGTGCCAGCTCGCAGACCAGCAGCAGCGGATTCTCGCGGAAGCGCGGCTTGCCGATCAGGTAGAAGACGGCGCTCGCGCTCATGCGGTCGGCGCGGCTGCCTGGTCGATCAGCCACTGCGTCAGCAGCCCGACCGGCCGGCCGGTGGACAGGCCCTTGCGGCCTTCGCCGTTGGAGACGCCGGCGATGTCCAGATGCGCCCAGCGCTGGCCCTCGGTGAAGCGGGCGAGGAAGCAGCCGGCGGTGACCGCACCGGCGCCCTTGCCGCCGATGTTGTAGACGTCGGCGAACGCCGATTCGAGCTGGGTCTGGTACTCGTCCCACAGCGGCAGGCGCCACGCGCGGTCGAACACGTTCTCGCCGGCGGCCAGCAGTTCGTCGGCCAGGTCGTCGTGCTTGCTCATCAGGCCGGCGGCGAACTTGCCCAGCGCGATCACGCAGGCGCCGGTCAGCGTGGCCACGTCGACGGTGGCCCGGGGTTCGTAGCGCTGCACGTACGTCAGCGCGTCGCAGAGGATCAGGCGGCCCTCGGCATCGGTGTTGCCGACCTCGATGGTCTTGCCCGACATCGAGGTCAGCACGTCGCTCGGGCGGTAGGCGTCGGCGTCGGGCATGTTCTCGACCGCCGGCACCACCATCACCAGGTTGATCGGCAGGCGCATCTTCACCGTGGCGACGAAGGCACCGATCACGCTGGCGGCGCCGCACATGTCGAACTTCATTTCCTCGATGCCGCCCTGGACCTTGAGATTGACGCCGCCGGTGTCGAACGTGATGCCCTTGCCGACCAGCGCGTACGGGCGGGCGTCGCCGGCGCCGGTGTAGCGAAGCACGACCAGCCGCGGCGGGTTGGCCGAACCGCGCGCGACCGCGAGCAGCGAGCCCATGCCGAGCGCTTCCATCTCGGCGCGCTCGAGCACCTCGACGTCGACGCCGGCATGTTCGCCGGCGATGCGCCGCGCGGTGTCGGCGATGTACCCGGGGTTGCAGATGTTGGGCGGCAGGTTGCCCAGTTCGCGGGCCAGTTCGACGCCGGCGGCGATCGCCACGCCGCGCTCGAACTCGCCCGCCAGCGCCGCCTCGCCCGACAGCACGAGGGTCTTCAGGCCGTCGCCGTTGGGCTTTCGGCTGACGGTGGTGGTGTAGGTGTAGGCGGCATGGTCGGCGGCGATCGCCGCCTGCCGCAGCGCCCACGCGGCGTCGCGGCCGGCCACCGGCAGCTCGGTCAGCGTCAGCAGGGCGTCGCGTGCCGGCCCGGTGCGCAGGGCGCGGACGGCGTCGGCCACCGCCTTGAGGTACTGCGGAACCGCGAATTTCGCCTGCTCGCCCAGGCCGACCGCCAGCACGCGCGGCGCGGTGATGCCGGGCAGGTCGTGCAGCAGCTGCGTGCGGCCGGTCTTGCCGCTGACATCGCCGCGCGCCACCAGCGCCGCGAGCCGCCCGCCGCTGGCCTGGTCGATCGCCGCGGCGGCACCCGGCAGGGTGCCGTCGGCGAAGAGGCCTACCACGACGCAGCCGGTTTCGGCGGTGGCGGGGTCGGGGCGGTTCAGGCGGAATTCGAGGGCCATGGGGATAGTTCCGTACAATCTGTCGTGAATTCGGAGCCGTTGCCGCCCACACGGGGCGAACACCGGCCGTACCGGACGATTCTAGCAAGCCCTCCCTGCCCAGGCCCCGACCCCCGATGCTGCTGATCGAAAGACATCTGCTGCGACAGTTCGCCCTGAGTGTCGCCGCCGTCGCGGTGGTGCTGGTGCTGGTGGGCCTGGGCGGACTGCTGGTGGACCTGATGAGCGAGATCGCCCGCGGCAAGGTGCCCGCGGCGCTGCTGCTGTCGCAGCTGGGGCTGCGCTCGATCCAGGTGCTGCCGATCCTGCTGCCGCTGGCGCTGTTCGTCGGGCTGCTGCTGGCGGTGGGACGGCTGTACGGCGACAGCGAAATGGCGGTGCTGGCCTCGGTCGGCCTCGGACCGCAGCAGCTCTGGCGGCCGCTGGCGCTGGTGGTCGTTCCGGTCGTGTTCGTCGTCGCGGCGGCCTCGATCTGGCTGGCTCCGGCCGGCGCGCGGATCGCCCGCGACATGGTCGAGACGGCGAACCGCTCGTTCCTGATCGCCGGCCTGGAGGCCGGGCGTTTCATGGAGCTGCCGGGTCGCGGCGGCATCCTGTACGTCGGCGCGATCGACGAGGGCGGCACCCGCTTCCAGCGCATGTTCGTGCAGTCCGAACGCGAAGGCCGGCTGGACGT
>JAKFCL010000301.1:0-10732 GCA_036676665.1 Arenimonas sp. | reverse complement strand
TCGCGCCCCATGCGGGCGTCGAATGCACCGCCGGCCCGGCGATCGTCGATGACGACGCGATAGCGCAGCGCCTGGGCGCGGCCGCGTTCCGGCGTCCAGACCACGACGTCACCCTCGCGCACGACCGTGCCGTCGCCGGTGACGGCGGGATAACGCGCGGGCGGCATCCGCAGCCGCAGCTGCCGCACTTCGCCGGTGCCCGGTTCGACGGTGATCGTCACCGCTGCCTGGCCTTCCTCGGGCAGGAATCCGACGCTGTAGGCGACGTCGTACGTCTTGTCCTCCGCGCGCGGCGACGCGGCCGGTGCCCGCGTGGCGAACACGAGCACCACGGCCGCGAGCGCGACGGCGCCGGCAACGGCGGCGACGCGGACGAGCTGGCGCCGGCGGGCGGCGCCCTGGGGATCGGGCAGGGTCATGCGGGCAGCCTACCGGGCCGTGGATGAACGTCCCGCCACGCTCGTGCCGCGGCTAGGGCAGCGGTTTTTCGCTGTGGACCGGCGCCGGCTCGTAACGGCAGGGCAGGGTCACCCGGAAGGTCGAACCCTCACCGGGGCTGGTTTCCAGCTCCAGGCTGGCGTCGAGCAGCTCGCACAGGCGCTTGACGATCGACAGGCCGACGCCCTCGCCGGGCTGCTGGTGCGGCGCCAGCGGCGAGGTCTGCGACGTCAGCGTCGGTGCCGGCGCCACGTGGTCGTCGGTTTCACCGCGCAGCTCCTGGCCTTCGTGGGTGGTGACGGTGGCCTCGTGCAGCGCCTGCGCCAGCGGTGCCGCCGGCCCCTTCACCAGTCCGGGGCCGGTGTCCTGCACGCAGAACATCCAGTTGTTGGTCTCGTCGCCCGGAACCGCGCCCCAGATGACACGCACGCCGCCGCGGCGGGTGTACTTGAGCGCGTTGAGCAGCAGGTTCTGCAGGATGCGCCGGACCTTCGCGCGGTCGCCGTAGACCGGCATCGCCGACGGCCCCTCGACCTTCAGGTACAGGCCCTGCGCATCGGCAAGAGGCATCGACGTGTTGCAGAAATCCCCGAGCAGCACGCCGGCATCGAAGGGTGCGATGACACGCTGTTCCTGCCCGGCTTCCAGTCGTGCCAGCGCCATCAGGTCGTTGAGCATCTCGTGCAGCGACGACACGCCGCGCTTGACCAGATCCAGCGATTTTTCCCGCATGGGTTCGGGCACGCCGGGCCTCTCGAGGACCGCCGAGGCGGTGGTGACCACCGAGACGCTGCCGCGCAGGTCGTGGGCCGCCTCGTGCCACGCCGTGGCGCGGGCGCGGTCGAGTTCGTTCAGTGTCGCCAATGCCCGTTCGAGATCGCGGACGTGGCCCGCGGCTTCGGCCTGGTGCAGCCGCCAGTACTGGGTGCTGCTGTCGCTGACGCCGTTCCAGCACAGTCGCGACAGGACTCTGCGGGCCACGCGCATGACGTCTTCCGCGCCGTCGGGGTTGGTGTCGGCGTAATCTTCCAGCGCATCGGAAGTGACCGACTGCAGGTGCGCCCACTCGCGCGTGAGCTCGCGCAACTGGTACCCCTGCTGCCAGCGCTCGAGGCCGTGGCCGGTCACCTGGGTCCGTTCCTTTTCGGCCGTGCGCGCGCTGTCGTCGGCGGGCCACGCCCGCAGCTTGCCCTCCAGCACGTCCAGCACGCCAGGGATGTGGTCGTTGAACTGCAGTCGGGTCAGGGAAGAGACGATGGTCAGTTCGGGATCGTTTTCCACGGCCGCACGCCAGCGTGCCAGGATGTCGGCGCGGTGGGCATTCAGCCAGGTCGCCAGCGCTGAAAGCCGGGCGCGGTTGTCGATCTCGTTCATCACGGCGTTCCGGTGGGGGCCTGCAACCGGCGGCGGCGAGGCATGTGAAGGCGCCGAAGCGCGGACTGCCTGCATCGTAGTCGATCGCCGCCCGTCGCACCCGGCATTGATGGGGCGCACACGGCGGGGCGGCTACCGTGCCCGCCATGACCTCCCCTTCCGCCACCGGGCCCCGGCCGTCGCCGGACGCGCCCCTCTTCATCGTGATCAATGCCGGCTCCGGCCGCGCCGACACCGATGCCGCGTGCGCGACGATCAACTCGATCCTCGTCGAGGCCGGCCGCCGGCACCAGCTGCTGCGCGTCGACGATCCCGACCTGCTGGACGCGACCGTCGCCAATGCCGTGCGCGCGGCGAAGGCGCAGGGCGGGGTGGTGGTGGCCGCCGGCGGCGACGGCACGCTGAGCGCGGTGGCCGCCGGGGCCATCGCGAACGGACTCGCGTATGCGGCGCTGCCCCAGGGCACGTTCAACCTGTTCGGCCGCGAACACGGGCTGCCGCAGGACATCGCCGAGGCGACCCGCGCCCTGCTGAACGCGACCCTCGAACCGGTGCAGGTCGGCCGCGTGAACGGTCGCGCGTTCCTGGTGAACGCCAGCCTCGGGCTGTACCCGCAGCTGCTCGAGGACCGTGAGGCCTTCAAGGCCGAACACGGCCGCAGCCGCGGCGGCGCGATCTGGTCGGGCCTGAAGACCCTGCTGCGCGAACCCGAGCCGCTGCGCCTGGAGATCGAATCGCAGGACGTGCGCCGCAGCGTGCGCACGCCGACGCTGTTCGTCGGCAACAACCTGTTGCAGCTGCGTCGCATCGGCATCGACGAGGCGCCCGGCGAAGGCCGGCTGGCAGGCGTGATGGTGAAGCCGGCCGGCACGGCGGCGATGTTCCTGCTGGCCCTGCGCGGCGCGCTGGGCCGGCTTGGCGAGGCGGACAACGTCGTCAGTTTCCCGTTCCGCCGGCTCACCGTCGCGCCGCGCGGGCGCCGCCGGATCAAGGTGGCGATCGACGGCGAGGTGCTGTGGCTCGACTCGCCGCTGGTGTTCGACGTGTCGCCCGACCCGCTGTGGCTGATGCGGCCGGCGCCGGAAGACCGGGCGGACGTCGCATGACGGTGCTGATGCAGGTGTCGGACCCGCATTTCGGCACCGAGCGGCCGGAAGTCGTGGAGGCGCTGGTGAACCTGTCGCACCGGCGCCGGCCGGACCTGCTGGTGCTTTCGGGCGACATCACCCAGCGCGCGCGGCGGGCGCAGTTCGACGCCGCGAAACGTTTCTGCGAGCGCCTGTCGATCGGTGCGTGGCTGGTGCTGCCGGGCAACCACGACATCCCGCTGTACGACATCGCCACCCGCCTGTTCTCGCCCTACCGGGAATTCCGCCGCTGTTTCGGCGACGACTTCGCGCCGGTACGCGACACCGACGACATGCTCGTGATCGGCGTCACCACGACGCGCGCATGGCGGCACAAGCACGGCGAGGTGTCGCGCGCGCAGGTCGAGGCCGTGTCGGCACGGCTGCGGCAGGCCAGGCTCGGCCAGCTGCGGGTCGTGGTGACGCACCAGCCGGTCGACCTCCCGCCCGACCGCAACCAGAACAACCTGCTGCGCGGGCGCGAAGCGGCCGTGCGCGCGTGGGTCGCGGCCGGCGTCGACCTGGTGCTCGGCGGGCATATCCACCTGCCGTTCGTGCGGCCACTGTCGCTCACGTTCCCCGACCTGCCGCGGCGGGCGTGGTGCGCCCAGGCCGGCACCGCGGTGTCGGCGCGCATCCGCCTGGAAGCGGTGAACTCGGTGAATTTCGTCGACTACAGCGCCGACGACGGCCAGGCGGTGGTCGAGCGCTGGGATTATTCGGGCGACGACGGGTTCCTGCCGATCGACCGGCACGAACTGGCGTTGGACCGGACGCCTGTCTAGGGCGGGCTGTCAGCGGAAATCGCGCGACGGCGCATGCAGCTCCGGCGCCAGCGAGCTCTCGTCGTGCAGCCTCCTCGCGATCAGGTGGGTCACGCCGTCCTGGGTTTCCAGCCGCCCCTCGACGCCCATCAGCTGCGATTCCACCAGCACGCGGCGCTGGCGTTCGCCCAGGTCGCGCCACACCACGACGTTCACCATGCCGTCCTCGTCCTCGAGCGTGACGAAGGTGACGCCGGTGGCGGTCTGCGGCCGCTGCCGGCCGGTGACCAGGCCGGCGACGCGCACCGGCGTGCCGTGCGGCAGCCCGGCCAGGTCGCGCGTGCGCCGGTAGCGGCGTGCCTGCAGCTGCCGGCGCAGCAGCTGCAGCGGATGCGCGCCGAGCGTCAGGCCGGTACGGGCGTAGTCGGCCAGCAGGTCGTCGCCCGCGCTGGGCACCGGCAGCACCACCGCGTCCTCGCGCGGCGAGCCGGCGAACAGCGGCAGCTGCGCCTCGACGCCGCCGATCGCCCAGCGCGCGCGATGCCGGTGCCCGGCCAGGCCCTTCAGCGCACCGGCTTCGGCCAGCAGGGCACGCGCACGTTCGTCGAGATCGGCGCGATGGCACAGGTCGGCGACGTCGGCGAACGCCGCCGCCGCGCGCGCCGCGACGAGGCGTTCACCGGCGGCGCGCGCGAGCCCGGCGATCTCGCGCAGCCCCATCCGCATCGCCGGCTGCTTCGCCGGTTCGCCCGGCCACGGCTCGAGCGTGTTGTCCCAGCCGCTGAAGCGCACGTCGACCGGGCGCACCGCGATGCCGTGCCGGCGCGCGTCCTGCACCAGCTGGCTGTTGCTGTAGAACCCGAGCGGTTGCGAGTTCATCAGCGCGCACAGGAACGCCGCCGGCTCGTGGCATTTGAGCCAGCAGCTGACGTACGTGACCAGCGCGAAGCTGGCCGCGTGCGATTCCGGGAACCCGTAGTCGGCGAAGCCCTTGATCTGCTCGAAGATGCGCGCCGCGAACGCCGCCTCGTAACCGTTGGCCGCCATGCCGGCGAACAGTCTCTCGCGGAACATCTCCAGCCCGCCGCGGCGTTTCCACGCCGCCATGCCGCGCCGCAGCTCGTCGGCCTCGCCCGCGGTGAAGCCGGCGGCGACGATCGCCAGCTGCATCACCTGTTCCTGGAACAGCGGGATGCCGAGCGTGCGCTCGAGCACCGCGCGCAGCTTGTCGGCCGGGTAGTCGACGGGTTCCTTGCCCTGCCGGCGCATCAGGTACGGATGCACCATGTCGCCCTGGATCGGCCCCGGCCGCACGATCGCCACCTGGATCACCAGGTCGTAGAAGTTCGCCGGCTTCAGCCGCGGCAGCATCGCCATCTGCGCGCGCGACTCGATCTGGAACACCCCGATCGTGTCGGCCTTCTGGATCATCGCGAACGTCGGCGCGTCGTCGGCGGGGATCGTCGCCGGCGTGAGGTCGCGGCCGCGGTGCGCGCGCAGCAGCGCCAGGCATTTTCCCACCGCGGTCAGCATGCCGAGCGCGAGGCAGTCGACCTTCAGCAGGCCGAGCGTTTCCAGGTCGTCCTTGTCCCATTCGATGATCGTGCGGTCGGGCATCGCCGCGTTCTGCACCGGGACCAGATGGTGCAGCGGCTCGCCGGAGATCACGAAGCCGCCGACGTGCTGGCTCAGGTGCCGCGGTGCGTCCAGCAGTTCGGCGGTCAGTGCCAGCACCCGGCGCAGGACCGGGCTGTCGGGGTCGAAGCCGCGTTCGCGCAGGCGCTCGTCGAGGTCGGCGTCGCCGTCCCACCACGAGAACACCCGGCTGAGCTGGTCGATCTGGTCCGGCGGCAGCCCGAGCGCGCGGGCGACGTCGCGCACGGCGCTTTTCCCCCGGTAGCAGATCACCGTGGCGGCCAGCGCGGCGCGGTCGCGGCCGTACTTGCGGTAGAGGTACTGGATCACCTCCTCGCGCCGTTCGTGCTCGAAGTCGACGTCGATGTCGGGCGGCTCGTTGCGCTCCTTCGACAGGAAGCGGCCGAACAGCAGGTTCATCCGCGACGGATCGACCTCGGTGATGCCCAGCGCGAAGCACACCGCCGAATTGGCCGCCGAACCGCGGCCCTGGCAGAGGATGCCGCGGCTGCGGGCGAAGCGGACGATGTCTTCGACGGTGAGGAAGAACGCTTCGTAGCGCAGCTCGGCGACCAGCGCGAGCTCGGCCTCCACCTGCGTGCGCACCGCCGCCGGCGTGCCGGCGGGCCAGCGCCGCTGCAGGCCGCGCAGCGTCAGTTCGCGCAGCCACGTCGTCGGCGTGTGGCCGGCGGGCACCAGTTCCTGCGGGTAGTCGTATTTCAGCGCGCCCAGGTCGAAACGGCAGCGCGCGGCGAGGCGCGCGGCTTCCTCGAGCAGCGCGCGCGGATGGATCGCCGCCAGCGCGCGGCGCGTGCGCAGGTGGCGTTCGCCGTTGGGAAACAGGTGCGCGCCGGCATCGGCGACCGGGGCGCGGTGCCGGGTCGCGGTCAGCACGTCCTGCAGCGCGCGGCGGCTGCGCCGGTGCATGTGCACGTCGCCGCTGGCCACCGCCGGCAGCCCGAGCCGCGCGGCCAGCGCCTGCAGCGCCGCCAGCCGCGCGCCGTCGTCGGGGCCGCGATGCAGTTCCACGGCCAGCCAGGCGCGCTGCGGGAAATGCCCGCGCACCCACGCGCCCTGCGCCGGGTCGGGATCGCGGCCGGGGATCCACAGCGCCAGCAGACCGTCGAGCGGATCGGCCGGATCGTCCGGTGCGCCGGCGAAATCGCCGCGGCCGATCCGGTATTCGCCTTTCGCGCTGCGGCGGCGGGCGAGGGTGATCAAGCGGCACAGGTTCCGGTAACCGGCGGCGTGTTCGACCAGCAGCACCAGCTTCAGGCCGTCGTCGAGCACGAACTCGCTGCCGGTGATCAGCGGCAGGCCGGTCTTCCGCGACGCCTCCAGCGCCCGCACGATGCCGGCCAGCGTGCATTCGTCGGTGATCGCCAGCGCGGCGTACCCCTGCTGCTTCGCCCGCTCGAACAGTTCCAGCGCGCTCGACGCGCCGCGGCCGAAGCTGAAGTGGCTCAGGCAGTGCAGTTCCGCGTAGGGCGGGAGGTCTTCCTGGCTCACGCGAACCAGCCGTGCAGCATGAAGTCGCCGAGCTGTCCGGCCGGGCAGAACACCCACGCGCGCTGGCCGGCGGCGGTCTGCACGACGTAATAGTCGCGGCGCACGTCGCCGCCGTCCCACCAGCCCGACTCGATGCGTTCGGGCCCGGCCAGCACGCGCGGCTGCCGTTCGCGCAGCGGGATCGGCCGCGCCAGCAGCCACGCCGGCCGCGGCAGCGGCGCCGGCGCAGCGTATTTTCCGCGCCACGGGCGCACCTGTTTCTGCGCATGTTCCGGGCGCGGGTCGGCATGCGGCGCCAGCTGGTGCACCGCGCCGTCGCCGAGCCGGGCCTGCAGCCGCGCCTGCAGCGCCGGCCAGTCGAGCGCGCTGGCCGGGCGCGCCTCGAACAGGTCGCGCCCGGACGGCACGAACGGCGGCAGTTCGCTGGCGCGCAGGCCCAGCGCCCGCACCGGCGCCGGCACCGCCTGCCGTTCCAGCGTCAGCTTCGCGAGGTCGAACAACCGCGCGGCGTCGCGCTCGGGCTGCAGCAGGCCGACGACCTGCGTGCTCGGCGGCCGCAGGTCGTGTTCGAACACCAGCTCGAACCGCTGCACGCCGCCGTCGCGACCCGACAGGTACGCGGCGAGGTCGCCGAGCAGGCGGCGCAGCGGGAACAGCAGGCCGGTGCTGTAGCGGATCTCGTCGTCGAACTCGAACCGCGCCTCGAAGCGGTCCGGCGGCTGCCAGTACTCGCGCAGGTCGGGGGCGTCGCCGGTCAGCCGGTCGAGCATGTCGAGGAAATCGGCGCCGAAGCGCCGCTGCAGCCCGGCGCGCGGCAGCGCGAACAACTGCCGCAGCCGGCGCACGCCCATGCCGGCCAGCGCCGCGGCGTGGTCGTCGTCGAATGGCGCGCAGTCCAGCGGCAGCGACGCCAGCACGCGGCGCAGGATCTCCGGATCGGTCACCGCCAGGCCGTCCTGGTGCCGCGCCAGTGCCTGCGCCCCCAGCAGCGTCGGCGCCACCGCCAGCGCGTGGCGCAGGCCGAGGCCGCGCAGGTCGTCGCGAAGCGCCCGTTCGAACGCCGGCCACGGCCCGAACAGCGCCAGGCTGCCGCCGATCTCCAGCCACACGGTGTCGCGCCCATCGCTGCAGACCTGGCCCGAATAGCGATAGGCCCACGCCGCGACCAGCCCGAGCAGGCGCGTGGCTTCGTCCTCGTCCAGCGGCAGCACGGCCACCCGCGGGCACAGCGCCTGCGCCGCCGCCAGCGCCTGGCCCGGATGCACGCCGGCGGCGCCGGCACCGGCATTCGCCAGCGCCACCACGCGCCGCTGCGCCGGCCCGGTGGCCAGCAGCAGCGGCGCGTGCGGATCGGCCTGGCGCCGGAGGGCGGCGTCGAGGGATCGCTGCGGCAGGTGCAGGGCGGCCCAGAGCATCGGTGGCCTTCAGTGCAGCGCGGCGGTGGCGAGCGGCAACGCATCGGCCGGGGCGAGGCCGCCGCGGCACTTGAGCACCTGGATCCGCCCGGCCTCGAGCTGCAGGCGCAGCGCCGCCGGCGACGCATTGCGCGCCGCCGCCAGCGGCCGGAACACGAAGCCGAGCGCCTGCCCGGTTTCGGCCGCCACCTGCAGCCGCCGCAGCGTGCGGTCGTCGGCGCGCAGCGGCCAGCCGAGCACGGCGCCGCAGGCCTGGCTGCGCAGG
The DNA here is from genome assembly GCA_036676665.1 of Arenimonas sp. Taxonomy (GTDB): domain Bacteria; phylum Pseudomonadota; class Gammaproteobacteria; order Xanthomonadales; family Xanthomonadaceae; genus Arenimonas. The sequence continues at coordinate 2,205 of JAKFCL010000301.1, read as the reverse complement.
CATTGTTCGATCGCCCACGCGCTTTCGCCGCCACCGGTTTCGACGATGTGCAGCTTCGCCAGCTCGACGCCGGCCCGCGCCAGCGCCGGCGCGTACGGCCGGTACGGCGGATCGACCCACACCACCGGCCGGCCCGCGCGGGTGAGCCGCGCCAGCGTCGGCAGCAGCAGGCTGATCTCGCCGATGCCGTCGGCGGCGATCAGCAGTTCGGTCAGCGCCGCTTCCGGCCAGCCGCCGCCGGGCAGCACGGCATCGAGCGCGGCATGGCCGGTGGGCTCGCGCGCGGCTGCCGGCGCGGCGGGCTGGCCGCGCCAGAGCCGGCGGTCGGCCAGCAGCGTATCGAGGGAGACGACGGCGGCCATCTCAGCCCCGCCGCAGCAGGCCGCAGTACACGCCCTCGATCGCGAACACGGTGCCGGGCGGCACCTCGATCGGCGCGTGGTCGGGATTGCGCGGCAGCAGGGTGATGCGGTCCTTGCGCCGCTTCAGGCGTTTCACCGTCAGCTCGCCGTCGAGGCGGGCGACGACGATCTGGTTGTCGTCGGCGTCGGGCGTGCGGTGCACGGCGATCAGGTCGCCGTCGAAGATGCCGTCGTCGCGCATCGAGTCGCCCTTCACCCGCAGCAGGTAGTCGGGGCGCGGGAAGAACAGCGCGCGGTCGAGCAGCAGATGGCCCTCGAACTCGGCATCGCCGATCGGCTCGCCGGCGGCGACCCGGCCCAGCACCGGCAGCTCCAGCGACGACGCCGGCACCGGCGGCGTCGCCAGCCGGATCCCGCGCGACTTGCCGGGCAGCAGCGTCAGCACGCCCTTGGCCTCGAGCGCCTGCAGGTGTGCCTGCGCCGAACGCGGCTGGCGGAAGCCGAACTCGCGGGCGATCTCGGCCAGTGTCGGCGGCATGCCGTGGGCGCCGACCTGGGCGGCGATGAAGTCGAGGATGGACTGCTGGCGGTCGGTCAGGCTGGGCATGGCACAAATATATGTGGTATTCCTGTCGCCGGCCAGTGGTTTTCCGACCCCAGCCTGCCGGCCTCCCGGCTCAGGGACTGAGACGCCCCTGGGCTAACCTGTCGACCGATTCCCTTCCCGCCCCCGGAGCCCCATGGCCAAGGCCAAGACCGCCTACGTCTGCAGCGAATGCGGCGATTCCTCCAGCAAATGGCAGGGCCAGTGCGGCGAATGCGGGGCCTGGAACACGATGAGCGAGTTCGTCATCGAGCCGGCCAGCGCCGGCAAGGGCGGCGGCGCCGGCCCGGCCCGCCAGGGCAGCTGGGCCGGGCGGCCGGAAGCGGCCGGCGTCGTCGCGCTCAAGGACGTCAGCCAGGACGCCGAGGTGCGGGTGTCGACGACCATCGGCGAACTCGACCGCGTGCTCGGCGGTGGCCTGGTCGAGGGGTCGGTCGTGCTGGTCGGCGGCGACCCGGGCATCGGCAAGTCGACACTGCTGCTGCAGGCCCTCGCCCTGATGTCGGCGGACGTGCAGGCGCTGTACGTCACCGGCGAGGAATCGCTGGCGCAGGTGGCCGGGCGCGCGCAGCGGCTCGGTCTGCCGCTGGAGAACCTGCATGCGCTGGCCGAGACCTGCGTCGAGAAGATCCTGGCGCTGGCCGCGGCGGCGCGGCCGGCGCCGAGGCTGCTGGTCGCCGATTCGATCCAGACCCTGTGGAGCGAGCTGCTGACCGCCGCCCCCGGTTCGGTGAGCCAGGTGCGCGAGAGCGCCGCGCGGCTGGTGCGCTTCGCGAAGGAGACCGGCACGTCCGTGTTCCTGGTCGGCCATGTCACCAAGGAAGGCGGCATCGCCGGCCCGCGCGTGCTCGAACACATGGTCGACGCGGTGCTGTATTTCGAGGGCGAATCCGGCAGCCGCTTCCGGGTGCTGCGCGCGTTCAAGAACCGCTTCGGCGCGGTCAACGAACTCGGCGTGTTCGCGATGGGCGACAAGGGCCTGCGCGAGGTGCCGAACCCGTCGGCGATCTTCCTGTCCGGCTCGAGCACGGCGCAGCCGGGCAGCGCGGTGATGGTCACGCGCGAGGGCACGCGGCCGCTGCTGGTGGAGGTGCAGGCGCTCGTCGATGCGTCGCCGCTGTCCAATCCGCGCCGCGTCGCGCTCGGCCTGGAACAGAACCGGCTGGCGATGCTGCTGGCCGTGCTGCACCGGCACGGCGGCGTCGTCACCGGCGACCAGGACGTGTTCGTCAACGTCGT